>JAFQFS010000067.1 GCA_017398585.1 Clostridia bacterium
AAACTTTTTCGAGAAAAAGTTTTCCCCGGCCCCCTTTCAAAAAGCTTTAATCTGTTACGGCAGACAAAGAAAGTGCAGATCCGGAGAAACAAACCGGCTGTAAATTTTACAGCAATTTTGTTACTTCAAATCTGCACTTTCTTTGTCTGTACAATAGTCTGAAAGTTTTTGAAAAGGGGTTCGGGGAAAAACTTTTTTCAAAAAGTTTTCCCCGATCACTCACACTTCCATAACCAAATCATCATGCGCCGTTTCGAAGCCGTATTTTGCGAGGACGGCGGCGGTTTCGGCGTGGGTGGCGGGGTGGAGGGTACGGGCGAGGTGGGATGCGGTGAAGCGGGGACAGATTTTCAGGAAGAGGTCACGCATTTCGGAGATCATGGCGACGTTGTTGTGTTCGAAGATGCGGTAGTCGCCGTGGATATCGCCGATGGTGCAGTCGAAGATCATCATGTCGAAGTGTCCGATGGACATGAGGGCGCGGTAGGTGTCATAAAAGAGCCATGCGCCGTCGCAGCCGTAGAAGATACGCTTGCCGTCCGCTTTGGATTCGATCACGAGGTGCATCGGCAGGTTCGCCGTGCGGTGATTCGCTTCAAAGGCACGGATGATGTGCGTTTCCGTCTCGACGGTGTCGCCCGCCATCATGTCGTGGAAGACGGCGCCCTGTGCCTCGAGTTTCTTCACGGTTTCGGGGTTGTAGTGGTCGCCGTGCTTGTGCGTGCAGACGATGTCGGTCACACCGGAATAGAGACCGGTATAGCCGCAGGTCGATTCGAATTCAAAGATGCACGCGCCGGGATCGACGAGCAGACAGCCGTCGACCAGCATGGACGAATGGCGGCGGAAATCCGGGGACGCGGTCGCTTTCGAGATGTCCCAGTCCGCGGCTCCCGTGCCGAGAAAATGCAGTTTCATGTCAGACCTCCAATGAATACAGAAGAACCAGTCTTCCGCGGATTACTGTACCGTATAGTCGAAGTTCACGATGTAGGTGTCAAATGTGACGGAAACAAAATATTCCCCCGCCGGAATTTCTTCCGATACCTTGATGGCAATGCCGCAGAAATCGTCGTTGTCGATGAACATATCCGGATATGCTTCCATGTCGGGCGTACCGGTGATCGAAACCGCTTCTTCATCGGAGATCAGACCGATCGAACACTTGGCATCTGCGGGATATACGATCTCGTGGTCGGTGAAATAGAGAACGAGCAGCCCCGCCGCACGGTCGTATACGGGGTCCTTCTCGAGTTCAAGCTTGGAGTAGTCGATGACTTCCACTTCTTCGGGACGTTCGTGCTTGACTTTTTCCTCGGTCTCCTCTTCGGTTTCTTCCGGAACCTCCGGAACGATCTCCTCCGCCGCGGAAGCTTCGGTGTCCGCTGCGGTTTCCTCCGATTCTCCGGACGAGCAGGCCGTCATCGCAAGCATCAGTGCGGCGAGAATAAATGCAATATATTTTTTCATAAATAACTTCTCCTTCTGAACAAAAAAATAACAGGGTCATGCACTTACAGGGATCCATGATGTATTTTTCTTTATTTTAACATATTTTCTCCGCAGAATATAGTGTTTTTTTTTAATTTTTAATGACAGTGTCGGAATCCCCGAAAAAATCACGCGGAAATCCGCACATCCGTATTGAAAATTTCCGTTTTTTGTTTATAATATAACTATAGATGAGCACAGGACAAAGTTCCGCATTTTTGAATTAACGGCTGCCTTTCTTTCTATCCGATTATCCGACTTAACGAGGTACATTATGAAACTCCGTAACATTCTCATCAGCGCACTGCTGGCTGTTTCCGCTGCCGCCGCATCCGCGATCCCCGCGTTTGCCGCAGAAGAAACGAATGCAGTCCTCGCTCACTGGAAATTCCAGGACAACCCCGCTTATTATACCGGCGACATCGCCAAAGACGAACTCACCTTCATCGACCTCTCCGGCAACGGCAACGATCTCGTTACCGCTGTGGAAGGCAACGGCGATGAACTGTATGTTTTTGAATGGGACGAAGGCGTAAACAACGCCGACCTCACCGCGAAAGCAGACAAGACCGCCCTGCTCTTCAACAACTCTCTGGAACAGGCGCAGTCCGTTGACCCCTACGATCCCTCCGAAAATACCTACACCGGCGCATACACCTCCGGTAAGTATCTGGAAACCAAGTCCGGCGCCCCGCTGAACTCCTTCAACGGCGAAGGCGGCTGGACGGTTGAAGTTTACTTCAAGCTCTCCCCCGATTTCAATATCAACTACAACCGCTACACAGGCATTTTCTCCCGTCAGGGCGTTGTTGACGGTCAGAACGAACCCCCGCTCACCCTCGCTGTGACCGAACCCTCCGGCACCAACAGCGACGGCTACATGGGCAGCGACGGCGTAATCGGCATCCAGTACGTTCACGTGGACGAATTCATGACCAAGAACAACAACGAATTCGAAAACAACACCATCCCCGCAGGCGAATGGAAGCACTTCATGGTAACCTGTGACGGTACGATGACCGACATCTACCTCGACGGCGAATACATCAGCACCCTCACCGAAGACGGTTCCATCTTCCAGGTTGACGAAGCGTTCGGCTGGGAAGTCGGCGTAGGCCGTAAGGCAGGTACCGGCGAAACCACCAAGAACACCATCCATCCGGAAGGTCTCATCCGCCGTCTCTTCTGCGGCACCATCTCCGAAATCCGCGTTTCCGCCGGCTACATGGACGGTCCCGAAGCCTCTCTTCTCTTCGCTCCCGACGTTGCTCCTGAACCGGTTGTAACCGAAGAACCCGTGGTTGAAGAAACCGTCGTGGAAGAACCCGTGGCGGAAGAACCCGCAGTCGAAGAACCCGTGGCGGAAGAACCCGCAGTCGAAGAACCTGTGGTTGAAGAATTTGTCGTTGAAGAAGTTGTCGTTGAAGAAGTTGTCGTCGAAGAAGTTGTCGTCGAAGAAGTTGTCGTCGAAGAAGTTGTTGTGGAAGAACCCGCAGCAGAAGAAACTGCGGAAGAAGCTCCGCAGACCTTCGACGCAGCCGTTATCGCCGCAGCAGCCGCTGTAATTTCCGCAGCAGGCTACGCACTCACAAAGAAAAGATAAATTCCCCGGAACATAACCGCATCGACCCATCCCCCCGCAGCCGTTAATTCAAAAATGCAGAACGCAGCTTCTCAGGAAAGGATATACATTATGGGAAAGAAACTCGGATACGCCGTCGTCGGACTCGGCGTCGGCAAAGGACACTGTGACGCGGCCATCGCGTCGGAAAACGCGGATCTGATCGCCGTCTGCGACCTGATCCCCGAAAAAATGGAAAAAATCGCGGCAAAGCAGCCGGGTCTCCGGATGTACACCGAATTCGACGAACTGCTGAAGGATCCGGACGTTGACATCATCAGCATCTGCCTGCCGTCCGCGATGCACGCGGACTTTGCCGTACGCGCCCTTCACGCGGGTAAGCATGTTCTTGTGGAAAAGCCCATCGACATCACCACGGACGCGGCGCAGAAGATCGAAGAAGCGCGTCTCGCGACCGGTCTAAAGGCGGGCGTTATCCACCAGAACCGCTTCAACCTCGACATGCAGGCGATCCGCAAAGCACTCGACGCGGGACGTCTCGGCACCCTGACCCTCGGCACCTTCGCGGTCAAGTGGTTCCGCAATCAGGACTACTACGAAGGATGGCACGGTACCTGGGACATGGACGGCGGCGGCTCCCTGATGAATCAGGCGGTGCACACCGTTGACATCATGCAGTGGTTCATGGGCGACGTGGAATCCGTGACCTCCCACACCGGCATCTACACGCACGACATCGAAACCGAAGACGCGACCGTCTCGATCATCAAATTCAAAAACGGCGCGCTCGCAACCTTCGTTTCGTCCACAAACTGCTACCCGGGCATCTGCACGGACATCCAGCTCTACGGCACCAACGGCTCCGTCGAAGCCGATCAGGACGTCCTGAAGACGTGGAAATTCAAGGATTTTGACGAAGATTTCGCGGACGAACTGGGCATCGACGCGTTCGACGCGGCGGAAGAAGAGGAATTCATGCTGAAGAAGTACGGTTCCGGCAACGGCGGCGCGGCGGGAGGCGACCCGACGATCCTCGTCGGACACCGTTACATGGTCGAAGACATGATCCTTGCGGTACGCGACGACCGCGATCCGGCGATCCTGCCGACCGAAGCGATGAAGAGCGTCCGTATCGTCAACGCAGTTTACGAATCCGCAAGAACCGGCAAGACCGTTTATTTTGAATAACAGGAAGTTCCTGGGGAAAAACTTTTTGAAAAAAGTTTTTCCCCAAACCCCTTTTCAAAAACTTTTAAACAAACAAAAGAACAAAGCATCGTGCAGATTGATTCAATAAGATTCATGCACAAACTTTGCTGATTTATCCGGTTTAAAGTTTTTTGAAAAGGGTGTGGGGAAAACTTTTTTTCAAAAAAGTTTTCCCCACTACTATTTCTGTCCTCTTATTTCTTCGCAATCAGCAGAAGCGTTCCCTCCACGCCGACAGTACAGTACAGAACTTCCGAAAATCCCGCTTTTTCCATGACCGCCGCTTCGTCGTACGCCATCTGCGGGCGGTCGATGTGGACGAAATCCCCGTCCCCGATGTCCCTGTTCATCGCACGGCGGATGCGCCAGTGCTCTTCGTTCATGTCGACTTCCTCCGGGCAGGCGGCAAAATAGTCGCACTGCAGGAAGATGCCGCCCGGCTTCAGGGCTTCCCATACCTTCCGGAACAGCGGCAGCTTTTCGTCCAATGAAAAGTGATGGATCGACTCCACGGACACCGCGCAGTCGAATTCTTCCGTACCAAACGGTACGTCAAAATAACTTCCCAGTTCCACAGTGATGTCCTTGTCCGGATGCTTCGCGAACAGCTGATCGACGAGCGCCTTCGTCATATCCACACCGAACACCTTCGGGAACGCACGTCCCTCCGCACGGCAGAGGCGGTCGAGCGCATCCAGCTCCAGCCCCGAACCGCATCCGAGGTCGAGCAGATACCGGCAGTCCGCCGGAATCTGCGCCGCCGTCACGTCGTAGCACGGCGCGAACTGCATCATATGTTCGTCGTAACCGTCCTCCCGCACCGTAAAGAACTCCGCCATTTCCTCCGCCGGACGTCCGCACTGTTCCTCGATCCACGCCCGCGTGTCCTCCATATGCTTTGCCAAATCCGCACGCAGCGGCGGCAGTTCCGTATAATTTTTCGTAATCATACTATCCTTCCCCAGTCTGAAAGTTTTTGAAAAGGGTCTGGGGAAAACTTTTTTCAAAAAGTTTTCCCCAGGAAACTTCATTTATTCAAATTCAACACAGCTGTCGCAGTCGTCGCAGGATTCAGTTGCGTCTTCCGCGAAAACGGTGTCGGAGGTGCCCATTTCCGCCTGTGCGACCTTCATCATGATGGCGCATTCGATGCGCTTGCGGAACAGCTTGCAGCCGTACTCGTACACGCCGGAGATGGAGCCGGTCGCGTGGTACGCGTTGGCAGCACATCCGCCGGAACAGTACAGCTTCGCGAAACAGTCGTCGCATTCGCGGCGCGCGTAGACGTTGCAGGACATGAAGTCCGTGCGCAGGTCAAAATTGGTCACGCCGTTCCAGACGTCGCCCATCTTGTATTTTTCATCGCCTACAAACTGGTGGCACGGGTACAGGTCGCCCGTCGGGGTAACCGCGAAGTATTCCGTACCGGAGCCGCAGCCCGCGATGCGCTTGTAGATGCAGGGGCCGTGGGACAGGTCGAGCATGTAGTGGTAGAACGTGATCGGACGTCCTTCCTTTTCGCGGCGGAGCATTTCCGTCGCGAGGATTTCGTACTGTTCGAACAGCTTCGGCAGGTCTTCCTCGGTCAGCGCGTAGGGCGTGCCGGGTGCGGAGACCACCGGTTCCATCGACAGCTTGTCAAAGCCGAGGTCCGCCATGTGGAAAATGTCGTTCGTGAAGTCCACGTTTGCGTGCGTGAACGTGCCGCGCATGTAGTATTCGCGGCCTTCGCGCGCCTTCGCCCACTTCTGGAACTTCGGGACGATCTTGTCGTAGCTGCCGTTGTTCATGTAGTCGCGGCGGCTCGCGTCGTGGATTTCACGGCGTCCGTCGAGGCTCATGACGACGTTGTGGCATTCGCGGTTCGCGAATTCGATGACGTCATCATCGACGAGCATGCCGTTGGTGGTCAGCGTGAAGCGGAAATTCTTCCCGTACTGCCCTTCCACGGAGCGCGCATAGGCAACGAGCTGCTTCACGACGTCGAAATTCATGAGCGGTTCGCCGCCGAAGAAGTCGACTTCGAGGTTGACGTGGTTGCCGGAATTTTTGATGAGGAAGTCGAGCGCCGCCTTGCCGACTTCAAAGGACATGACCGCACGTTCGCCGTGGTATTTGCCCTGTGCCGCAAAGCAGTATTCGCAGTTGAGGTTGCAGGTATGCGCGACGTGCAGACAGAGCGCCTTCACGGACGTGCTGCGCTTCTTGAAGTCGATGACCTTGTTCTTGTATTTGTCTTCGGTAAACAGTTTTCCGGCGTTTTTGAGTTCTTCGATGTCTTCAAGACATTCGGAAACGTCCTCCGCCGTAATGCCGTCCGCCGCGTATTTCCCGCAGATGGCAGCGGAAATTTCATCCGGGGTGTGAGTTTCGTACATCGCGATGATGTCGTACGCCACTTCGTCCACCACATGAACGCTGCCGCTGTAAACGTCGAGTACAATGTTGTACCCGCCTAATTGATACTGATGAATCATAGAATGTTCCTGAATAAAAAAATTTGACTTTTCTTTGTCTTTTTCCTGTTGAAAAGTTTTTGCGGAGGGGTTCGGGGAGGTGCTTTTTTCAAAAAGCATCTCCCCGCTCACATCCTTCTATAATAAAATTCCGCCTGCGAGGTGTCTCACAAGCGGCATTTTTCGTGTGCAATTATTTCTTGGTGTTTTCGCACTTCTGGTTAGCAACACCGCAGGATGTCTTGCAAGCAGACTGGCAGGAGGTCTGGCATTCGCCGCAGCCGCCGTTCTTTACGCTCTTTGCGAGGTCACGGGTTTCGAGGGTACGGATTCTTTTCATGATAATACTCCTTTGTGAAATGATTGAAACGAACGAGTTTATTATACCGCATACGTCCGGTATTGTCAAGGTTTCTTTGGAAAATTACTTCAACTTTACATCACCACGTACAGCGTCCCGTCGAATTCCCCGCGGGACGTGACGACGCCGATTGCATCCCGCACGGCGGCGATCCGTTCTTCCGTGATCACCTCGCCGGGCGCGATCAGCGGGATCCCCGGCGGGTACGGCATCACGAATTCCGCCGAAATGCGTCCGCAGGCATCCTCAAGCGGCAGGATCTCCGATTCTGCCTCCAGCGCGTTCCCCAGCAGCATCTCCGACTCCGGCACAACGGCATACGGAGACGCGCAGAATTCCGCGGAACGTGCCGGACGCGGATGCTTCTCCAGATACCGGAACACCCCGCACAGCCGGTCGGTCATTTCGTCCGTATCGCCAGCACCCGTCATGAGCAGAACATACCCGTGCGCGGTCATTTCCGGCTCGATTCCGAATTCTTCCCGCAGGATCCGTGCCAGTTCTTCTCCGCCGTACCCGTCGCACGACAGGATGAGCTTGCTTTCGTCGAACGCGAACGCGGCGTCCGGCTTCCGCCACGGAAAGCGCAGATGAACGCCCCTCCGGGCATTCGCTTCCCTGTAAAGACGGTCCAGCCGCTCCCGCCAGTCTGCGAACAGCGCGGGATTCTTCATCTCATGCAGACATCCGTCCACGGACGCCATGAAAAGGTACGACGGACTGGAGGTTTCGAAGATCGTCAGCGACTGCGCGACGGTTTTGGGATCGACCAGATCGCCCGAAACGTGCAGCAGCCCCGTCTGGGTGAGGGACGGCAGTGTCTTATGCAGGCTCATGATGACCAGATCCGCGCCGCACTCCACAGGGGACACCACCATCGGATCGAGAAAGCCGAGATGTGCCCCGTGCGCGGCGTCGACGATGAGCGGAATCCTGTGCCGGTGACAGATCGCCGCGATCCCTTCGACATCGCTCACCACGCCGTCGTACGTCGGGGACGTGATCAGCAGCGCGGCGGCATCCGGCGCGTTTTCGATCGCACGTGCGGCTTCCTCCGGCGTGACATCGAGGATCAGCCCGTCGTCCGCCAGCCGCGGCATGAGGTAATGCACCGGACTTCCGCACAGCACCGCGGCATTGTACACGGATTTGTGCGCATTCCGCACGGTAATGAGCGGTTTTCCGCCGCGGCAGCACGAATAAACCGCCGCCAGCACGCCGCCCGTGGAGCCGTTCACAAGGATAAACGACTCCTTCGCTCCGTACATCTCCTTCGCAAGGTTCATGGTATCGCGGATAATCCCGCCCGGCGAATGAAGGTTGTCCAGTCCGTCAATCTCCGTAAAATCAATCGCGGCGGCGTCCCCGAGGTAGTCGAATGACGGGTTCCGCTTATGACCCGGCATATGGTACGGCACTCTGCCGTGCTCCGAGGTCTCTTTTAAAATATCGTAGAATCTCATTGTTTTTCCTTTTTTGCAAAATTTTGTGGGTGCGGGGCTTTCGTTCCTGAGAGGAACCTTTTCGGAGGAAAGGTTCCTCTCAGACTCTCCTCCAAACCTCTTAAATAGAGGGGGAACATGATCGAGTACGGCTTAAACTGTTCGATCCGTTGACGTGGAGTAGTAAAAGCCATGAGGAATAGGAGAGCGACTTCACAAAATGACATTTTGTTCAGCGCTCGGCACTTCCGTATCCGTGATATAGTGCGCCCTTTTAGAATTCAGCTACGGTATGGAATACACCGCACTCCTTGGCTGCCGCCGTTCGTGCTTTGCGTTAGTTGAAACTGTATGTCAGCCGACAGAACTGACAGAAGCGAGGACGGCGACAGCCAAGCCGAGCGGGAAATCTCTCTACGTAGAGAGATTTCTAACAATAGCACGAAATCGAGGTTAGCCTATACGGCGAGGGAAGTCAGGGTCTCGGTGGCCCCTGACTTCCGTCTCCACCCTTCCTCAGAAATTGGATCGCACATATTTTGTCAGCTGGGATGCACTAAATGTCAGCGCACAGACCCATCCAAAATCCCCCTCTCACAAACCCATATCAGCTGCAAAAACCGGCTACAACAGATTAAAGTTCTTTGCGGAGACACGAAGTGTCTCGTGCTTTCTTTCAAGAAAGCGACCGTTTCCCCTTCACTCCACCATTGCACTCACTCCCCCAATATCCACCACAACAATCTCGCTTTTTCCTTCCGTCCGGACGGGGTACCCCCATGTCCCGACACCGCACGACACCACCGCAAATTTTCCCGGCAGGATTTCGCGGATGCCGGCGTTCAGCTCGTGCGTTTTTGTTACGTGTTTCATCAGGAGACCAAGCGGGAAGATCTGACCGCCGTGCGTATGCCCGGCGAAGGTAACGTCCGCCCCCGCTTCGGCACACGCCGTCAGCTCCACCGGTTCGTGGCACAGCAGGACGGTCAGCCCGCCGAACGGCTCCGCGAGAAGCTGTTCCGGCGTCAGGCGCTCCTCCATCGCGTCACGGCGACCCGCGATCCGGATCGCGCCGCCGCAGATGTGCGCGCATTCGTCCTCGAGAATCGCAACGCCCGCTTCCGCAAACCGCCTGCAGATGTCTTCCCGCGTGTGCGCCGGTCGGTGCCAGTGCCATTCCGCGTCGTGATTGCCGAACACATACCATGTCCCGTACCGCGGACGCGTATCCGCGAAAAATTTACAGTATTCCTTGAATTTAGACGGTTGTGTAAATTCATCAAAAATATCCCCCGTCAGCACGATCATGTCCGGTTTTGTATTTTCGGCAACCGCATAAAACCGTTTCATCATCCGTCGGGTCTGCAGGCGCGCCGGATGCGTGTCGGAAAGTTGAAGAATCCGCAGATTTCCGTCCGGAACGGCGTGTTTTGTGGTAATTTTGTACGAAGTTGTGACAATCCGTTTGGCGGAAATGACACCGTACAGAAGGTACAGCGCCCAGACCACCGGCACCAGCATCCCGTCGAACGTAAACGTCAGAAAGGCAGCACGAGCCCCCGCCAGCTTCGCCAGACCGTAAAGTCCGTCGTAGATGAGGTAGAACAGCGCAAGTTCGGCACTCGCAAAAAACAGAAACGACGACACCCGCACCGGCAGGAACGCCAGAAACAGCGCGACAAGAATGCCGAACTCCGCTTCCGTGAAGCCGGACGGCGCGACGGGCATCAGGTGGAACAGGTTCCAGCAGAGGATGACGAAAATCAGGCATTTTCCGAGAAACGGAAACGTTTTCACGGCGGTTTTCGAATAACTCATTTCTTATATCTTTCCGTGGTTCTTCTTTGATCGGTATCGTTTTATTGTATCTCGTTCCGTCCGACAAATCAACCGGTATTCGTAAATTCTTTACGGAATCTCCGGTCAGAAAAGGGAGATTCTGTTATTTATTGAAGAAACTTATACATGCAATATTTTATAATACAGGTTTATTTAATTTTGTTTTTCAAATATTCGCCTCATTCTATTGACAAAAATCATTTTTTGAGGTACACTGTTACCATACGATTATAAGAATGTTTATAATTGTAATTATTCTCATTTTTCAATTTTTCATTGGAGGAAAACATGAAAAAGATTCTCAGCATGCTGCTCGCAGTAGCTATGGTTGCTACCCTCGCGATCAGCGCAAGCGCGGGTCTGTTTGTTTTCGACAGCTCTGACAGTGAATACTGGGATGCTGCCCTCAACATGCTCGACAAGACCCAGAAGGTATTCTGGATGGAAGACGGCTCTGCTGCCGACTGGTCCATCAGCGTAGACGCAAACAGCGTTGAATACGACACCAACAAGCTCTCCAACCTCGAATCCGGCTGGTACGAAATCGTTCTCTGCGACCTCGGTACCAACCCCGAATGGTTCCCGGCAGAAGTAGAAGGCAAGATCGCCCTCACTCTCCGCGGTGACTCCACCTTCACCGTTAAGTCCACCAACGCTCTCGATGCAGGCGCAGTCGCTTGTCTCGTAGGCAATAACTGCCGCGATGAAGAACTCATCGACGAAGAAGGCAACGTTACCACCGGTACTTACCAGGTAACCAACATGTCCGTAGAATACGAAACCCTTCCGATGGGTATGGTATCCTCCGACGTAACCGTACGTCTCGTATCCAAGATGACCGGCCTTTCCATGGCTGACACCGTAGCAGCTGTCCGCGAAGTATTCGGCGGTAAGCTCGAACTCGGTCTCGAAGCAAAGAACACCGCATGGATGTTCTTCGGTACCGAAGAAGAATACAAGGCGAACACCACCCGTACCGACGCCAACACCAAGACCGGCGCAGGTGCAGCAGCTCCCGCAGCTGCCGAAGCTCCCGCTGCAGGTGTTGCTGCTCCCGTTCTCACCATCGACTTCGCGAACGGCGCAGGCGATGTTGAACTCGTAAATGCCGAACTCGTTAATGACAGCGAACGTGGTCAGGTTCTCCAGATCAACGGCGTTGGCACCAGCGAAACCGGCGCAAGCTACGGCCTTCTCAAGACCGACGTATTCGAAAAGACCGACTGGGAAAACGGTATGACCGTTAACATGTGGGTCAAGACCGCGGACAGCTCCACTCTCCACGGCACCGCTCCGATCTTCTCCCTCGACATCGCGAACGTAGGTTACATCGCGCTCACCACTTCTCTTGAATCCGCGATCAACACCGACGGCAACGATACTTCCCTCGGCATTGCTCCCCGTATCTGGACTGACCCGGCGAACGTCGGCGGCGGCATCAACATGACCGATGTTGACACCTGGCAGATGCTCACCGTTGTTTACAACGAAGACCACATCGACCTCTATGTTGACGGCGAACTCTTCTCCGACCACCCGTTCGCAAACGGCAACGCAACCGACCTCACCGCAATGTTCAACCTCATGCTCGAAACCAACTTCGTTTACTCCGTACGTCTCGGTTCCTGGCTCTGCTCCTGGTGGAAGTACGGCGACTACGAAGGCTGCATCGACGACTTTACCGTTTACAATTCCTACCTCTCCGCTGACGAAGTTGCTGCAATCTACGCAGCTACCAAGGATGTAGAAGTTGCAGCAGCTCCCGAAGCACCGGCAGCTGAAGCAGCTCCCGCAGGCGAAACCATCGAATACGCTCACTACGTTGCAAGCGCAAACGACCCCTACTTCGCATACGAAAACACCATCGACATCGACCCCGAAGTTGTAACCTGGGCTCAGATCAAGTACAGAACCATCACCGAAAAGGACAGCCTTGACAACACCCTCACCGGTCAGATCTACATCACTCCCGCGGCTGAACCGTTCATCCCCGTTAAGTGGAACCACACCGGCAATTGGGAAACCATCGTTGTTGACCTTACTTCCGTAAGCGAAAAGACCACTCTTACTTCTCTCTGGAAGGATTCTCTCGGTCTCGGCTTCCGTCTTGACCCGATGGAATCCAACCGTGACGCAGAAGCGAACACCGGCGACGACCCGGCAGCAGTTCTTCCGGATTCCGCAATTGACGTTGCATACGTTGCATTCTTCGAAACCGAAGAAGCAGCTAAGGCATTTGACGGCGTAAACGGCGCAGTTGCTCTCGTTGACGCAGCGATGCTCGCAGCTCCTTCCGCATCTACCAACGGCGCAGTTGAACTTCTCACCGAAACTGTTGCAGCTCCCGTAGTTGAAGAAGTTCCGGCAGTTGAAGAACCTGCAGAAGAAGCTCCGGTTGAAGAACCCGCTGAAGAAGCTGCAGAAGAAGCTCCCGCTGAAGAAGAAGTTGTTGAAGAAGAAGTAGTTGAAGAAGCTCCGGTTGAAGAAGAAACCGTTGAAGAAGCTCCCGAAACCTTCGACTTCGCAGTAATCGCAGCAATCGCAGCAGCTGTTTCCGCAGCAGGCTACGCAATCTCCAAGAAGAGATAAATTCTGCAAAGAACATAAAAAAAGACAGGTTGAAAAACCTGTCTTTTTTATTTCTGCCGGTAGCGGGGGTCGAACCCGCACGCCGTTGCCGGCAGCGGATTTTGAGTCCGCCTCGTCTGCCAATTCCAACATACCGGCTTATTTCATGATATTATACCATAACTGCCGGTAAATTGCAATAGTTCGCATGAAATTTTCTGCACAAGGGCAGGGCTTTACTGTTTCATTTTCCCGACTTCGCGCTCAATATAGCCGTTTACTTCGTCCATGCGGATGCCCGCGACGTAGGCGATCTCTTCGTGAATCATCCGTTCGGCGTCGTGAAAGAGCTTTTCGTCGGAGATGTGGAGTCGTTTTTTCTTCTGCCGGAGCGTTTCGCTGCGGTTGTAAAGTGAACGGAGGACGGCAAGCACCTTCTCCGGATCCGCGGACTGCAGAATCTCGCTGTAAACGGCACGCCGCTGATTGTTGTCCTCGATCCATTCCGGTTCTCCTTCCGTCATCCGGCGGAGGAGAACACAGAGCTGTTCCTCTGTCATGACCGGGCGGATCCGGCCGCACAGGGTTTCGTTGCCGAGCGGAACGAAAATCGTGGAGGAACTGTTGTATACCGGACGAAGAATGTAGTAATCGTCCGGGTCGGAGTTAAAGCTGAGCTGTTCGATTGCCGAGATCCGGCAGACGCCGTTGGTTCCGTAAAATACCGTGTCGTTGATCTGATACATCATAATAAAATACCCATCTCCGGAAGATCCGGTCTCAAGTCCAATACTTCCTACATTATAATAATACCACAAACGGCGTGTAAAAATCAAACGGCAATGTTGACCAAACTTTTTGGTTGGGAAGGGAAGACGGAGAAGAACTTTTGTCCGACATCAACAAAAAATCCGGAAAACGTCCGGCAGAATAAACAAAAGAAAACCGCCCGGACGATTGTCCGGACGGCGCTTTCTTTTAACAGCGGTATAGGGATTCGAACCCCAACATACAGAGTCAGAGTCTGCTGTGCTACCTTTACACAATACCGCTATCAGCTGTTTTCTTCGGAGAGGTTTGTGTCTCTCTCGCTGACGGTGTATATTATATCAGATTGTTTTTTGTTTGTCAATACCTTTTTTGAAATTTCTTCAAAAAAATTTGAGATATTTTTGAAGCTCCGCAGACCCTTGAAAAAGAGGAATAAATATGCTATCATAGAGGCAATCCTATCGGTATCTCAGCAAAGGAGGTGCCGATATGCGTGCCTATCATTTTTTTATGAAATTCATCCGCAGTTTCGGGATCGGTTTCTGTACCGCCGCCGCGATCCTTGTTCTCGCAGCCGCCGCCGGACTGATCCTCTACAACATTTATTTATAACCTCCCAGACTGAAGTTTTTTGAAAGGGGTTTGGGGAGAACTTTTTTTCAAAAAAGTTTTCCCCAAGGAAACTCTCCAAATGATGAGACTTGACAAATACCTTGCCGACAGCGGGATCTTCTCCCGTAGCGAAGCCGGACGTGCCGTCCGTTCCGGGCGTATTGCCGTGAACGGTGCCGCCGTGCGCGATCCTTCCGCGAAAGTGGACGAGCTGACGGCCGCTGTGACGGTGGACGGACAGGCGGTCCGCTGGACGAAGTACAAATACATTATGCTCAACAAACCCGCCGATTATGTAAGCACGACGGACGATGATCCGAAATCCGTCATGAAACTTCTTCCTCCGGAGTTCACCCGTCTCGGTATGTTCCCCTGCGGCCGGCTGGATATCGACACCGTCGGATTCCTCCTTGTGACCAACGACGGTCCCACGGCGCATGAACTGCTCTCGCCCAAACATCACCGTGAAAAGACGTACGGGTTCGAATGTCTGCCGCTGACGATGGAAATGAAGAAGAGACTGGAAAGCGGTGTGGAACTTTCGGACTTCACGTCCAAGCCCTGTACGGTGCAGCTCGACGATGCGACCCACGGACGGATCACCGTCACGGAAGGGAAGTACCATCAGATCAAGCGGATGTTCCACGCGGTTGGCAGCGAGATCACATACCTTGAACGCCTGACGTTCGCCGGGCTGACGCTCGATAAAAAGCTCGCGCGCGGTGAATGGCGCGAACTGACCGAAGAAGAAATCAACGTTTTGCTCGGAAAATAACCCGATCGGAGATTCTATGGATATTCTTGAACGACTTTCAAATGAACTGAACATCTCCCACGACCGCCTGACCGCGACCGTGGCACTGCTCGACGAGGGCAACACCGTCCCGTTTGTCGCGCGGTACCGCAAAGAAGTCACCGGCGGTCTGGATGACACTGTCCTGCGTACGCTCTGTGACCGTCTGACGTATCTGCGCAGTCTCGAAAAGCGCAAGGATGAAGTCCGTGCGCTCATCGACGCGCAGGGAAAGCTGGACGATGCGGTGAACGCCGCCATCGCCGCCGCAGAGACCGTCACGGAAGTGGACGACATCTACCGTCCCTTCCGTCCTAAGCGCCGTACACGCGCATCTGTAGCCCGTGAACGGGGGCTCACGCCGCTTGCCGATCTTCTGATGAAGCAGGAGAAGTCCTATGCTCCGCCGATCGAGGAAGCGGCAGCCGCCTATATTAATGAAGAAAAATCCGTTGCGACGGCAGAGGATGCCCTTGCCGGTGCGCGTGATATCATCGCCGAAACCGTTTCGGATAATGCGGAATACCGCCGCGAGATTCGTTCGCTTACCGAACGTCACGGGATGATCTCCACGAAAAAACTCGAAGACGCCGCTGCTGTGTACGAACAGTATTTCGAACACAGCGAATCCGTGGCGAAGATCCCGTCCCACCGTGTTCTCGCCATCAACCGCGGCGAAAAGGAGAATGCGCTGTCCGTGTCCGTCACCGTGGAGCGCGACATTATTCTGAATTACCTCTTTTCCGAAGTCATCACGAATCCGAAAAGCCCGGCGTTCACGCACCTTTCCGCGGCGGTCTGTGACAGTTACGACCGTCTCATCGCGCCGTCCGTGGAGCGTGAGATCCGGAACGACATGACCGACCGCGCAAGTGAAAGCGCCATCGCGCTGTTCTCGATGAACCTCAAAAACCTCCTGCTTCAGTCCCCGCTCAAGGGCAAGACCGTTCTCGGCTTTGACCCCGGCTACCGTACGGGCTGCAAACTTGCCGTTGTCACGAAGACAGGCGCGGTGGTCGAGACGGCGGTTATCTATCCGACCAAGCCGCACGAACGCATCGCGGAATCGAAAAAGACCGTGACCCGCCTCATTCAGAAGTACGGCGTGGATGTGGTCGCGATCGGCAACGGAACGGCGTCCGGGGAATCCGAGAAGTTCATCGCGGAGCTGCTCGGCGAACTCGGAGGAAAGACCAAGTACATCATCGTGTCCGAAGCGGGGGCGTCGGTCTACTCGGCCTCCGAACTCGGTGCGGAGGAATTCCCGGACTTTGATGTGACGGAGCGAAGCGCGGTTTCCATTGCGCGCCGTCTGCAGGATCCGCTTGCGGAGCTGGTGAAGATCGATCCGAAGTCCATCGGTGTCGGGCAGTATCAGCACGACATGAAGCCCGCCAGACTGGACGAAGCCCTCACCGGTGTGGTTGAGGATGCGGTAAATTCCGTCGGCGTGGATGTCAACACGGCGTCGTATTCGCTGCTGTCCTACATAGCGGGGATCAACGCGGCCTCCGCAAAAAATATCGTGAAATACCGTGAGGCGAACGGGGAATTCCGTACGCGCAAGGAGATCCTGAAGGTGCCGCGGTTCGGCGCGAAGGCGTTCCAGCAGGCGGCGGGCTTCCTGCGCATCCCGGACGGGGACGAAATCCTCGACAACACGGGCGTGCATCCGGAATCCTACGCCGTTACAAAAAAGCTGCTTGAGACCTTCGGCTATACCCTTACGGACGTGCGCGGAGGGCTGAATCTGCGTGACAACGTGAAAAAATACGGTATGAAGAAGCTGGCGGAGAGTCTCGGCTGCGGTGAACCGACGCTTGAGGACATTCTCGCCGAGATCGAAAAGCCCGGACGCGACATCCGCGACAATCTCCCGCCGCCGATCCTGCGCGACAAAGTGCTTTCGATCGAAGACCTCGAACCCGGCATGATCATGACCGGTACTGTCCGCAACGTCATCGACTTCGGCGCGTTTGTTGACATCGGTGTGCATCAGGACGGTCTTGTCCACATCAGCGAGATCGCCGACCGCTACATAAAGCATCCGTCCGAAGTTCTCGCCGTCGGCGACGTCGTGACCGTGCGGATCAAATCCATGGACGTGAAAAAAGGACGCATCGGATTGACAATGCGGAAGGAATAAACCGCGTTTTTAATGTTTCTAATAAAATTAGAAACGGGGTTTCCCTGCAGTTTTGCGGAACGGGCGGAACCGGTGGAGGAAATGTACAGAATGTACAAAGGAATAAATCAAATTTCGGTAAAAAAAACTCTTTAAAAATGTGGTGTGATTTGATACAATATACCACGATAAATAGTATATGGACATTTGTACGTCCCAGGCGGACAACATGTCCGCTGCTTCAAATAACTATGGATAGAATACATCCAAGGAGGAATTACTAATGGCAAGCTTATCCCTCAAGCACATCTATAAGAAATATCCCGGCGGCGTTACCGCTGTATCCGACTTCTGCCTTGAAATCAAGGACAAGGAATTCCTTATCCTCGTTGGTCCTTCCGGTTGCGGTAAGACTACCACTCTCCGTATGATCGCTGGTCTTGAAGAAATTTCCGAAGGCGAACTCTTCATCGGTGACAAGCTCGTTAACGACGTTGCTCCGAAGGACCGTGACATCGCGATGGTATTCCAGAACTACGCTCTTTACCCGCACATGTCCGTATTTGACAACATGGCATTCGGTCTTAAGCTCCGCAAGACTCCGAAGGAAGAAATCAAGCGCCGTGTAGAAGAAGCTGCCCGCATCCTCGACATCACTCACCTCCTCGACAGAAAGCCGAAGGCTCTGTCCGGTGGTCAGAAGCAGCGTGTTGCTCTCGGTCGTGCAATCGTTCGTAACCCGAAGGTATTCCTTCTCGACGAACCGCTTTCCAACCTCGACGCTAAGCTCCGTGCAACCATGAGAACCGAGCTTACCAAGATCCACCAGAGAGTCGGTACCACCTTCGTATACGTAACCCATGACCAGACCGAAGCTATGACCATGGCTACCCGTATCGTAGTTATGAAGGACGGTCTCATCCAGCAGGTTGATACTCCTCAGAACCTCTACGACTACCCCGTAAACCTCTTCGTTGCAGGCTTCATCGGCACTCCTCAGATGAACTTCATCAACTGCGTGCTCGAAAAGAAGGGCGAAGACCTCTACATCACCTTCGGTTCCAACTCCCTCAAGGTTCCCGCAGAAAAGGCAAACAACCCCGCTCTCAAGGAATATGTAGGCAAGGAAATCGTTGCTGGTATCCGTCCCGAATGTATCCACGACGACAACGCATCCCTCAAGGCTATGTCTGATTCCGTAATCGAAACCGACGTAGAAGTAACCGAACTTATGGGTGCTGAAATCTACCTCTACCTCGTAGCAGAAGAAACCTCCATGACCGCTCGCGTATCCGCACGTTCTACCGCTCGCGCTGGTGACATCATCAACGTTGCATTCGATATGTCCAGAGTTCACCTCTTCGACAAGGATACCGAACGTTACATCGTTCACTAAGATATCCCCGATTCCATCGGATATTCATTCGAACTTCAGAACCGCTTCCGTATCGGAAGCGGTTCTTTTGGTAGTATCCGCAGAATCTGCGGAAAGATCACAGAATATGATTCAGGAATACAGCATTTACATTTTTTACGCCGCGCTGTTTATCGTCTGCTTTTTCTTTGGCATGCTTCTGAGGAAACTCATGCCCCGGAAAAGCGGTGCGGCAAAAATCGATGAGACTCCGAAAAAATCAAGGAAAAAATCCCGGAAAGACACCGTCACGATGGCGGAGGTCGACGCCATGAAGGGATACGAATTCGAACATTTCTGCGCTGATCTGCTGAAAAAGAACGGGTTCCGGAAGGTCAGCGTCACGCCTGCGTCCGGGGATCAGGGCGTGGACATCATCGCCGTCAGGGGAACAGCACGCTACGCAATCCAGTGCAAGAGGTACGCGTCCCCGCTCGGGAACAAGCCCGTGCAGGAGGTCTACACCGGAAAGGCGTTCTATAACTGCAGATACGGTGTGGTCATGACGAACTCCACGTTTACGCCGCATGCGAAAGATCTGGCGAAGAAAACCGGCGTGCTGCTGTGGGACCGGAAAACCATAGAAAAGCTCATGCACGGCGACCGGAAGAGCATCTGAAAAAATAACGCAAAACGAAGAAGGAATCGTCATATGATCTATTATACCGATGATAAAATCACCGTCCGCGGAATGTCCGAAGAGGATGCACGGACGATCTACGACACCTACCTCGCGTACGGATGGCATCCGAATCTTGAAACCTATCAGAATTATTTTGCGGAACAGGGAAGCGGCCGCACTACGTTTGTTGCGGAATATGAAGGCGAAGTTGCCGGTCACGTTTCGCTGATCCATGCGGCACAGGAAGGTCCGTTCCCCGGAATGCCGCTGATCTCCGACCTGTGCGTCTTCTTCCATGTCCACAACCGCGGCATCGCGTCCCGTCTGCTCGATGCACTGGAAGCGGAAGCGGCAAAAATATCCGATGAAGTCTGCCTTGCGGTCGGCTGTCACAGCGGCTACGGCGCGGCACAGCGTCTGTACGTGAAGCGCGGATACAACTTCGACGGCAGCGGTGTCTGGTGGAACGGAAAGCAGCTGGAACAATATGCTCCCTGTGAAAACGATGACGAACTGCTTCTCTGGATGAACAAAAAACTGAAGTAAAGGAGAATTCCCATGTACGATTATCCGAACATCTGCGGCAAGCCCGAACCGGAAACCACGAACGCGATCGGTTTCTCCCTGTTCGACCGCCGTTCCGCATCGCCGTACTTTCGCGATCTGCGTGAATTTCAGGACGACCGCCGGATCCTGCGCAACCCGCACAAGGGCTGGTACTGGCATTACATCGACAACGGTTACCTCCGCGACAATTACCGCGTCCGACACGATCCCGAAGATCACCTCGAACGGTTCCCGGGGCTGAACCACCTCTACCTCCGCTTCGACTGGGGCGACATCGAAAAGGAAAAGGGCGTATACGACTGGTCGTACATCTACAAGATCATCGACGAGTGGAGCCAATACGACTACCGCTTTTCCATGCGGTTCGTGACCTACGAAGGCGACGGATCCATCCCGTTTGCGACGCCGGAATACGTTTTCAAGGAAGGCGCACGTGGTTACTCTCTCCCGGGCGGACGCCTCGAACCCGACTACAGTGACCCGATCTTCCTTGAGAATCTCGAACGATTCCTCGACGAAGCCGGAAGCCGCTTCAACGGTCATCCGCTGATCGAACTGGTTGATCTTGGCACGTTCGGCACATGGGGCGAGGGACATACCGGCAACGGAAGCGACATCATTTATCCCGCGGACGTGATCCGGACCCACATCGACCTCACGAGAAGGTATTTCCCCGACACGTTCGTTCTCCTCAACGACGACCACATCAACCACCGCTGGTCGCGCGGATGGCAGGAAAACATGGATCTTGTGGAATATGCCGTTTCGCGCGGACTCGGTCTGGAAGACGACTCGGTCTGCGTCCGGTATTATGCAGAAAACTGCGGTTATAACACGCTGCGTTCGCCGTGGCTGTTCGACAAATTCTACGACAACGCACCGGTCGTGCTGGAATTTGAACACTATACGGGCGTTGCTCCCGAAATTTTCAAGGGCGGATTCCCGTTTATCGACGCGATGCAGCGCACCGGATGCACGTTCGCCGGGTTCCACGGCTATCCGGTACCGTGGCTCGAACGTGAACCGTATCTGACGGAATACGCGGCGAACCGTCTCGGATACTGGTATTTCCTCGACGGTGCAGAGCTTCCGGAGACAATGAGCGGCGGCTGCCCGAATCGTGTGGTGCTGTACATCGAAAACCGCGGTTTTGCGAAGGCGTATCACAAGTACAGCATGCGCGTCAAGCTGGAAGGTGACATGGGCTGCTTCATTGAGGAAGCGGACTGCGGCGACAACCGGACATGGGCGGCGGGCGAGATCGCGAAGATCGCGTTTGACGTTCATCCGATGCGGACGATGCAGGGGAATTATATGCTTTCCGTCGGTCTGTTCGAAGGAGAACGCCCGATCGAACTGGCAATGAAAAACGGCGCGGACGGCTACTATCCGGTCGGCAAAGTAATGGTAATTTAAGAAGAAAAAAATCCGGAACAGAAAAACTTCCTGTTCCGGATTTTTCTGGTTATTGAACAAAACGTATCAAAAAAGTTGAAAAAATAGCGAAAAAATGTGAATAAATACTTGACGTAAAAAAAGAAACAATATATAATATGTACAGAATTATTTATTAGCGGAGGCGGTATGAAACGGGTTCTGGCTTTATGGATGACCCTCGTGATGCTTTCCGGAGGGATCTTCTGCATGGGTCTCCCGGCTTTTGCAGGAGATGCTGCGGTGCCTGCGGCGCTTGCGGTGGGGGAAGTTCTGTACCATCAGGATTTTGAAGTTCTGTCGGACGTCGGAAAATCCGGGATTGTACGCGGAACATCCAGTTCGGAAAAATCGTATATCACCTGCACCGGCGAGACGCTGGAACTGAATACCCTTGACAACGATCGGCTGTACGCCCTTCTTCCGTCTTCGGGTGCGGCAGATTCCTATACCATCGAATTTGAGTTTTCGTTTTCGGAAATCCGGAAAACAAACGGTTATCTCGGATTCATTCTGACCTGCCGGGGAACGGAGCCGACGAACGTGACGGCGCTTGTGATCCGTGCGGACGGAACGATCGACGATTTCAAGGAGCCGGACGAGGCGCTGAAAAAAGCGGTCAGCGGCGGGGAAACGATTCTTGTGAAGATCCCCGTTGAGAAGAATGTACTCCACAAGATCGAGATGACGGCCGGCGGGAAGACCTATACGCTGGAACGTGAAAACGTCAAGGTACTTGACGACGGCGGAATGGGTTTTGTGATGCGGAACGCAAGTGCGGATGTCGGTGAGATTTACATAGTGAACGGCACCGGATACACGGAAAAAAGCGGTATTTACGCAAAAAAATCATATGCGGAGGATGAGATTGTCTCAGAAGTCGAAACGCTGATGAATCCCGTTGAGACCGAAATCTCCCCCGAAACCGGAGATCTGACAGTCCCATATGCGGCTGCGGCGGCTGCTGCGATCGCTATGGGACTTTTCCGACGAAAAAAACAGTATGGAAGAAGTCGGACACTGGACGACTGAGAAAAACAGAACGGAGGTACTGATATGCTGCTGAAGAAAGACCGGAATTTTGTGATCCCGGAACCGGAGTGTCCGGCAGAGGGGATGGGATTTCACAATCCGCTTGACCCGAACCGTGACAACGCGGACCCGCGTGTGGTCTGGTGTGCGGAGACGGGGTATTACTACGGCATTTCGACGGGGAACACGTTCCTGACGCTGTTCCGTGCGAAGACGATGGCGGAACTGTTCCGTGCGGGGGAATCGAAGGTGATCTACGAAGCGAAAGCGGCGGACGATACGTACGGATTCCTGTGGGCGCCGGAGCTGCATTATGTGGACGGACACTGGTACATTTACACGAGCACGCATCAGACGGCGGAGAACAAAGGGTTCAAGCACGTGATTGTTCTGTCTGCGAAGACGGACGATCCGTTTGACGGATTTGAACTCGGCGGACACATCAATCACGATGTATATGCGATCGACCCGACGGTATACTGCTGGAAGGGTACATGGTACATCTGCTTCTCGATCGTGACGGACGGTCAGCAGAAGCTGGCGGTTCAGCGGATGAAGTCGCCCACCGAAGTGGAAGGAGACTACACCGTCATGGCGCAGGCGGACTACGACTGGGAACTCGTACCGCCGTATCACCGGGGCGGTTCGCCGATCAACGAAGGTGCGTTCTTTGTGGAGCGTGACGGACGTCTGTTCATTATTTACTCCGGCAACGGATGCTGGAGCGACGACTATATTCTCGGGATTATTGAACTGGTGGGCGACGATCCGCTGGATGCGGAGGCGTGGCTGAAGGACGACGAGCCGGTGATGGTGAAGGGCAACGGAAATTACGGCCCCGGTCACGCAACGTTCTTCCGCTCGCCCGACGGAAGCGAACTTTGGATTTCGCATCACTGTCTGCACGACCACAACCCGTCCGTGACGGGGATGGTACGGCACTGTCACTGTCAGCGGGTTTATTTCGACGAAACGGGATTCCCGCATATCGGTATGCCTATGGCGAAGGATGTGTACTATCCGCTCCCGGCGGGGGATATTGGTGTGAAGTGATTTGACGGGACGCTGGCGCGGATGGGGACGAATACCTCCTTTATCTTCATGCAGTTGATTAGTGGAGCGATCCCCTGTTTATGTCCAGGGTGTTTCGACCTCTGCGGAGGTCGACCACTGGAGAACCGAAGGTTCTCCGGGAGGAACTTCGTTCCTCCGAGGGACAGCTGTCTCTGGACTCTGCGACCTTTTGAAAAAGGTCGATCAAAACTTTTAATCTGACAACGTGCAGTTGGCGATTAGAGAAAACTTACAAAATAAAGGGCAGAATGCTAACGGCGTTCTGCCTTTTTGTGTCCATTCATAGATAATTAACAAATAATCTTAATATTGTTATTGAAAAGAAGCGCGTAAAATGGTAAATTTATATCACGGTTTAGCACTCGTGGTTTTGAAGTGCTAAACTTCAGAGAAAAGAAATCCCCTTCACGGGTTTTTCCGTTTTCCGGGGAGGTGTTGACGTTTGGAAGACCGAAAAAAAGACCTGAGTGAACGAAAAAAGATCATACTGAAAGCGATCATTGACGCACATATCGAAAACGGTGAGCCCGTCGGAAGCAAATTTCTGACCGGGCATAAGCAAATATCCTGCTCCTCTGCTACCATCCGGAATGAAATGGCCGAACTCGAGGAAATGGGTTTCCTGGAACAGCCCCACACCTCCGCAGGCCGTATCCCCTCCGAAGCCGGTTACCGCTTTTATGTGGACTGGCTGATCGACCGGTACAATTTCACGCAGGGCGAGATCGATGAACTCCGCCGTACGCTGAATCAGAAGCAGTCCGAACTGGATGCCGTTATGCAGACAGCCGTGACTCTGGCGGCGAAGCTTACCAACTACACTGCTCTTGCGATCAAGCCGCGTCAGCCGCGTATCACCGTCGGACGGTATGAGCTTCTGCGGCTCGACGAAATGACTCTCGTCCTGATCATGGTTATCGGCGGCATCGTCAAGACAAAATACGTCCATTCGAACCGTCCCATCCCGAACGAAGCGGCTGCGTGCCTGTCCGCCGTACTTAATAAGTACGTCACCGGAATCACGGCGTCGGAGATCACCCTTCCAATGATGATGGAAATGGAACGCGTCATGGGCGAATACGAATATCTCGTTTCCCCCGTCATCAAGGCGGTGTGCGAAACGATCTCCGTATTCGACGGCGGCGACCTGAGGTTCGAGGGCATCAACCGCCTGCTTTCCTATCCGGAATTCTACGACATGGATCGTCTCCGTGATATGCTGGCGCTGTTCGAAAAGAAAGATGACCTCCTCGAAGTCCTTTCCGAAGAGACCACGCATACACCGGATGACCGGGTTCAGGTCTACATCGGACGCGAAAACATCGTAAAGGTGATGGATAATTCCACGCTCATCTTCAAGGCGGTGCGCGACCACGGCAAGACCGTCGGTGCGATCGGCATCATCGGTCCGACCCGAATGAATTACCGGCGCGTGATCGCGACAATCGATCACCTGACGCGCGGTGTATCGGAAGTGCTCGGCGATCCGAACGGAAACGACGGCGCGGACGGGAATGAATAAGCAAAAAAATAAATTTGGAGATAGAAATGACTGAAATGATGAATCAGGATCCGAAGCGGAATCCTCCTTACATTGAGGAAGACGAACCCGCAGAGACGGAACCGGCGGAGGAAGCGGCTGAAGCTGCGGAACCCGTGAAGGAAGAAAAAACGGACAAAAAGTCCGAAAAGAAGCTGAAAAACGAACTTGCGGAGATGGAAAAGAAGCTCGAAGCCGAAACCAAGCGTGCGGATGAGCTGAACGACAAGTATCTCCGTACGGCGGCGGAATATGAAAACTTCCGCAGACGTTCGGCGAAGGAACGTGAGAATGTATACGGCGAAGCGGTTGCGGATACGCTGACCGGGCTTCTGCCGATCCTCGACAACTTACAGTATGCCGCAAAGTTTACGGACGGTGACGCGGACAAATTTGCCGAAGGCGTAAAGCTGATTCTCGGCAAGCTGCCTGAAACGCTGGAAAAGATGAACATTAAAATGTTCGGCGAAGCGGGAGAAACGTTCAATCCGGAGATCCACAACGCGGTCATGCACATTGATGACGAAAGCTACGGCGAAGGTGAAATCACCGACGTACTCCAGTGCGGATATATGTACGGTGACAAAGTCCTCCGTTACGCCATGGTTCGTGTAGCAAACTAAAAACCCGCACCCAACGTTGTCAGATTAAAAGTTTTGATCGACCTTTTTCAAAAGGTCGCAGGGTCAAGGGACAGAGTCCCTTGTCGCGGACCGCAGTCCGCGAAATCCCATTGCCACAAACAGGGGTTCGCTCCACCATTCAGCTTCATCTGAATAAAGGAGGTATTCTCCACCATCCGCGCAAGCGTCCTTGCGAATCCCCCATTCACCCAAGCCAACCCGCAATTTTTTATATAAAAAATCTAACTTAAACAAATTATTTGGAGGAACATCCATCATGGGAAAGATCATTGGTATAGATTTAGGCACCACCAACTCCTGCGTCGCTGTATTTGAAGGCGGCGAACCCACCGTTATTCCGAATCCCGAAGGAGCGAGAACCACTCCCTCCGTCGTAGCGTTCTCCAAGGCAGGCGAACGTATGGTAGGTCAGGTCGCAAAGCGTCAGGCCATCACCAACCCCGACCGTACCATCATGTCCATCAAGCGTGAAATGGGTACCGCGTACAACGTATCTGTTGACGATAAGAAGTATACTCCTCAGGAAATCTCCGCAATGATCCTCCAGAAGCTCAAGGCGGACGCAGAAGCATACCTCGGCACTTCCGTCACCCAGGCGGTTATCACCGTTCCCGCATACTTCTCCGACGCTCAGCGTCAGGCTACCAAGGACGCCGGCAAGATCGCAGGTCTCGAAGTTCTCCGTATCATCAACGAACCTACCGCTGCCGCTCTCGCATACGGTATGGATAAGGAAAATGAACAGAAGATCATGATCTATGACCTCGGCGGCGGTACTTTCGACGTATCCCTCCTCGAAATCTCCGACGGCGTGTTCGAAGTTCTTGCTACCGCCGGCAACAACCGTCTCGGCGGCGATGACTTCGACAACCGCATCATCAACTGGATCGCTGAAACCTTTGCCAAGGAAAACTCCGGCATCGACCTCCGCAAGGATAAGATGGCTCTCCAGAGACTCAAGGATGCCGCTGAAAAGGCGAAGATTGAGCTCTCCGGTATGACCACTTCCAATATCAACCTCCCCTTCATCACCGCGGACGCGACCGGTCCGAAGCACTTCGACGCAACTCTCACCCGCGCTCAGTTCAACGATATGACCGCTGACCTCGTACGCGCAACCATCGAACCCACCAAGCAGGTTCTCCGTGACGCAGGTCTCCAGCCCAGCCAGGTTGACAAAGTCCTCCTCGTCGGCGGCTCCACCAGAATTCCCGCCGTTCAGGACGCCATCAAGCAGTACCTCGGCAAGGAACCCTTCAAGGGCATCAACCCCGACGAATGTGTTGCACTCGGTGCGGCAATTCAGGGCGGCGTTCTCGGCGGCGATGTCAAGGACCTCCTCCTTCTCGACGTTACTCCTCTTTCCCTCGGTATCGAAACCCTCGGCGGCGTATTCAACCGCATCATCGACCGGAACACCACCATCCCGGTAAAGAAGAGCCAGGTTTACTCCACCGCTGCAGACGGTCAGACCTCCGTTGAAATCCACGTCCTCCAGGGCGAACGCGATATGGCTGCCGGCAATACCACCCTCGGCCGCTTCATCCTCGATGGTATCACTCCCGCTCCGCGCGGCGTTCCGCAGATCGAAGTCACCTTCGATATCGACGCAAACGGCATCGTAAACGTAACCGCTCTCGATAAGGGTACCGGTAAGGAACAGCATATCACCATCACTTCCTCTACCAATATGTCCCAGGAAGACATCGACCGCGCTGTCAACGAAGCTGCCAAGTTCGCGGAAGAAGACCGCAAGAACAAGGAAGCAGTTGAAGTCAAGAACCGTGCGGAATCCCTCGTTTACCAGAGCGAAAAGAGCCTCAACGACCTCGGTGACAAGGCGACCGAAGAAGATAAGGCTTCCGTACGCGCTGCTATCGACAAGCTCAAGGAAACCGTAAAGGGCAATGACCTCGACGCCATCAAGGCGGACACCGAAGCACTCGAAAAGGCATTCTACCCGATCGCTGAAAAGATGTATGCAGCACAGCAGCAGGCTGATCCGAACATGGGCGGCGCAGGCTTCGACGCATCCGGCTTCGGCGGCGCTCAGGGCGGCGACGGCAACACCTACTACAGCGCAGACTTCGAAGACAAGTCCGGAAACTAATTGAACAGAATTTCTTGGGGAAAACTTTTTTTCAAAAAAAGTTTTCCCCAAACCCCTTTCAAAAAACTTTAAACTGGAATAAATAGACAAAGTATGTGCGTTGTTTTTGTAGAATATGCACGGTGCTTTGTCCATTCCTTTGATGGGAAGTTTTTGAAGTGGGGTTTGGGGAGAAATTTTTCTCAAAAAGTTTCTCCCCAATGACTTATTTTTTCTGGAGGATATATGGCAGACTCTACCAAGAGAGACTACTACGAGGTCCTTGGTGTCACCAAGGAATCGGATGAAAATACAATAAAAAAAGCATACCGTCAGCTTGCGAAGAAGTATCATCCCGACATGAATCCGGGGGATGCCGAAGCGGAAGCGAAGTTCAAGGAAGTCAACGAGGCGTATGATGTCCTTTCCGACCCCGACAAGAAGGCGAAGTATGATCAGTACGGTCACGCGGCGTTCGATCCTTCGTCCGGTATGGGCGGCGGCGGTTTCGGCGGTTTCGGTGACTTCGGCGGTTTTGACATCAATGATATCTTTTCGAGCTTTTTCGGCGGAGGAAGCGGCGGTTCGTCCAGACGCAACGGCCCGATCCGCGGCGACAGCATCACCGTCCGCCTCACGCTGACCTTTGAAGAAGCCGTGTTCGGCTGCAAGAAGGAAATTACGTATCAGAAGGTACAGAAGTGCGCGGAATGTGACGGTTCCGGTGCGGCAAAGGGGACTTCTCCGAAATCCTGTGACGCCTGCCGCGGTGCCGGTCAGGTGCGTGTTCAGCAGCGTTCCCCGTTCGGCATGATCCAGACCATGAAGACCTGTGAGACCTGCCGCGGTACCGGTAAGATCATCGAAAACAAGTGTGACAAGTGCCGCGGTACGGGATTTGTCCGCGCGTCCAAGAAACTGGAAGTCAACATTCCCGCCGGCATCGACGACGGTCAGCAGATCGCACTGCGCGGTCAGGGCAGCGACGGCATGAACGGCGGTCAGCCCGGTGACCTCAATATCGTCATCAGCGTACGTCCGCACTCCGTTTTCGAACGCGACGGCGACGACCTCTACTGCGAAGTTCCGATTACCTACGCGGAAGCGACCCTCGGTGCGGAGATCGACATTCCGACCCTCGAGGGCAACCAGAAGTTCGAGATCCCCGAAGGTACGCAGACCGGCACCACGTTCACGCTCCGGAACAAGGGTGTGACCCGCGTCAACTCCAAGGTACGCGGCAACCTGTACATCACCGTGGTTGTCGAAGTACCGAAGAATCTCAATGCCGAACAGAAGGCGCTGCTTGAAAAGTTCGCGGCGTCCTGCGGCGAATCGAATTACAACAAGAGAACGAAGTTCCTCACGAGCCTGAAGAAATTTTTCAACAAAGACAACTGAGAAGGAGTAAACCATGGACGACAACAAGAGCTGGGTTCAGATTAAAGTAAAATGTGATGCGAAAGACATCGACACCGTTTCCAGCGTAATGGGCATGGTCGACAACGGTCTGATGATCGAAGACTATTCCGACGTTGACCTCGTTCTCGACGGCGTATACGGTGACCTCATTGACGAATCCATCCTCAATGCCGACCGCAATGCGGCGGCGGTTTCGGTGTTCATCTCCGAAATGAAGTCCCCCGCCGAAAGCGAACTGTACATCAAGAACCGTCTCGAACAGCTCGGAGTGAAGTTCGAGATTGTCCACGAGGGTATCCGTGAAGAAGACTGGGCAGATTCGTGGAAGCAGTACTACAAGCCGATCAAGACCGGCGACCGTCTTGTGATTGTTCCCGTATGGGAATGGGAAGACTATACGCCCGAAGAAGGCGAAGTCATCGTACTGATGGATCCCGGCATGGCATTCGGCACCGGTACGCATGAGACGACCCGGCTCTGCGCGGGTTTTGTGGAAAAGTACACGACCGAGTACAAGGCGGAAAAGGGTACGTGCACTGTACTTGACGTCGGCTGCGGCTCCGGTATTCTCGCGATCGCGGCTTCCAAGGTCGGTGCGGATTCCTGTTTCGCCTGTGACATCGACCCTGTCGCAGTGCGTGTTGCGGTGGAAAACACTGAGCTGAATGAAACCCCGAACGTCAAGTGCGCGGTTTCCGATCTGCTCCGTCAGGTGGAAAAGGTGGACGGCGGCTACAATGTCGTTGTTGCGAACATCGTCGCGGACATCATCATCCGTCTCGCACCGGATGTCGGTGCGTACCTCGCGGAAGACGGCGTGTTCATCGTTTCCGGTATTATTGAAGAACGTGCGAACGAAGTCACCGACGCACTGACCGCAAACGGCTACAGGGTTGTCGACGACCGCCGCGAAAACGGCTGGTACGCAGCAGCGGTAAAGAGAGCGTAACGTTTGAATAAAGAAAAATGACAGGATGTTTGCCCTGTCATTTTTTATTGTTATCCGATTACTTCCGCAGACTGTACCCAGACATATTTCGAACCGGTCATCGTATTGCAGACGAAATTCACGCGGTTTCCCACCGCAAGTTCCTCCGCACCGGTATAAACGGTGGTGGGCATGGTGTCGAGAACGACCGTGGAACCGTCGTCCAGTTCTGCGGTGATGGTATACAGCGCCGCTTCTTCGGAAGCCTTTTCGGTAATCTCCGTAACGGTGCCCGTATAGGCGAGCTGGTACGAAATCAGTGAGCTGTTGTAGGTGCCGTCGGTGTTGTAGTAGACGTTGAGTAGTGTTTCGAGTTCACCTTCCAGTTCCCAGATGTCGCCGAACGTGCCGTCAGCCAGCGAGACGGCGGGGTCCCCCCATGCCTTGACCAGATCGTCACGGGTACAGCCGGCGAATTCTGTTTCAACGGTTTCAAAATTGTCCACGCCGATGGTTTCAAGCGCAGGAAGATCCTTGCCGCAGCCCGTGAACGCAAGCATGAGAGTGCAGAGCAGGATGCAGAACAGTTTTTTCATTTTTTGATGTCTCCTTGTTATCTCTTCATGAGGTCTTCGATTTCCGGAATGCTTCTCGGAACGTTGATGCCGAGGTTTTCGCAGCCGGTTTCGGTGACGAGGCAGTTGTCCTCGAGGCGGAAGCCGATGCCCCAGTCTTCGTTGTAGATACCAACGTCCACGCAGAAGACCATGCCGGGTGCAACGACATCCGGACGGACCACGATGTCGTGGGTGTCATAGCCGACGTGGTGGGCACCGCCGTGCCACATGACGCGTCCGGCTTCTTCAACATTTTTCAGTACGCCGATGTCGCAGAGTCTCTGTGCGCAGAAGCGGCGGACTTCACCGTCAACCTCCGCCATCGGATAACCGGGCTTAATGATATCGAAAAGGTGGGCGCTGGTGGCGTAAGCACATTCGTACAGGGCGCGCTGACGGTCAGTGAACCTGCCGTTTACGGGGAATCCGCGGGAGATGTCGCATCCGACGTTGTCGTAGCATGCGCCGACGTCGCAGAGAACCATGTCGCCGTCGTGAGCGGTTCCGGTATAGGAATAGTAGTGGATGCAGAAATTGTTTTCGCCGGCGGAAATGATGGAGGGGAAACCGGGTTCGAGACAGCCGTTCGCGACGAGAGACGCGTCGTAGAGCTGCTTGATTTCGTATTCCTTCATGCCGTCGCGCACACCGCGCATCATGGCACGGATGCCCTCGCCGGTGATTCGTACGGCTTCGCGCATGGCGGCGATTTCGCAGGGGGCCTTGATGGTGCGGAGTCCGGCGAGAACGGGACGGACATTGGCGACGTTCACACCGTGCGCAAGGACGTCTGCGGCAAAGCGGTTGGCTTCGGTAAAGTCGCGTTCCTCGCGGGTACCGTCGATGTCGAGGTAAACGGCGGAGCAGTCACGCGCCCATTCGCGGAACTTCGTACGGAAGTCGTCGGTGTAGGCGATGTTCGTAATGCCGGAGACTGCGGTCGCTTCGTCCGCTTTGGTACGGCGTCCGGTCCAGCGTTCCTTCATCATGTCCGGCGGAAGGAGGAAGAGGATCTCATCAAAAGACGTGCCGGTCTTCTTCGCCATGTAGACGAGACCCGCGTCGCGGGTGAGCCCGGTGAGGTAGACGAAATTGCGGTCAGCGAAGAAGGGATAATCTTCGTCTGCACGCTTGCGGGGAGCGTAGCCGGAAAAAAGGACGACAAGCGCGCCGTCCGGCAGGGCATTCATCATTTTATTTCGGTTACTGGTATGGAATTCGGGTTTCATTGCAGAGCCTCCGTTGGTATTATACCTTATATTATAGTGCGCGATGCAGTACAAATCAAGTGGGCGGAATAAAAACTTTCTGCGAAATTTTCTTGACGGATGACGTGCCATGGTATATACTTAACCTATAGAAAAAGGATGGAGAACTATGCTGACAGGAACAATATTTGATCTCAAAGGTTTCGCACTCAACGATGGTCCCGGCATCCGCACGACGGTTTTCATGAAAGGCTGTCCGCTGCGGTGTCTGTGGTGCCACAATCCCGAAGGGCTGTCACCGGAGCCGGAATTATACGTGAAACAGGTGAAATGCGTGCACTGCGGAAAATGTGCGGTTCCGTGTACGCACGACGACTGTCAGTCGTACGGACGGTGCCTGCACGTCTGTCCGAACGACTGCGTGTCCGTCTGCGGGCAGACGATGACGTCTGCGGAACTCGCGGAACGTCTGCTGCGCGACCGCGACGTGTATGAAATGTCGGGCGGAGGAGTGACGTTTTCCGGCGGGGAACCGCTGATGCAGTACGCATTTGTCGCGGAGGTGCTCGCGATTCTCGCGAAAGAGGGGATTTCGTCGGCGGTGGAAACGTCGTCGTTCGCCGCACATGATGTATACCGGAAGACGCTTGAACATGTAAATCTCATCATGGCGGACATGAAGTTGTTCGACTGTGACGCACATATAAAATATACCGGTGTCCCGAACGATGTCATCAAGCAGAATCTGCGCTGGCTTATCGGCGAGTCAGGCAAAGAATACATCATCCGTGTGCCGCTGATCCCCGGCATCACCGACACGGACGAAAATCTTGCGGCGATCGGCGAATTCGTCGGAGATGCGCACGTGGAACTTCTGCCGTACAACGCAATGGCAGGCGCGAAATATGCGTCGGTCGGGAAAAATTACACCCTGTCCGCAGAGGAATACCGTGCGGACGAACGGATCCTGAACTTTTTCAGCCATGCTGTTATCAAATAATCAAAATAAAGGAGGAGACCCCATGAAAATCCACAACATCGACCCGATCATTGAGAAAATCCACAGCGTCGTGAAGAGCCATCGTCTTGAAGACGGCGGATACTGCCGCTGGCTCTGGGACAAAAACGGCACCCGTCAGCTCGGTATCAACGAGTACGGCTGTGCGGATGCGGCGAACATCCTCTACACCATCGGAGCCTTCCCGGCGTACGGCGATCCCGCACGGGACGAGCTGGTGAAGTCCATCCTGAGCCTGCGTCACCCCGACGGCAGCTTCCGCGAACGCACACATCACCCGATCCATACGACCGCGCACTGTCTCGCTGCTCTCGAACTGTTCGATGCCGTACCGCAGTCGGCGGAACCGTGCGAATTCCTCGCGCCTTACCGTACAAAAGAAGGGCTGTATGCTCTGCTCGATTCCCTGCTGTGGGTCGAAAATCCGTGGCCGCAGTCGCATCAGGGCGCAGGCGTGTATGCGTCGATGCTCCTGACCGGTGCGGCGGATCTCGAATGGCAGAACTGGTACTTCGACTGGCTCTGGGAACATACCGACGATGAATACGGCATGAGCAGAACCGGAACGATCGGCCATCGTGCGGACGACCGCGGAAACCGCTTCGACCGTCCGGTGATTGACAAAGCCGCGCCCGTCTGTCATCACCTGTACGGCTGGTTCCACTACATGTTCAACATGGAACACGCGAAGCGTCCGCTGCGCTGGCCGGAAAAGCTGATCGACACGTGCATTCATCTCTGGAAAAACAGAGGTCTGACCGATGTGTTCGCGCATGAAATCGGCTTTATGGAAATCGACTGGGTCTTCGCCATCAACCGCGCGTCACGGCAGACGGCGTACCGCTTTGACGAAGTCCGCGAATGTCTGCGCGAATTCGCGGAAGAGCACATCGCTTACCTCGATGGACTTGATCCCGATACCCACGAAGGCATGAACGATCTCCACGCCCTGTTCGGCACGGTCTGCGTTCTCGCGGAACTTCAGCGCGCGCTCCCGGGCGAGATCATCACGGAGAGACCGCTGAGACTGGTGCTCGACCGGAGACCGTTTATCTGAGAGGGGAGTTCTCGGGGAAAAACTTTTTGAAAAAAGTTTTTCCCCGAACCCCTTTTCAAAAACTTTCAGACGGGAAAAAGGAAATAAGGAGGACAAATAATGAGAAAAAATAGAATTTTAAGCCTTATTCTTGCGGCGGTGACGCTCGTTCTTTTGCTCGGTTCGTGCAGTCAGGCGGACTACAACCGGCAGAACATCGTCGGAACGTGGGAAGGAGACGGAACTCTTGCGCTTTACGGAATGGAACTGGAACTCGGGGAAGAAGTTCCGTTTGAAGTTGTGGAAATCCTGCATTTCGCCGCTGACGGTACCGGTTATATGGCGTGCGGAACGGAAAAAATGGAGTATAAATACGTCATGACCGATGATACGATCAGCTTTCAGTTCCCGAAAATCGGGCTGGGACGCGCCTATGAATTCAAAGATGACAACAACCTCCTCATTGTAAGCGGTTCGGAATTCCGCAGGATTGTGTAAAACCTTGGAAGTATAGACCCGCACAAACTCAGTCCCCTTATCCAGGATAAAGTTTTTTGAAAGGGGTTCGGGGAAAACTTTTTTTCAAAAAAGTTTTCCCCGAAAAAAAATAAAAAAATTTTCACTCCCATGCAATAAAACAGCTTTGTCGTGCATTAATAAAATGAAAGGTGGTGGAAACCGTGATTCTTCTTCACTTGGCGGAACTCGACGGACTGCGCGAGAACATCGATCCGTCGGCACTTGACATCTATATCCGCCGGATCGCGGCAGGAGATACCCGCGCACTCGAAAGTCTGTACCACGAGACGTCCGCTTCGGTTTACGCGTACGCGGTATCGGTTCTGAAAAACGTCCACGATGCGGAAGACGTGCTGCATGACTGCTACATCGCGGTGCACAGCGCAGCAGCAAATTACAGCCCGTCCGGTGGCGGGAAACCGATGGCGTGGATCATCACGATCGCAAAAAATCTCTGTTTCATGAAACTCCGTGAACGGAAGAAGAAGGCGGAAACCGAGGATGAGGATTTCTTCATCAACGCACAGTACAACGCGGATCATGCGCTGACTCCGGAGGACGCGTTCATCCTGAATGAGTGTATGAACGAACTCTCCGACGAGGAACGGCAGATTGTCGTACTTCATGTGGTTTCCGGTTTCAAACACCGTGAGATCGCGGCGTTCCTCGATATGGCGCTCCCCACCGTACTTTCCAAATACCACCGCGCACTGAAAAAGCTGAAAACTTCACTCACGAAAGGAGAACGGGAAGAATGAGAAACGAAGAACTGCACGCGAAAATAAAAATTGCATTTGAACATGCCGCTCCGGACGTTCTCGATACCGTACTCTCTGATATCGCATCCGGGAACACCGAAAACAAACAGATTATTGTCATGGGAGGACAGAAAAACATGAAAAATACCATTCGCAATCTTACCGCAATCGCTGCCGCTGCCGTACTCCTTGTCGGAGGAGGCGCAGGTTTCGCCGTTTATAACAACAACTACAAAGTCGCATCCACCATTTCCCTCGACGTTAACCCCAGCGTGGAGATCACCGCCAACAAGAAGGAAGATGTCCTCGCCGTCACTGCACTCAACGACGACGGACGGAAGATCATCGGCGACATGGACTTCTCCGGCAGCAGCATCGACGTGACCGTCAATGCCCTTATCGGTTCCATGCTCCGCGAAGGCTATCTTTCCGACCTCGCCAACTCCATACTTATCAGCGTGGATGACGCGGACGCGGCGCGCGGGGCAGCACTTCAGAAGAAGCTCGCGGACGATATCAACACCATCCTGCAGACCAATTCGTTTGACGGTGCCGTCCTCAGCCAGACTATCGTGAAGGACAGCGACGCGTGGACGCTTGCCGAAGAATACGGCATCACGGCGGGCAAGGCACAGCTCGTGAACGAAATCGTCGCAGGAAATCCCGTGCACACCTTTGAGGAACTTGCTCCGCTCTCCATCAACGAGCTGAACCTTCTCACCGCAGGCTCTGCCGTCACGACCACGGCGGAATCCGTCGGTCAGGCGAGCGACAAGGCGTACATCGGTACCGAACGTGCGAAGGAAATCGCTTTTGAACACGCGGGATTCACGGCGGCGGACGTTGTCGGAATCCAGGTTGAAATGGACTACGAACACGGTGTGATGGTCTACGAAGTGGACTTCTACGCGGACGCGTATGAATACGATTACGACATCAACGCGGAAACCGGCGAAATCGTGAAGAATGACAAGGAATTCGAGGATGATGCGTGGTTCAATCAGTATGAACAGAAGATGGTAAAAGAATCCCAGAAGGAAGAACGTCTGCAGAACGAACAGGCTTCCGTCCGTCAGGAACAGGGAACCTCCGCGGATTACCTCACCCCTGACGACGTAAAGAAGATCGCGTTTGACCACGCGGGCGTCACCGCCGATACGGTCTTCGATCTCGAAACCGAGTTCGACTACGACAACGGACGTGCCGAATACGAAGTGGATTTCGAATCCGGTGAATTCGATTACGATTACGACATCGACGCGGTGACGGGCGAGGTCATCAAGAACAACAAGAAGAGCGACCCCGAAAATCTCATCGAAAACGGTCTGAGCACGACTTCTCCCGACGGAACCGCCGAATATATTTCCGCTGACCGTGCGAAGGAAATTGCGCTCTCCCATGCGGGGGTGGCTGAAACGAACGTCTTCGATTACGACTGCGAACTGGAACACGAAAAGGGACGTGCGTTCTACGAAGTCGACTTCGAATCCATGAATTACGAACACGAATATGACATCGACGCGGTCACCGGAGAAATTATCCGCAGCGATAAGGAGATCCGTGACTGATCCGGAAAGGAAAATACGAAAAAGGTGCGGTTCTCCGCGCCTTTTTGCTATATATAGCACATAAATACTACATCTTGTGGTACATAAAATTTGTCACCACAAGATATTGACAACAGAGAAGACATATGGTATAATAGGCGCACTCGAATTTATGAAACCGCATACGACAGAAACGGAGAATATATGACTTATAACGTAATAAAGCGCGACGGTTCGTCCGTACGCTTCGATATCAGCAAGATCGCAGGCGCGATCACCAAGGCGTTCGACGCATGTTCGCTCCCGCACGACAGCAGCGTCATTGACCTGCTCGCCCTCCGCGCAACGGCGGACTTCGCACCGAAGGTGCAGAACCAGACCGTCGGTGTGGAAACCATTCAGGACAGCGTGGAACGCGTCCTCAGCGAAACCGGCTATGCGGACGTCGCAAAGGCGTACATCCTCTACCGCAAGCAGCGTGAAAAGCTCCGCAATACCGAAAAGACCCTGCTCAATTACAAGAAACTCGTCGACGACTACCTCGGAAACCTCGACTGGCGTGTGAAGGAAAACTCCACCGTCACCTATTCCGTCGGCGGTCTGATCCTTTCGAACAGCGGCGCCATCACGGCAAACTACTGGCTGTCCGAAATGTACGACAAGGAAATCGCCGAAGCGCACCAGTCTGCGGCGATGCACATCCATGACCTCGGTATGCTCACCGGCTACTGCGCCGGCTGGTCGCTCAAGCAGCTTATCCAGGAAGGTCTCGGCGGCGTGACCGGCAAGATCACCTCCCGTCCGGCAAAGCATCTCGCCACCCTCTGCAACCAGATGGTCAATTTCCTTGGCATCATGCAGAACGAATGGGCGGGCGCGCAGGCGTTTTCCTCGTTCGATACCTATCTTGCACCGTTCGTCAAGAAGGATAATCTTTCCTATTACGACGTAAAGAAGTGCCTGCAGTCGTTCATCTTCGGCGTGAATACTCCGTCCAGATGGGGCACACAGGCGCCGTTCTCGAACATCACCCTCGACTGGACGGTTCCCGCAGACCTTGCGGATCTTCCTGCGATCGTCGGCGGTGTCGAACAGGACTTCTGCTACAAGGACTGCAAGAAGGAAATGGACATGGTCAACCGCGCGTTCATGGAACTCATGATCGAAGGCGACGCCAACGGCCGCGGCTTCCAGTACCCGATCCCGACCTACTCCATCACCAGCGATTTCGACTGGTCCGAAACCGAAAACAACAAGCTCCTGTTTGAAATGACCGCGAAATACGGCACGCCGTACTTCTCCAACTACATCAACTCCGACATGGAACCGAGCGATGTCCGCAGCATGTGCTGCCGTCTGCGTCTCGACCTGCGTGAACTGCGCCGCAAGTCCGGCGGCTTCTTCGGAAGCGGCGAATCCACCGGCTCCATCGGCGTCGTTACCATCAATCTTCCGAGAATCGCGTACCTCGCGGAAGACGAAGCGGACTTCTACAAGAGACTCGACAAACTCATGGATATCGCCGCACGTTCGCTCAAGATCAAGCGTGATGTTATCGCGGAACTCATGGACAAGGGACTCTATCCGTACACCAAGCGTTACCTCGGTACGTTTGACAGCCATTTCTCCACCATCGGTCTGGTCGGCATGAACGAAGCCTGCCTCAACGCGAAGTGGCTCGGCGGCATTATCGCAGATGAAAAGTCCCTGCAGTTCGCGAAGGATGTCCTCAACCATATGAGAGAACGTCTCTCCGACTATCAGGAAGAATACGGCGACCTCTACAACCTCGAAGCGACTCCGGCGGAATCCACCAGCTATCGCCTCGCGAAGCACGACAAGGCGGCATACCCGGACATCATCACCGCGAACGAAAACGGTACGCCGTACTACACGAACTCGTCCCATCTCCCCGTCGGCTACACCGCAGACATCTTCGAAGCCCTCGACATTCAGGATGAACTTCAGACCCTGTACACATCCGGTACGGTCTTCCATGCATTCCTCGGCGAAAAGCTGCCCGACTGGAAGGCGGCGGCGACCCTTGTACGCAAGATCGCGGAAAACTACAAGCTTCCGTACTACACGATGAGCCCGACGTACTCCATCTGCAGGAACCACGGCTACATCACCGGCGAACATTATGAATGCCCCGAATGCGGTGAAAAGACTGAAGTTTACAGCCGTATCACCGGCTACTACCGTCCGGTACAGAACTGGAACAACGGCAAGGCACAGGAATTCAAGGACCGCCGCCTGTATGAGATCGACCATAGTTCCGTCGCTGACGTACGGAAGGCAGATGCTCCGGCGAAGGATGAAGCGGACGGAACGAACACGGCAGCCGCACTTGCAGACGGCGTTTACCTGATCGCAACGCAGACCTGTCCGAACTGCCGCGTTGCGGAAGCGAAGCTGACGGCAGCCGGCATCGCGTACGAAAAGCTGTACGCGGAAGACAATGCGGAGCTTTGCACTGCGCTCGGTATCACGCAGGCGCCGACGCTGATTGACATTTCGGCAGGTGAAACGGTGATGTACCGGAATCTTTCCGAAATCCTGAAATTCTGCACAAATAAAAAGCATTAAATTTTATGCCGTGGCGATTTTTTACGTCTCCACGGCTTTTTTCTGCATAAAATTCGGCATTTGTATGCATGAAAAAAAAACGAAACATAGTGACAATTTGAATTTTTTGTGATATAATGTATCTAATCTTATCTTATGGAGGATTTTTTTCAAAATGAAGAAGTCTCTTTCCCTTATTCTTGCCGCTCTTCTGTGTGCAGCTATGACTGTAACTTCCTTCGCAGAAGAAGCTGTAATCGAAGAAATCGCAGCGGATGATGCAGGCATTATGCTTATCTCCGAAGAAGAAGGTCAGATCGTTGAAGAAGTAGTTCTTGACGCTGAAACCGTTAACGCAATCGCAGCTCTCTGCGGCGTTGAAGTTACCCCCGAATTTGTTGAAGCTCTCCTCGCTCTTCTCGTACCCGCAGAAGAAGTAGTAGAAGAAGCTACCGAAGAAGTAGTAGAAGAAGCTGCTGAAGAAGTAGTAGAAGAAGCTGCTGAAGAAGTAGTAGAAGAAGCTGCTGAAGAAGCTGCTGAAGAAGCTGCTGAAGAAGCAGTAGAAGAAGCTGCTGAAGAAGTAGTTGAAGAAGCTGCTGAAGAAGTAGTAGAAGAAGCTGCTGAAGAAGTAGTAGAAGAAGCTGCTGAAGAAGTAGTAGAAGAAGCTGCTGAAGAAGTAGTTGAAGAAGCTGCCGAAGAAGTAGTTGAAGAAGCTGCTGAAGAAGTAGTAGAAGAAGCTGCTGAAGAAGTAGTTGAAGAAGCTACCGAAGAAGTAGTAGAAGAAGCTGCTGAAGAAGTAGTTGAAGAAGTTACCGAAGAAGTAGTTGAAGAAGTTGACGAAATCTACGCACTCGCTGAAGCTTTCGGTGTAGTTATCAACGAAGAATTCGTTGCAGCTATTCGTGCGCTTGTTCCTGTAGTAGAAGAAGTAGTTGAAGAAGCTGTCGTCGAAGAAGTTGTAGTTGAAGAAGTAGTAGAAGAAGCAGTTGAAGAAGTTGTAGAAGAAGAAACCGTTTCCGTTCCCACCTTCGGTCTGTTCACCGGTCTCCTCGCTAAGCTCCTCAGCATCTTCACTTTCCGCGGTTAATTTCATAATTACGGATTTTCAGAGCAGCCGTGCATCAGGTACGGCTGCTTTTTTATGTGAAAAACTGTGGCTGAACCATACGGTTTTTGAGGTAAAAACGAGTGTATGCAATGTTCCGATAAACCGTTGAATTCTACGTCGTCTTATGATATAATAAGGGTGTAATTGATTGAAACGGAGTTATTTTGATATGAATTGCAAGAAAATCCTCGCCTCCGTGCTGACCGCTGTCCTTCTCGCAACTTCGGCCGGCGCGTATACGGCACAGCGTTCCTACAACGGTGAATTCTACGATGTATCCTCGGGTGCATGGTATTACGATGAAGTGGCGTCCGCTTATTCGCTGGGACTCATCAACGGCAAGAGCGCGAACACCTTTGACCCCGACGGAAATCTGACTCTCGCCGAAACCATCAAGCTCGCGTCGTCCTGTCATCAGCTGATCTCGACCGGTGCGGCATCCAATATTGCTTCCTCCACCTCCAACTGGTATGACGGTTATGTGGACTACGCGATGACGAACGGGATTGTCACCGAAACGTATCCGGACTACAACGCGGCAGCTACCCGCGGACAGGTGGCCGTTCTGTTCTCACGTGCGCTGATTTCCTCGAAGGGCAACATGGACGAAATCAACACGGCGGCATTCGGTTCCCTGCCGGACGTTGACAGCAATGCCTGGTATTCCGCGGCAGTTTACCGCATGTACCGCTGGGGGCTTATGACCGGTGACAGCAAGCAGAACATACAGCCCGATTCCGCAGTCAAGCGCAGCGAGATTTCCGCGGTTGTCATGCGTATGATCGACACGTCGGTGCGTGTTGCCGTGAAGGGTGCGCCGGCTTCCTCCGGTTCCGGTACCTCCTCTTCCGGATCTTCCGTTGTCGGCAATGTTACCACGCAGACCTCTTCAAACAAGCTCAGTCTCTATCCCGGTACGAAAAAGGCACAGACCATCACCGGCATCAGCGGGATCGGCGCGGACTTTACGGTTGCGAACGGTACCGTCACGGTGGACAGTGCATGCATGCTCAGTCTTGCGGCGAATGTGGAACTGGAACCGAACTGCCTGTCCTTCCGTCTGTACGAAGGATGCGGCTACGAGTCGCTCAGTATTGCGCGCGGCTGGCTTGACAATGCTGCGGTCGGCGTGAACGGCACGGCAGTCAACGACATCGCAGACAAATACTACGCCATCAACACGCTGGCATATCTTTATGTCAACGGCACCCGTATTCCGATCACGCAGCTCTGGTACGCGGAACATACGGATGCAAACGGCGACGACTATACGACCTACGCGTTCTATTTTGAGGATAAAATCGACCTTTCTTCCATTTACGACGTGAAATTCCTTGCGGGCATGCAGGATTCCGTCATTCTGGAAGCGAGCGGTCTGACGGAACTTTCGAACCTCAACAAGAGTACGTCCGTTCCTCCGTACACTTCTCCGACCGCTTCGTCCGGATCGGCAAGTGCATACAGCACGGCAGTGAACGACGCCAAGGCAAATGCAGCTGAGCTCCTGTTCAACTATGAATGTGACCGCTGTACCATCCTCTACGGCAGAGGACTTTACGGCGGCGACGCTTCGGAATACCGCCTTGTGATGATCTTCCAGAACGGCAATACGCAGACTGTCTACATCGGTCAGCTCCAGAACATCCGCGTAAACGCTTCCGGCAACGTCCTCTACTACACCGTCCTCGGTCCCGACGGCCAGTCCATCGACTACGGCGTGAATTTTGATTGATGGAATGGGTTTTTCCGGGGGGAACTTTTTCGACAAAAAGTTCCCCCCGGACCCCCTTCAAAAAGCTTCAATCTCTATATGGAGAAACAGAGAAAGTGCAGATTTGAAGTTACAAAACTTCTGTAAGCCATACAGTCGTTTTGTTCCTTCAGATCTGCACTTTCTTTGTCTTTCTTTTTCATTTGAAAGTTTTTGAAAAGGGGCGCGGGGAAAAACTTTTTGAAAAAAGTTTTTC
>JAFQFS010000068.1 GCA_017398585.1 Clostridia bacterium
CGGCTACACCTACGGCAAGAGCCTCGTCGTCCGCATAGCGGAAGCGGAAATTGAATAATCAAATGGAGTTTATTGGGGAAGGAACTTTTTAAAAAAAGTTCCTTCCCCAAACCCTATCTTCAAAAACTTTTGGACTATTGTGTTGACTGAGTGCGGTGCAGATTTTATGTTATTTGTTTTGAGGAATACTGTATGGATTTGAAAGAACGGAATCAGACGTTAAAGGAATTTTTTGACCGTAAGACGGTCGGATACGACGATGTGCATCTTGCGTTTATGGAAAGCAAGCGTGCGCTGACGGATGTTCTGCCGGACGGTACGTCGAAGGTACTTGATCTCGGTGCTGGGACGGGGCTGGAACTGATCCCGCTCGTGGAACGGTTTCCGGATGTGAGGATCACGGCGGCGGACATCAGCGAGGATATTCTTGGGACACTGAAGGAACGGCCGTTTGCGGATCAGGTCACGTATGTGGTCGGGGATTTCTTCGAAACCGATTTCGGTACGGAGTTTGACGCGATGATCTCCACATCCGCGCTCCATCATTTCGCGCCGGAGGACAAAGTGCGGCTTTACAAAAAGGTGTACGATGCGCTCCGTCCGGGCGGGATATTTGTGAATGCGGACAAGACTGCGCCCGATCCGGCGGCACAGGAGGAAGGATTCCGCGAACTTGAGGAAGACCCGCACCGCTGGCCGCACATGGACACGCCGCTGACCATCGGTGCGGAATGCACGGTACTTGAGGAAGCGGGTTTCCGCCTCCTGCAGGTCTCTCCCCTGCCAAATGCAAATTATTATTTATACTCGGCGGTCAGACCCGAATAAACAGAAAATCTCACCATCCGAACGTGATGATGAGATTTTTTCTTTATTCAATGACCTCCGCAAGGTCGGTGAGGACGGTCACAACGTCCTGCGCAACGGCGGCAAAGCCGTTTTTGACCTTTACTTTCAGCACGACGCTTCCCTCTGCAGATGCAGTGAGCTGTCCTTCGCTGAGGGCAATCATGGCGGGGGTATGACCACGGCGGATGCCGAGACCACCGCCGTTTCTGCCGTTTTTGTCGTCCTGCGCGTCCAGACGGACGGAATCGCAGGAGACGGATACTGTTTCGCCGTCCGGGGTCACGATGGAAAGACGGATTTTTTCACTCATATTAACCTCCCCTGCTGCAAAGCAGCGGAATAACTTTGGAAAATTTCGGTCGCCGAAGGCGATTGCAAATGGTTGGTTCCATTTGCAAAGAAATTTTCAGGTGTGAAACAGCTTAACATCCGATTTCGTTCGCTGGATTTTCACACAAACTCCTTCGCGGCACGACGGACATCATCGATAGTGCCGGCCATCATGAAGCTCTGTTCGGGAAGCGTGTCGCATTCGCCGCCGAGGATCGCTTCGAACCCTTCAATGGTCTTTGTGACCGGAACAAACGCGCCCTTGATGCCTGTGAAACCTTCCGCCACATGGAACGGCTGGCTCATGAACCGCTGGACGCGTCGCGCGCGCTTGACCATTTCCTTGTCTTCCGCAGACAGTTCGTCCATACCGAGGATGGCGATGATATCCTGCAGTTCGTTGTAGCGCTGGAGGACCTTCTGCACTTCCTTGGCAGTGCGGTAGTGACGTTCGCCGACCACGTCGGGAGCGAGCATCCGGGAACCGGATTCGAGCGGTGCGACTGCGGGATAAATGCCGAGTTCGACGATGCTTCGCGAGAGAACGGTCGTCGCATCAAGGTGCGAGAACGTCGTTGCGGGAGCAGGGTCGGTGAGATCGTCCGCCGGGACATAAACCGCCTGTACGGACGTGATGGAACCGTTTTTCGTGGAGACAATGCGTTCCTGCAGCTTGCCCATTTCGGATGCCAGCGTCGGCTGATAGCCGACCGCGGACGGCATCCGTCCGAGCAGCGCGGAGACTTCCGAACCGGCCTGCGAAAAACGGAAAATATTGTCGATGAAAAGAAGGACGTCCTTATGGGCGTTTTCGCGGAAGTATTCCGCCATGGTCAGACCGACAAGCGGAACGCGGAGACGCGCGCCTGCCGTTTCGTTCATCTGACCGAAGACGAGCGCGGTCTTCGAGAGGACACCGGACTGTGTCATTTCCTGCCACAGGTCGTATCCTTCGCGGGAACGTTCGCCGACGCCCGCGAAAACAGAATAGCCGTCGTGCTCAAACGCGATGTTGCGGATAAGTTCCATGATAAGGACGGTCTTGCCGACTCCGGCGCCGCCGAACAGACCGATCTTGCCGCCGCGTGCGTACGGCGTCATGAGGTCGATGACCTTGATACCGGTTTCGAGGATCTCGTCCGCTGTCACAATTTCAGAAAACGGCGGTGCGGGATGGTGGATCGGCCATCGCTTTTCAGCAGCGATCTCGCCCGCACGGTCGATCGGATGACCGTTTACGTTGACCATCCGTCCGAGTGTCTGTTCCCCGACGGGAACGGAGATCGGTGCGTCGGTCGCATAAGCCGTCATGCCGCGGGACATCCCGTCCGTCGGCTGCATGGAGATGCAGCGGACTTCCCCTTTGCCGAGGTGCTGAAGAACTTCCAGCGTGAAGAGTTCGTCGCCGTCCGGCACTTCGACCGCATGAAAAATATCGGGGATCTCAAAATCGTTGAACTGGATATCCACGACCGGCCCTGTGATTCTTGTTACAATGCCTTTGCTTCTTGTTTCCATTATGAAGTAAAGTTCCTCGGGGGAAACTTTTTTGAAAAAAAGTCTCCCCCGAACCCCTTTCAAAAAACTTTAAACTATTATAGGAGGATTGGAACTCCTGATTTTTTACTGCTTAACATGAGTTCGATGGTTATCTTTAACATAGATTAACCCGTAGGGGCGATTGGAGCGATCTGTCGAACTCACGCTGCTTATTCTTTACTGCGGGTTGCTCATGGAGTTGTTGTCCGACGAGGTTTCGAGAACGCTCGCCGTAACTTCGCTCTGCCGTTTGCGGCTGATGACCATTTCCAGTGCAGCCGATGATTCCTGGGCATTGTCGTACGCCGACCGCATCGCCATGAGGGTCGCCGCCTGTGCGCCGGCTGCCGATTCCAGAATGACGGAATAAAGCGATGCGTTCACACAGCTCAGGCAGGAGTTCCGCAGGACGGTCTCCCGGTCGGGGACATACAGCATATCGTCATCGGGTTCCGGATGTTCATCCGCATCCTCCTGCACATCCGCGAGAGGCAGAAGACGTTCGCACACGGGCTTCTGCGTAAGCATGTTCACAAAATCCTGATAAATGAGGTAAACGGCGGAGACTTCGCCGTTTGTGTATGCGCTGCGGAGATAGTCGCAGAAATCCGCGCACGCGCTGTAATCCGGGACATCCGGCAGGATGAATTCGCAATCCGCCTTTCCTTCGAAATGCGCGATCGCCATTTTTCCGCATGCAACAAGCGTATACGGCTCCGTCACTGCGGCGAGGAATTCGTCCGCATAGTCAAGGAGAGCGATGTTGTAGCCGCCGCACAGGCCGCGGTTCGACGCCATAACGACATAGCAGACCGGCGCGTCGGAATTGACACACGGCATGACCTCTGCGAGCTGGGAACCGAAGCGGTCGAGCAGTCCGCGGCAGGTGTCGGCATAGGGACGGTATCCTTCAAGTACCGCACTGATTCTCGAGAATTTCGCCGCCGACACGGTTTTCATCGCACCGGCGAGCTGTTCGGTGGTGGTAATGCTTTTGAGATGCTTTCTCAGTTCACGAAGGCTCGGCATTTACACCACCTCGGCAAGCGCGGATCTCAGCAGGGCGGTGTCATGTTCGTCCAGCTTTTTGCCGCTCTTCAGCATCTCGACGACATCGGGACGCATGGATTCCATGTAGTTATACAGCTTTTCGGCGTAATCGTCAAGGTGATCCGTCGGTGTTTTGTCGGAGAAGCCTTCCGAGACAGCATAAATGAGGATCGCCTGCTGCCAGTCCGGAAGCGGATCGTACCGTCCCTGACGAAGCGCTGCCATCATGCGTCCGCCCTTTTCGAGAACCTTCTTGGTTGCCGCGTCAACGTCGGAGCCGAACTGTGCGAATCCGGCAAGTTCACGGTACTGCGCAAGGTTCATACGAAGGCTCGCGGAGACCTGTTTCATGAGTTTGGTCTGTGCGGCGCTGCCGACACGGGAAACAGACAGACCGACGTTGACCGCCGGACGCTGTCCTTCGTTGAACAGGTCGGTCTCGAGGAAGATCTGACCGTCCGTAATGGAAATAACATTGGTCGGAATGTAGGCGGAGATATCGCCCGCCTGTGTTTCAATGATGGGAAGTGCGGTCATGGAGCCGCCGCCGAGTTCCGCGGAGAGCTGTGCCGCACGTTCGAGAAGTCTTGCGTGGAGGTAGAAGACGTCACCGGGGAACGCTTCACGTCCGGACGGACGATGGAGCAGGAGAGACAGTTCACGGTAAGCGACGGCGTGCTTGGAGAGGTCGTCGTAAATAATGAGGACATCCTTGCCGCTGTACATAAAATACTCGCCCATCGCGGCACCGGCAAACGGTGCGATATACTGAAGGGACGCGGACGACGACGCCGGCGCGCAGACGATGGTGGTATAGTCCATCGCACCATACTTGGTCAGTTTTTCGCGGATATCCGCAACGGTGGTATCCTTCTGACCGATGGCGACATAGATACAGATGACATCTCTGCCCTTCTGATTGATAATGGCATCGACCGCGACGGAGGTTTTCCCGGTCTGTCGGTCGCCGATGATGAGTTCACGCTGACCGCATCCGATCGGAACGAGGGCGTCGATTGCCTTGATGCCGGTGTGCATCGGGCGGGAGACGGACGAACGGTCGGGGATACCGGGGGCTTTGCATTCGATCGGGCGGCGTTTTTCCGTCCAGATGCGTCCCATACCGTCGATGGGCTGCCCGAGCGGGTCGACGACACGTCCGAGGAGTTCCTCGCCGACGGGTACGTCGGCAATGCGTCCGACACGGCGGACCTTGCTGCCGCTTTCGATGTTTTCATACTGGCCGTAGACGATACAGCCGATGCGGGCAGGTTCGATATCGAGGACCATGCCGCGTTCGCCGCATTCGAATTCGATGACTTCGCCGTACATGATATCGGCGAGACCGTCGAGCCAGCAGATCCCGTCGGAGATGCTGAGGACACGTCCGAGCTGGAACTCGCTGACGTAGACGTCCATCTTATTGATGGCGTTCAGCAGGTCTTCGAGAAGGTCTTCGGCAGTTTCATTGCCGGTAACCAGACGTTTTTCGAGAGTTTTGGTGAGGTGATAAATATTATCGGCGACGGTACAGTCGTACACGGTGTCACCGATACGGAGGCGCAGACCGCCGAGGAGGGAGGGGTCGACCTTGACCCAGTAGGACTGCTTCCCGTCGACGCGGTCGAGCCAGTTCTGCGTTTTTCTGCCGATCCGTTTGACCAGTTCGGGATCAAGTTCGTGTGCGGAAGTAAGAGTAACATAGAGGACATCGTGGTTCTTGAGGTAGGACATATCGCCGGGAGTCAGGCGGATCTGTTCAAGGATGCGGTCGGCGAACTCGCTCTCGCGCTTCCGGAGTTCGGAGGCGTAAGGTTCGGAGGACATGAGTTCGGTGACGCGCGCGGTGAGCTTCCGGATGAAATCATCCTTTGCGGTACTGACGGCTTCGCGCCGCATACCGTCCACAATCTCGTCGGTCTGGCGCATCTTATGGTGCACCTCAAGCGCGGCTTCCTGCTCGATCTCGGCAACCTCGTTGTCGCGTTCGATCTCGCCGCAGAGTTCCTCGACGGTGGGGATCACCGGAAGGGTGACGGTCGTTTTTTCCGCCGCCTCCGCTTCGTCCAGTGCTTTGTTGATCTTCTCGCGCCGCGTTTCGAAAATGGACGCGATGGTCTTTCGTCCGAAGAGGAAAAGGATACCCGCAAGGATCAGAAAATTAACAAGTGCATATACAAACTGCATAATGTGCCTCGCTGGTTTCTGGTTAAGATACTAACTTATCCGCGAACGCCTTTGCGAGACGGTCGATGCCGTTCTCAAGCCCGGTTTCCAGTTCGCGGCTTTTCAGAGTGATTTCGTTTCTGCATGCTTCCATGCGGGTCTCGCGATCGGCTTCCGCCTTGGCGATCATGCGCTTTGCACGTACCTTGGCATCCGCGATCTCGGTTTCCGCAATCTCCGCCGTCCGGATGAGCGCCTGCTCTCTCCGTACGGCAAGCTCGGCTTCCGCCTCGGAAAGCGCATGTGCATCCGCTTCTTTCTTCTGCATCGCCGCTTCGATCCGTTCGTTGCGTGCATCCATGAAGGACAGCATCGGACGGAACAGCAGCCGGTCAAGAATCAGCATCAGCAGTGCGAACGAGATCAGCGTCCAGATAAGTATCGATGGCTGAATCGTCATGCCTCAGCCCTCAGATCTTGGACGCCAGAATGAACCCGATCAGAAGCCCGTAAATCGTAAGCGCTTCCATGAGTGCCAGCGCAATGATCAGCGTCGAACGGATATCCTTCGCCGCGTCAGGCTGTCTCGCAATGCTCTCCATTGCTGCCTTCGAGGTCCATCCCTGGCTCAGTGCCGGGAAAATCGTGCTGACCGAAATAGCAAGTGCCGCAGCAATCGCAATAAGTCCGGAATCTGTCATTTTTTTAGTTCTCCTTTGGTTTTGTTTATAAAATTTTGTGGGTGCTGGGGGTTGGTTTGGGGGAGACGGTCGCTTTTTGAAAAAAGCTCCGCAAAAACTTCAATCTGTTACAGCCATTTAGTTTGGCTGATATGGGTTAGTGGGGGAAAAAGGGAAAATTTTTGGTGGAGTTCGGCTGAAATTTGTTAGACCTGTAGCCGTGGAGGTATAAAGATCATGAGGAATAGTGGAGCGACTTCTCAAAACTCCGTTTTGTTCAGCGCTCGGCACTTCCGTATACTGGATTCAGTGCGCAACTCTAGAATTCAGCTACTGTTAATATAACACCGCACTCCTTGGCTGCCGCCGTTCGTGCTTTGCGTTTGTTGAAACTTGACGTCAGCCGCTCTAACTGACAGAAGCGAGGACGGCGACAGCCAAGCCGAGCGGGCAACTGCTCAACGTAGAGGGATTGCTCTCCTTCGCACGATATCATGGTTACACCATACGGCGGGGGAAGTCAGGGTCTCGGTGGTCCCTGACTTCCGTCTCCACTACTCCTCAGGATTTGGATGTCTATATTTTGTCAGCTGGGATCAACTATATGGCTACGCACAAACCCATCCAAAATCCCCCAAAAACTGTAAATCTGCAGTTTCAAACGCCCTGTAACCGTTCAAAGAGGTTTGGAGGGGGTCTGGGGGAACCTTTCCTCTGAAAAGGTTCCCCCGGCGTCTCCCCAAAAACGTCATTCCAAACCTTCCTCCAGATAGATAGACACGAGCATCGTGAAGACCACTGCCTGAATTGCGCAGAATAACAGGGAGAGGACCATCATGATGACGGGGACGCCGATGGGAAGAAGGCTGTAGAGTTCGTGGGTAACGGTTTCCTCGCCGAAGACATTACCGAAGAGACGGAGGGCGAGAGAGGCGGGCTTGATGAATTCGTCGAGGACGAGAAGGGGGAGCATGAAGAACATCGGGGAGACGAAGCGTTTGAAGTAGTGCTTTGCTCCGTGTGCGAGACCGGCAATCTGGAGGAAGAGGAACGACGCGACACCGAGTCCGAGGGTGGTGGACAGGGATGAGGTCGGTGCCTTCAGATATTTGGTCAGCCCGACGCCCGGGATCAGGCCCGAATAGTTTGCGAAAATGATGAAAATAAACAGGGAGCCGAGGAAGAAGAAGTACTTGCGGGAGTGTTTCTTTCCGATGATTCCCGAGAAGAAGTTGTCGAGAGCCTCGATGCCCGTCTCGATCATGTTCTGGAATTTTCCCGGACGCTCCTTCATGTTGCGCGTCGCGAGAATCGACAGCACCGCAGCCACGGCGAGAATCACCCACATCATGATGACTTCACCCGTTACATCCAGAATCCCGAACAGCGGAATCACCGTTTCGGATTTGCTTCCCATCACTCTCATCTCCTTTCTTGTTTGTAATTTTTCCTTTTGTCATTGTTTTTCCGATCCGCTTCCGTTTCTGCCGCCTTCCTTCACAAGCAGATACGTGAAAAAAAACATCGTCAGTGTCGAGCCGAGTGCCGCGCCGACCAGAAGCGGGATCAGTCCCCACGGGGTATACGGGGTGATAAAATATACGGCCGCCAGAAACGCCACGTTCATGATCTGCCGCACGACCGTCGTCATCGGATACGCATCCGGCTTTTTCCGTATGACCGTCCGTGAAATGCAGTAGTTCAGAAACGATACCGCCGCTCCCGCCAGAAACGTCAGCAGTGCGCCGAAGATCCAGTGTTCCATACGTTTTTTCTCCTCCGTTTTCCTGTGGTCCGACTACTTTAACTTGTTCATTATAATCTATTTTGCGATATCTGTCAAGTTCAATTATGATAAGATTTCCGCATTCTTCGGTAAACAATTTTGTGACAAACCCATAATGCTACGGGAACAAAAAACCACAGCTTCCCGATATCTCTAGTATACCGTAAAGCTGCGGTTCCGATGTATGTCCGGCAAATTATGCGTCCGCTTCGGATTCGTCGCGGAATTTGTTGACCGCCCAGATGCCCGCCATGATGAGCACAAACGCCACCGCGCTGACCCACGTGAACTCGTCCCCCATGATGACAATGCCCGCGAGAACGGATACCACCGTCGACAGGTTCGCGAAAATCGTGGAACGTGCGACGGGGAGCTTCGCGAGAGAGTAGTTCGCCAACATGTACGCGCCGACCGACGCACCTGCACCAAGGTACAGGATCGCAATGATGAACTTGCTGTGTGTGAGCGCGGAGCCGATCATCGGGAGCGTTTCGCCGCCGTACTGTACAAATGCAAGGATCGCGAAGAAGATGAACCCAACCGTGAACATCACGTAGGTCAGCTCAAAAGCACTGAACGTGCGGGAGAATTTTCGCACCATGAGCGAATAGAACGAACCGAGAAAGTATGCCAGAAGCAGGCAGATGCAGCCGAACGGCGTATTCTGACCGCCCGTCGAGCCGATAGACACCATCATGACGCCCGCGATGGAGACGACGATGCCGATCCACTGCCTGATGTTCGGACGTTCCTTGAGCATCAGTGCGCCGAGGACGGCTGTGAAAATCGGGCTGATCGCGGAGATCATACCGGTGAACGAGGTCGTCGTGTACTTGAGACCGTAATTTTCGAAAATGAAGTACAGCACCGGCTGGATGATTCCGATGAGGATCGGGCCGAGCAGGCTCTTCCCTTTCAGATCGAGCTTCAGCACGCGCGTCACAACGAGGAGATTCAGCACAAGCAGTGTCACTGTGAAGCGGCTCGCAAGGAGGATCATCGGCTCCGTGACCTCCATCGCCATTTTGGAGAACAGGTAGCTGAACCCGAAGATGATGTACGCCGCCGATGCGGCAAGCATACCTTTCTGTTCGTTTTTCATGGATGTCTGCAGTATGTCGAAGTTGACATATCCTTTCAAATGTAGTATAATAATCGTATAGCAACTTCTGCATTATAGCACACCCGTCCGTGTTTTGCAAGAAATTTTCTGAAAAGGGGGACACTCGGGGAAACTTTTTGAAAAAAGTTTCCCCGAACCCCTTCCAAAACTTTCCGACAAAGGAGGACCATGGAATGAAACGTATTTTCACTCTGTTTGCCGCTCTCACTCTGCTGTTCACTGTTTCCGGCTGTACGGAAAAAGCTGCGGAAACAAAAAAACTCCCCGCCGAGTACAGCGAGGGGTATGCCAATATTCATATGGAACTGCCGGAAGGATGGGCGACAGAGCCCGTCTGGATCACGGAATCCGAAGAAACCGGATACGAACGCGGCGGTCTCGAATTCTGGCCGGAAGATCAGCCTGACGTGCGCATGGGACTGTATTACTATACCGCCCCATACGGCATCTGCGGCACCGGCGTGACCCATGAAGAACTGATCTTCTCGTCCGGACATGAAGCGCATCTCTACTGGGAGGATCTGGGTGAGTCGACCTATGTCTACGTTTTCTTCAAGGACACGCCCGGCGAGTACCTGTTTGAAGCACATTATATTCCCACGGAATTCTGGCAGGAGGAACGGGAGACCATTCTCTCGATCCTTGACAGTGCCGTCGTCGGGGAAGGTGCGCTGTCCGAATCCGAAGCCTTTGCCGTCGCGGAAGAGGAATGTACGAAAACGTATCCGCTCAGCTCCCGCCGAAGCCGATTCGATCATCTCACCGGTCAGTGGACGTTCGAATTCCACGGCGCACCGGGCGTTGTCCTGCAGTCCGTCACTGTTGCCCCTGACGGAACCGTTGTCCCGTGATCACAGTCCGCATACATAATCCGTCCCGTCCTCCGTTTGGATGGGGCGGATTTTTATTCCGTATGCCCTCCAGAGCGCGCCGCTTTCAAGGATCTTCTCCGGCGTTCCCGTATCCAGCAGCCGTCCTTCGTGCAGAACGGCGATTTCGTCCGACAGCTTCAGCGCAAGGGGAAGGTCGTGCAGAACGAGAATGATCGTCTTTCTGTCTTCCGTGAGGGAACGGATTGTCTCCGCCAGACGGAGCTGCGCGCCGATGTCGAGGGATGTGGTCGGCTCGTCCATGAGGATCACCGGTGCATCCTGCGCGAGCGCCGTCGCGATGTACACCTTCTGCCGCATCCCGCCGGACAGTTCGGACAGGTTCCGGTCGGCAAGGTCTGCGATGCCCAGTGTCCGCATGGCACGTTCTGCGGCAGTGATGTCCTCCGCACGGTAAACCCGCGGATAGCTCAGGTAGGCGAACCGCCCGTGAAGCACCGTCTGACGGACGGTCATTCCGGGAACGGTTCTGCTCTGCGGGAGGTACGCGATCTTTTTCGCCAGTTCCGCAGGACGGAGGGTGCCGGCGGACACGCCGTCCACCGTGACCGTGCCGGAAATGACCGGCAGCAGGCGGACGAGTGTTTTCAGCAGTGTGCTTTTGCCGCATCCGTTGACGCCGAGAACGGTCGTGATCTTCCCTTCCGCGAAGGTCAGACTGATATCGTGTAGAATCTCCGTTTTTCCGTAACCGGCGGAGACATGATTGAGTTCGATCATACATTCACCAGATATAAGGAATAAGCCGCCAGCGGACGCGCTCCATGTAGTCGGAATACCCGTCCAGTTCCGCACGGAGCACGTCTTCCTCGTTCCGGATGCGGCGTACGATCATGAACGGATAACACAGGAAGATCACAAATGAACTCCACGAACCGAGAACGAGCGGAATGGAGAGAAACAGAATGATCGTTGCGGAGTACATTCGGGTAGACTAACGTCCCGGCGGGCAGGAACAGCAGAAATCCCACGAGAAGCGCACCCGCCAGATATTTTGTCAGTGCATTCAGAAATAATTTCATCATCAATCACCGCCTTTGTGTTTCATCAGAAGAAGGACGAAAAACGGTGCGCCGATCACGGACATCAGGATCCCGACCGGAAGCTCATACGGCGCGAAGGCAACCCGTGCAATGAGGTCACAGAGGGTTACGAACGCCCCGCCGTAGAGCGCGCACACCGGAAGAAGAATGCGGCTTTCGTTCCCCGCGATCTTCCGGGCGAAATGCGGAACGATCAGTCCGATAAAGCCGAGCAGTCCCGCAAAGCTGACGCTGGCTCCGGCAAGAAGCGCGGCAAGAAGAAGAAAGACCGTCTTCGTACGGCGGACGGACATACCGAGCCCCTGCGCCGTTTCGTCTCCAAGAGTCAGGACATCGAGTTCGTTCGACAACGTCATCAGAAGAGCCAGTGCGGCGAGGATCAGCACAGCAGCGGGAACCAGCCGGACATGCGAGACTGCGGAAAATCCGCCGACCCGGAACTCCGTTGTCAGAGCAGCGGCATCGGGATTCAGAACCGCGACAGATTCCGAAAACGCATTCAGAAGCGAATTGACCGCCACCCCGCCGAGAATAACCGTGCTGCGGGACGCTCCCGTCCGGTACGCCGCAAGGGTGATGACCGTCACAGCGGACAGACTCCCGAGAAACGCTGCGCCGGAGATCATCCATCCGGACAGCGCACCGGCGGCACAGCAGACCGTCACGCCAAGGCCCGCACCCGCGTTGACCCCGATGATCCCGGGCGATGCAAGAGGATTCGCCAGAACACTCTGCAGAACCGCTCCTGCCGCCGCCAGTCCTGCTCCGGCAAGAAGGCACGCACAGGTGCGCGGCAGACGGACGTAGCGGAAGATCGCTCCGCTGACGGCAAATCCCGAACTGCCGATGCACAGACTCAGCACCGCAGATATCAGAAGCAGAAGAGCGCCGCACGTCAGAAAAATTCTATTCCGCGAGGATCGCTTCAAGCTGTTCATAGGCTTCCCCCCAGAAAGCGTTGGGCTTCAGATTGTACAGACGCTTGTCCATATAGTGAACACGCCCCTCTTTCACGGCGGTCAGTTCGTACCACGCCGGATTTTCCGCAAACATGGCTTCCACATTCGCGCGCATCGCGTCCGCGTCGTCTCCGACCTGTACGATGAAGATCCGGTCGGGATCCGCAGTGAGAATGCTTTCCAGACTGAGATTTTCGAGCAGGTTTTCGTCGTTGTCCGCGATGTTCACGCAGCCGAGATCCGCGAGCATTTCCCCGAGCACGGAACCGTGACTGTTCTTCGCACGGATGCTTGCCGCCGACGCACGCAGAAACAACACCGTCTGTGCACCGTTTTCCGCGACACGGCGTTCCGCCGCCGCGATTGTTTCCTCAATTTCCGCCTGAATGTCCGTGCCGTACTGCCGGTACAGATCTTCCCTTCCCGTGATGTCCGTACAGATCTTCAGCATGTCAAGGTAATCGTCAAACGTCGATACGTCAAAATATGCCGCCGGAATGCCCGCCGCATCAAACGTCTCCTGCCATGCAAGATTCTGCTGCGTGTTCGTGCTGGCGATCACAAAATCCGGCTCTGCGGCGAGCAGAAGTTCCAGACTCAGATTCTTCGTCCCGCCGAGGTTGACCGCCGTTTCCGGCAGATCAAGCGCGAAATCATCCCACGCGTCGTCCGCAGAAGCACAGATCTCCCCGCCGGCAAGCATCCATACATCCGCAAAACTGCCGAGCAGTGCGGCGGTGCGCTCATGCGACGAGACCGTGACGGTCCGTCCGAGATCGTCCGTAAACGTATATCCGTCTGCTGCTGTTTTCTCTGACGAACATCCCGCAAAACAAAAAACGGCTGCCGCCAGAAGTGCAATCATTTTCTTCATCATATAAACTAATCTCTGTTTTCTTTTTCGCATAAAGTTTTTTGAAGAGGGGTTCGGGGAGGGACTTTTTGCAAAAAGTCCCTCCCCGAAAAACCTCATTCCCCAAGCACTTTCGCCTGTACGTAGTCAAATCCGAGGCGGGCGATGGTGTCGGCGAAGCGTTCGCCGGCGATGCCTTCGTCGCGGAAGAGGCAGATGCAGCGTTCGACGACGGTGAGGACCTCTTCGGGATCAGTGAAGAGGCGGTCCAGCGGCTGTGCGATCGCGGACTTTTTGCCCCAGCGTCCGCCGACAAAGACCTTGTATGCGGTCACAGATTCCTCTGCCGCGCCGAAGGGACATTTTCCGAGACATCGTCCGCAGTTGTTGCAGACGGACATGTCCACGTACAGCTTGCCGTCCTGCACAGCTGCCGCCTTCATGGGGCAGGTTTCCGCGATCTGACATTTTTTGCAGCCGCGGCACTTGTCAAGGTCGTACTTCATCACACGCTGTCCGATGACGCCGAGGTCATTCAGTTCGGGCTTCACGCAGTTGTTCGGACATCCGCCGACCGCGATCTTGAACTTGTGCGGGAGCTTTTCGGTGTGGTAGCCCTTGTAGAAGCGCTTGTGAATCTCTTCACTCAGCGCGAACGTGTCGATCAGACCGAATACACAGGTCGTACCCTTGCACGATACAACCGGACGGACAAGGGTGCCGGTGCCGCCGGTTTCAAGGCCGTACCCCGCGAGGAATTCGATCAGCGCGTCGATGTTGTCGTACTTTACGCCCTGGATCTCCATGGTCAGACGGGTGGTCATCGCCACTTCGCCGCTGCCGAAGCGGTCTGCGGCTTCCGCGATGGCGCGGTGTTCCGCCGTTGTGATCTTGCCGTTGCGGGTGATGACGCGGACATTGAATACGTCGGGATAGCGCTTGTCGCGGAGGCAGCCGAGTCCTTTGACGCGCTTGATGTCGTCGGGTGTGAGAGTTTTTGTGATGTTGTCGCTCATGATGATACTCCGGTGATTTTATATTAACCTGTAGTGCCAGTTGAATACTGTCAGCTGAAGTTGAAATTTGGTTGTCTAAGTTGCCTTCCTCCAGGAGGCAATGCTGTCAACTTAAGAAGAAACGAGGTTATCCAAATGCCTTCCTCCGGGAGGAAGGGGGACCACGAAGTGGTGGAAGGAGACCGCGGCACAATCGGTTTGAGTCGCTACATTTTGTAATCAAAGCAGAAACCACAGCCACACGCCTTCGGCAGAAATTCAAACTGTTCGTGACGCGTTCTCCCTCAGTCACTTCGTGACAGCTCCCTCCCGGAGGGAGCCATTTAACTGGCACTGTGGGTTAAATTAATTATGTGGTTTCATTATATCATGCGGAGGCGAACTCTGTCAATCCGTACGCGGGAATTTCGGAAAAGCAAAAAAGGTGCGGGATGTCCCGCACCTTCACTCACTGTCTTTTTTCGGCTTTCTTTTTGTTATTTCGATCTTCCCGTGTCTCTCTTCGAACTGTTCGATACAATCGCGGATCAGGATGAGAATCTGACTGTTCGCACTTCTGCCCTCATAATCTGCCACACAATGCAGTTTATCAAGCATTTCTTCGTCAATTCGGATGGATAAACTTTTTACCGCCATATGGTAAACCTCATTTTATATTCAATATGGCTTTATTTTATGCTTGTTTTGTGCTATAATGTCATAAACAAACGCAAAACATATCTAAAATGTGTTCATTCGAGGTTCTATATGAAAGTAGCAGTCATCGGTTCCCGCGGGATCACCGTTCCCGATCTCACCCCGTATCTCCCCGAAAATACAACCGAAATCGTCTCCGGCGGCGCGAAAGGGGCGGACTCCTGTGCGAAAGAATACGCCCTTGCCCGCGGCATTCCTCTGACGGAATTTCTTCCCGACTACCGCCGGTACGGCAGGGGCGCACCTCTGAAGCGCAATCTTCAGATCATCGAATATGCCGATCTCGTCCTTGCTTTCTGGGACGGACAGTCCCGCGGTACCGGACACGCGATCGACCTCTGCGGAAAAACCGGAAAACCGGTCCGTGTCATCCGTTCCGCATCAGAATCCACGGCTCCCTGACGGGTGTGTACGACACCGGTTTGTCCCCGTCGAGGCGTTCCCCGTGCATGTTCACCGCCGTGACCGTACGGTTCCAGTACGTTGTACAGTAATAAATCCCGCGATCCGCGTCACAGCAGGACGTGTACTGCGTGATAAAATCCGGGTCGTCCGCCGCACGGCATCCCTTTGTGCGCTCCACGGCGCCGAGGATGCGGAAGATCCGGTTCACGTTCCCCGCAGGCGTCACCTCCGCCGCCGAATGTTCCAGCATGAATCCCGCACGGCGGAAACGTGCCTCCGAGGACCATCCGCCCGGGAGCACCTCCGACGTTTCGTACCGGCACAGCTGCTCCGGAAACGGCGGATTGTTCGTAAGGACCCGCACGGGATTGTCGTACACATGCAGTCCGTCCGCCGTCTGTTCGATCACGAAACAGTCCTCCGCATCGGCGACCATCCAGTGAAGCGGTGTCAGCGGAAGATCCCCACGGAACGGACGGTCGTACAGCGACAGCTCCTTCGTGAACTCACGCGCATCCTCTGTATTATCACATGTCCCGAGCAAAAACGGGATCAGCTCGTACGGCGTGATGTTGAATTTGCCTTCCGTGAACGGGCGGTACACCGCATTTCCCGGGAAATTCAGCCCCGCGGCAGCGAGGCCTTTTTCATTTACCGCATCAAAATACAGCGGATACCCGTCCGCGAGCAGCGCCATGCCGATCATGGCGTGATGTCCCGGCACGGACGGCAGACAGCGGAACGGAAACGGATAGTTCCGCGGGGTAATCACGATCGTTTCGCCGAACGACCGGTCATAATCGAGTGTCCGGCCGAAAAAATGGCTTCCGGCACGACAGGATACAGCAGTACACATAAAAAGGGAAAACCTCCGTTTTGACGGTTTTCCCTTAGTATGCGTCAGCCGACCGGAACGTATTCAATGAACACCGGATGGTGGTCCGACGGGAAATCCCCGTCGATTTTTTCATTGCAGACGCGGTAGCTGTTGACCGAGACGGTTTCCTCTGTCACGAAAATGAAGTCGATGATGCTGCTTGCCGACCCGAAACTCGTAAAGGTCGCGCCGGGTTCCGTCTCCGCGGAGATACTCATGGAGTCGGTCACGCCGCCGTCCGTCACGATCCTGAATGCGTCCGAACCCTGCGTTGTGTTGAAGTCGCCGGTAAGGATAAGAGGGTACTCGTCCGTGTATCCGAGCAGGAAGTCGCGCAGAACCGCCGCCTGACGGTCACGCGCCGCGTCGCTCGTATGCTCGAAATGGGTGTTCACGACCATAATCTCCATCCCGTCCGAGAGACGTTTGAGCAGAGCGTACGTGAATACGCGGTTGAGCGAGGATTCCTCCACTTTCGAAACCACGTCCGGCGTATCGGACAGCCATTTCGTGCCGCTTTCGAGAACCTCAAATTTGTTTTTGTTATAGAAGATCGCGCTGTATTCGCCGGACGTGCCGCCGTCGCGTCCTTCACCGACATAGCCGTACATGTCGCCGAACTCGCCGTCGATCTGTTTGATCCACGAATGGGTTGCTTCCTGCACACCGAAGGTGTCGGGGAGATAGTTTCCTATCATCTTCAGAACGCGCGCGATGCGCGGAGCTTCCATCTGGCTCACCCAGACATTGAACGACATTGCGGTGAGCGCGGTGTCGTCAAACTCATAGATGCTGTCTTCCGCGAGGTCGAGCGAAATGGTCTTCGCGGTGGGTTCGAACATCGCGGTCAGCTCGCCGACGGCGTTGAGCAGCGCAGTCGCGCTGGTTCCGCCGAGCTGAACGGTCGTGCCGCGCACCCCAATGTAGGACTCATTGTCTGCCATATTCGGGTAAGCGGGTGTTTCTCCCGTCATGCCGACGAGGATTTTATTCGGATTGTCGGATCCGCCGTCCTCCACGGGAGTCAGGATATAACCGGTCACGTCCGCAACAGCGGAAGACAGGCGTTCCGCGCAGAGACGTTCGGAACAGTCCCCCGTTCCGGAGTAGACAATATCGAATTCCTGCACCGGTACACCGGCGATCACGAGTGAATCGAGCGGATAGCTGCCAAGTTCGACGGTGTCGTCTTCTTCGGAATAGAAAACGCCGTCGGATGTGTCTCCGTTCACAATGTCCTGCAGGAACTTCCGCACCGCCCTGGCGGTGTACTCGTCATCCGCGCCCGCGATGAGGATCTTTCCGTCCCGCAGAACGTAGCCGTAATCCTCTGTGCGCAGGGTTTTAATAAACGCCGCGCTTTCCGGACGGTTCGTCGCACCGACGAGGATCTCGTATTCACCCATCGCATACTCGGGCAGGTCTTCGCGGAAGTAGTCGTCCTTGAATCTGATGTCCGTGCTGATGTTCCGCAGTTCCTTGTACAGGTCGGATGCGGCGGAGATCAGCCCGGACGACGCGTATTCCGACCGGACAAGGCTGTATTTCACAATGTCTTCCATGGAAATCTGAAACACCACGTTTTCTTCGGTCACGGATTCCGTTTCCGATACCGTCTCCGCAGGCACATCGGTTCCGCAGGAAAACAGCGAGAACGTCAGCAGAACCGCAAGAAAAGATGCTATTTTTTTCATAATTGAAGAACCTCCGTCATTTTTTCCCGCAGACTTTGTTCAGCCGTTCCGTCATCACAAGCATCAGAACGGCGAATGCCGCCATAAAATACGGGTACAGCGCAATGCTGATGTGGTTTGCGATCAGTCCGAAGACGGGCGGCATGAAGGTACTTCCGACGTATGCGCTCGCCATCTGGATTCCGACAATCGCCTGGGAATTTTCACGTCCGAAATTGTCCGGCGTCGCGTGGATGATGGACGGATACACCGGCGCACAGCCGACACCGATCACGATCAGACCGGCGAGGGCAAAGACATCCGCCGTCGGGATCATGACCAGGCACATGCCGCCGATCATCACGATGGTACCGATGCGGATGAGGCGGCGGTCACCGACACGGTCGGCGATGAAGCCGTTGGCGAACCGTCCCGCCGTCATGCCGAGACAGAACAGCGATGCGAACCGTGCCGCAGGTTCCACCTCCATTCCGCGGTACTCGACAAGGTAACTGCTCGCCCAGAGACCGCACGCGGCTTCGAGCGCACAATAAGCAAAAAACGCTGTGAGCATATACGGTACCCCGCGGATACGGAGCGCCTGCATCAGGGACAGCGGCACCGCCTGTACGTCATTCCCTGCGGTGTCCTCCGACTTCACACGGTTCCAGACCGGAAGAGAGAGGAACAGGACGGCAGTCAGGATGAGCTGAAGGAGCGAGACGGTCGAATAGCCGCCGCGCCAGTTGTTATCGTGCGCAAGACATGCCCCCATGATGTACGGTCCGAGGGACGCACCGACGCCCCAGAATGCATGCAGCCAACTCATATGGCGGGCACTGTAATGCAGGGCGACGTAGTTGTTCAGCGCGGCGTCAACGGCACCGGCTCCGAGACCGTACGGAACCGCCCAGATACACATGACGGCAACGGAATTTGCCGTTGAGAAGCCGAACAGTGCCGCGCAGGTCATGGCAACGCTGACCGCGGTGACAAGTCCCGCACCGAGCCTGCGGGTGAGACGGTCGGACATCAGACTCGAAACGATCGTTCCGGCACAGATGACCATCGTAATCACTCCCGCCATCGGCAGCGGCGCGTCCAGTTCCGCACGGACGACCGGCCATGCCGACCCGAGCAGGGAGTCCGGCAGTCCGAGACTGATGAACGAGAGATAAATAACAGGAAGCAAAAATGAGAGCATGGGAGACCTTTCTGTAATGTCAATCGGGAATTCTGTGGAATAGAATAACATATCCGCCGGACAATTGCAAGAAAAAACGGGATAATTCCGCGATTATCCCGTTTTTTGTTATTCGGCAGAGAGGATTCCGTTTTTTTCCCGATACAGGGGATCTTTTTTCAGATCGTCACGCAGAATGCGGTAGAGAGCAGCTGCAAGAGGAACACCGACCAGCATGCCGGCCACACCCATGATACCGCCGCCGATGGTGACGGCAGCGAGAACCCAGATGCCGGGAAGCCCGATGGACGAACCGACCACGCGGGGATAGATGAGGTTCCCTTCGAGCTGCTGAAGAACGACAATGAAGATAAGGAACAGCAGCGCCTGCATGGGCGATACGGTCAGAATCATGAACGCACCGACACCTGCGCCGATGTACGCGCCCGCAACCGGAATCAGGGCAGTAAATGCGATCAGTGCGCCGATCATGGTCGCGTAGGGGAACTTGAAGATCGACATCCCGAGAGTACAGAGCAGACCGAGAACAACCGCCTCAATGCACTGGCCGACAATGAATTTATGGAAACAATCATTGAGGATGCCAAGGAAATACATCACTTTGTCAAACCATTTCGGGCGGAGGTAGCGGTGCATGACGCGCTTGAACTGGATGCCGAGCCGATCTTTGCCGAGAAGGATGTAGAGTGCGAAAATAACCGCAAGCAGCGCAGTCACAAGACCGGAGAACACCGACGATACGGTCTTGATCACCGTGCCCATTACACTGCCGACACCGCTGGTCACACTTTCGAGGATCTTGCCGATCTGCGATTTCCAGTCGATGCCTTCGAGGAAATTGAAAATGTCCTCCGGCAGGATGTGCAGGTTTTCGATCTGCGCAAGCAGCTTCTCGATTGCGCCCGGCAGAATGTTGATAATGAGCATGATACAGTCGATCAGCTGCGGAAGAACGAGCCAGACAATCAGCGCGACAATGGCAAGCATCGACAGGATTGCCGCGATCATACAGACGATCCGCCGGGATTTTTTCACAGCCGGACGGGTGGAGTTCGGGAAATAATGCCGTTCGAACCAGCTCATCAGAATGTTGATGAGATAGGCAATCACACAGCCGAGCGTCAGCGGAAAGGCGGTGCCGGCGATGGTCAGCAGGAAGCCGGAAATACCGGTCCAGTAGTGAATACACAGGTACAGCAGAAAGACCGCCGTCCCGATTTTCAGGAGAGATTTAGCATCTGTTTTCATAATTCGGTCACTTTCTGTGGAATCAGACAGGTTTTTGTTCGGTAATTTAAATTATAGAATGCAGATGTTAATTTTACTACCGATAGTTTTGGATAAAATGTTAGGAAACATACGATCGCAAAGAAAAAGCTCCGTTCTTCATGGAAGAACAGAGCTTTTCATCCGGAGAAGGAGAGATTTGAACTCTCGCGCCGGTTAAATCCGACCTACACCCTTAGCAGGGGCGCCTCTTCGGCCTCTTGAGTACTTCTCCGTATCAAGTGTATCCGAAGCGTTTCCGCTTCGTGCATCCGCGACCGTCTCATCACGTTGCCTGATTATTATAATACATTTACCGGGGTTTGTCAAGAGGTTTTTCAAAATAAATAATTATTTTTTAGAACATTTTTCCGCCGTTTCAGCCGATACGGCATTCGTCTACATACTCAATGTACGGATCGCCGTTTGCGTCAAACTGAATTTCGAGGAAAACATACGTCGATTCAAAATAATTCTTTGCGTTCCAGCGATCGGCAACATAGTAGAAATGCTCGCCGTCTTCCTTCTTCACGGGAAGGACGAACGCCGGCTGACTGCGATAGGTCGTCTCATCGCCGAACAGATGCAGCATCGTCCAGCGGCCTTCCATCGCATCTGCGGACGCCCATTTTCCCTGGTTCGGCGCCCATCCGGTGCAGAATGAACTGAGCATGTAGTACTTCTCTCCCCGCTTGAACACCGCCGGTGCCTCGCGGTACTCGCCCTGCCAGAGCGACTTCACCTGTTCGTCCACATTGAGATAGTCCTCACTCAGGCGGTAGATGTGCAGGTCGGCATTGTCACGTGCTGCGGAAATGAAGTACGCCGTATCGCCGTCTTCGAACAGCGTACAGTCGCGGGACATGCATCCGAACGGGTTAAAGCTGCCGTGATAGGTGAATTCACCGTCCGGACGATCGCAGGTTGCGACAGCGCAGCGGGCGTCATGGTAGTTCATGCCGTTTTCGTAATGCATCCACATGACGAACTTTCCGGTCCGGCGGTTGTACAGTACCTTCGGACGCTCGATGTTGACACGGCAGCGGTTACCGCCCATTTCGCGGACGATTGCGATCGTCTGACGTTCTCCGGCAAGTTCATGGGACAGTGCCAGGTCGCTGCGGACGCGGAACGGTGCCGTCGGGCTGTCGGTCGTGAGAGAATGACAGACGAATTCCCAGTTTTCAAGGTCGGCAGAACGGTAACAGGATACATAGACATTGTCGCGCCGGTCTTCACCGTACCAGTAGTAGAAACCGTCATGGAACAGCATATGCCCGCCGTGGGCGTGCAGTTCGTTTCCGGCGGTATCGTAAAGTTTTACGCCGTTTTTCATGGTGTACCTCCTCGTTTTACAGATGGAACAGGACTTTCAGCGAATTGTAATAATACTGGGGAACAAGGATATCGGAGTGGTAGAAATTCGAAACCGAGAAGTAAATGTTATTGACCGACGGATCGGTACCGAACGAGAAGCCGTCCGCTTTGGTGAGATACTTCATCTGCTCGGTCATGATGCCGATGTCGTGCGGATATCCGTTGGAAGCGTAGATAAAGAACGGAAGATCGGGATGCTCGCGCACGGGTTTCCGGATGTATTCGATGACTTCCTCCATCGGAACGGGTTCGCGGATGCTGTGATCCGCCGTGGTGTGGCAGCTCATCGGAGCGTACCAGCGGAAGTATTCGAACGCATAATGGAAGACGCGCCATGTCGCGACGCTTCCTCTGGAATAGCCGCTGAACGCACGGTGATCACGGGTTGTGCGCAGTCCTTCGGGCGTCGGATCGGTCAGCCATGTATTGTAGCGCATTTCCACGGCGGGGATGATATCTTCGATCACTTCACGCCAGAAATTTCCTTTCACGCCCGGCCATCCGCCGTCGCCGGCCGGCACCATGCCGCTGCGCTTGCGCTCCTCTTTGTCCTTTTCGATGTCAAAATAATAGGTCGTGGAAACGATGATGCAGGGTTCCAGTTCGCCGGAAGCGAAAAGATTGTCGAAGAATTTCTGATTTTCCGGATAAGCGAAAATTTCGGGTTCGCAGGTGTTGCCGTGCTGGTAGTAGAGAACGTTGTAGCGGCGGTCTTTGTCCTCCGGATCGTAGCAGTACGGCAGGTAGACGAGGCAGTATTTCGGGTAGGTGACGCCGTCCTCGTAGACGTCGGTGGTGTATTCCACCTTTTCGACATGTCCGACCTTGTCTGCGGGCGGCGTATCGCCGAGGGTCAGGCTTTCTTCGAAAACGGTCTCGAAGTCAATCAGCTCACCTGCGGCGGTTGTGATAAGTTTGCGCATGAAAAATCTCCCTTCTGCGGTGTTTTTTCTTGATTATACCACAGAAGGGAGTTTTGTGCAAGAGGAACACATAAGGCTCCCTCCGGGAGGGAGCTGTCACCGCAGGTGACTGAGGGAGACCGCGGTACTTGGAATTTGGTATTCTGCCGAAAGCGGGCGGCTGTAAGATGTACTGCGTCCACAAAATACAGCGACTCAAATTTACAGGGACGCGGTCTCCTTCCGGCACTTCGTGCCACCTTCCTCCCGGAGGAAGGCAATATACCTTATTCCTTCATCAGTTGACAGACTTCAACTGGTACTATAAGCAAAATAAATATGGAACGCCCAATCGGAAACTATTCGGCAGGAGCGATAACAATGCGGCAGTCTTTACAATAGAATGCTTCCGCTATATAGCCGTTCTCTTTGAAAAATTTATACTTGTTCTTTAGGGGAACACCGTTATCGGTTATTGTCCACTTAATCCTTGAGGGCATTGCTCCATTAGGCAGCCATTGTACAGGCTGGCTGTGATTATGGATGTAGCCTACAGCCATTTCTTTTCCACAATACGGACACTTCATGTAATCACACTCCTCGCAAATGATAATCCATCGAACACATCATCATAATTCAAGAACACACTGTCAAATTTGGACTCTTCAAAAAGGGTTTCTCCGGGAAATCCCTCACTCTCACGGCATCACCACAAAGCAGTTGTTGATCCAGCGTTCATGCCCGAGACTCGGGCGGTTGACGTATTCCCCGTCGTACACCATTGCCGTGGAGCTGCCGCCGTCGAGCATCGCCGCATTGTACGCACCTTCTTCCAGCATCACATCCTGCAGGACGTCGAGGTCACAGCCGATGCTCCAGTCCGCCTGCCGTCCGTCGATCACAAGGAACAGGAATTCTCCTGTCTCGCGCTGTCCGATCGCCGTACGCGGAGCAATACCCCAGCCGCCGGTACCGTTTTTGATGAGTCCTTCCCCGTTCACCACGAGGAACGGGGCAAACGAAACTGCACTCACGATGTTGTTGTCGAGCGCCCACTGCGCCGTGCAGTGACGCAGGACAAGCGCTCCCCCGTCATTGATCCCGATCATGTTCCAGACCGTTTCGTCAAGCACAAACGGATACACAATTTCGCTGTTCTCGATCAGCAGTCCCGCCGGCGTACCGCCGTTGGAGTCATAGTTCGCACCGTCCTGGAAGCCGCCGCCGTTGATCCCCGCGACCGCTCCCGCGTTTGTCGCCATTGTCATGACATTTTCGCCGCAGGAATACTGCTGGGACGTATCAACCAGCTTCACACGCATCGGATCCTCGATCAGCATCACATACCCTCGCCATGTCAGGCCGGAGACTTCCTTGAGATACAGACCTTCCTCCAGCATCTCATACCCTTCGCGGAGGTACGCGGGAAGTTCGGGTTCCGGCTCCGGTGCTTTCGTTTCGGGGACCGTCTCGGTCTCCGGAAGCGCTTCTGTTTCCGGGGGTGCCTCTGTCTCAGGCTCGGTTTCCGGGATTTCTTCGGGAAGTTCCTCCGTCTCCGGCTCTGTCTCGGATTCCTGTTCCGTTTCGGGTTCCGGCTCAGGCTCCGTTTCGTCCGGTTCGCTCTTCAGGATCGCATCAAGACCTTCGTTCGGATCTTTCTTCGGCTTTTCCGTTTTCCCGAAGAAGAGGATCTCGGAATCGTAGCCGCTGTCGTCGATCTCGTTTTTCTCCATAATTTCCGCAATGTAGTCGTCCGTGAAGAACGCCGTCGCGAGGTATTTGTGCGACATTGTACGCATCGCGGAACAGATCCAGATGGTCTGCAGCTTCGGAGATGCTCCCGCCACGATCAGAATCAGAAATGCGAGGATCCCCGCTGCAATCAGTGAAACCGCCGTGACACCGAGAACAGAAAACGCACGGATTACTTTTTTCTTCATAAATCGTCACTCCTGTCATTATCCGGAAAATTTTGTATTTATCCGTTAGACGGAAGACAGAGGAAAAAAGTTCCGTGCGTTTTGTATTGTTTTTATTGAATTTCTGTGAATTTATTTGCTCTGTATATATTCGTCAATCGCCTTTGCCGCCGTTTTTCCGGCGCCCATGGCGAGGATGACCGTAGCCGCACCCGTGACCGCGTCGCCGCCCGCATAAACTGCCGAACGGGAGGTCAGACCGTTTTCGTCGGTCACAATGCCGCCCCACTTTGTGCATTCCAAACCGTCCGTCGTGGATTTGATGAGCGGGTTCGGGCTGGTGCCGATCGACATGACCACACAGTCCACGTCGATCGTAAAGTCGGACCCTTCGATTTCGACGGGACGGCGTCTGCCGCTTTCGTCCGGTTCGCCGAGTCCCATTTCGACACAGCGGATGCCGCCCACGCTGCCGTTTTCGTCCGGGAGGATCTCCGTCGGGTTGGTCAGCAGGCGGAAAATAATGCCTTCTTCCTTCGCGTGTTCGACTTCCTCCGCCCTTGCGGGAAGTTCCGCTTCGCCACGGCGGTAGACGATATACACATTTTCCGCTCCGAGACGTTTTGCACAGCGTGCCGCATCCATCGCGACGTTGCCGCCGCCAACGACCGCCACGTTCTTCGCGTTCATGAGCGGGGTCGCAGAGCCGTCACGGTACGCTTTCATGAGATTGATGCGGGTCAGGAACTCGTTCGCGGAGTATACGCCGCAGAGGTTTTCACCGGGGATGCCCATGAATCTGGGAAGTCCCGCGCCGGTACCGATAAAGACCGCTTCGAAGCCGTCCCCGAGCAGTTCGTCAACGGAGAGAACCTTGCCGATGACCATGTTGGTCTCGATCGTCACGCCAAGGGCACAGAGGGTGTCGATTTCCTTCTTCACGATCGCTTTCGGGAGACGGAATTCCGGGATCCCGTAAACGAGAACGCCGCCTGCCGTGTGGAGTGCTTCAAAAACAGTGACCGCGTAGCCCTTCCGCGCAAGGTCCCCCGCGCATGCCAGACCGGACGGTCCGGAGCCGACAACGGCAACACGGTGTCCGTTCGGTTCCGGCTTTTCCGGAAGTTCGGTAACCGTATCGTTGTGGCGGTCGGCGGCAAAGCGTTCAAGACGTCCGATACCGACCGGTTCGCCCTTCAGACCGCGCACGCATTTCGCTTCGCACTGGGATTCCTGCGGGCAGACACGTCCGCAGACCGCGGGAAGCGAGCTGGATTCGGCAATGATGCGGTACGCGCCTTCGAAATCACGGTCCGCGATCTTTTTGATGAAATGAGGGATCTTTATGCCGACGGGACAGCCGGTCACACAGGGCATATGCTTGCAGCCGAGGCAGCGTTCTGCTTCGGCAACGGCGATTTCTTCGGTATAGCCGAGTGCCACTTCCTCATAATTGTTCCGGCGGATCTCCGGATTCTGGGAGGGCATTTCGTTTTTTTTCGGAGACATGTTCGGCATTTTATTCACCCTCCTTCTTCCGGTTCAGCAGATTGCACGCCGCCTCGCGTGCATGGCGTTCGAACTCGCGGTACATCGCGCCGCGCTTCATGGCTTCGTCAAAGTCGACTTCATGACCGTCAAATTCCGGACCGTCGACACAGGCGAACTTCGTTTTTCCGCCGACCGTGAGACGGCATCCGCCGCACATGCCGGTGCCGTCGATCATAATGGGGTTCATGCTGACGATCGTTTTAATGCCGAATTCCTTTGTGAGTGCGGCAACGAACTTCATCATGACGAGCGGACCGATGGCGATGACTTCGTCGTACTGCTCGCCGGACTCGATGAGCGTACGGAGAGCGTCCGTAACAAGTCCCTTTTCCCCCGCCGTACCGTCGTCGGACATGAGGATGAATTTATCGGAAACGGCGCGGAAGTCGTCTTCGAGGATCACAAGATCGCAGGTACGGAAACCGACGACCGCGTGGACTTCGCAGCCGGATTCATGCAGTTTTTTCGCAACGGGATACGCGATCGCGCAGCCGACACCGCCGCCGACCACTGCGACCTTCCGGAGACCTTCCGTCTCGGTCGCACGACCGAGAGGCCCCGCAAAATCGCTGAGGCAGTCACCTGCGTTCATTGCGGCGAGCTTCTCCGTCGTCGCACCAACTTTCTGAAAAATGATGCGGACCGTGCCCGCTTCCCGGTCATAATCCGCAATGGTGAGGGGGATGCGTTCGCCGTCCTCATCGGTGCGGAGGATGATGAACTGTCCCGCCTGTGCTTTTTTTGCGACCAGCGGTGCGAGGATGTCCATCCGGACGACCGTCGGATTCAGATATTCTTTATGGAGGATCGGATACATGGGATGACCTCTTTCCTGGGATGGTATATTCAATATTGGAACGGATTATCTTATTCAATACTTATAATTATACCACAACCATCCGCATTTTGAAAGCATCCGGACAATTTAAATGCAAAAAACTGCGGTCATAAATGCCGCAGTTTTTGTCTGTTTTACCAAAATTCTCAGCTGAGATAGCTGCTGTATTCTTCGTACAGCCATACGATTCGGTTGCCGAGCCATTCCTTGAGGTAATTGAAATGGAGGTCCACGGAATCCAGATCGCGGATCTGACGGGGTTCCTGGTTGATCGTCTGACCGAAGATCGGCCACTTTTCGAAGTTGTGTTCGAACGACTCCTTACAGGTTTCGTATACACGGTCAAGTTCGGTGAACAGACCCTCGAAAATGCCCTTTTCTTCCAGCTCCATGTAACGTTCTGCCGCGAGGACACGGAACCAGTCCTTTTCCATCAGGCGAAGAAACCACGGATTCTGCTGGCTGAAGTAATAGCGGCCGTCGCCCGCGTAGATGTTTTTGTAGCTGCCGTTGTCAAGCCGCGCGTCGTTGCCGGCGGCAAGGTCAAAGTCCCAGCCGGGACCGAAATACAGCTTGCCGTCTCTGCGGTACAGGAAGAAGCTCGACCAGCCGCAGTCGATGTTTTTCATGATTTCTTCGACGAGGTAGGTGTCAACGAGCGAGTCGATGTCCAGCACTGCACGGATTTCCGCTTCCGTACCGTCACAGGCAGTCACGTAGGCATCGGTAACCCATTTGTCAATGTATTCGCAGCGTTCTTTCGTGAGGTTGTCCTCGCCGCGGATCTCATACGGGAAACTCTTTGCGGTGAACCATACGATACCGTTGTCACCCGCCTTGTTCGCGTAGTTGTCCAGCTCGACCATGAAGTCCGCGTCGACCGCGGGATTTTCCTTGCCGTTGACGATGTTGATGCGGTCTTCGTTGACCGTGACTTTTTCGATGAGCATGTAGTTGCCGCGGTAGTCGCCGTTCAGATAGACGTCAACCGGACGGCAGTCGGGCGCCCACTCGATTCCGTCCATGTTCCGCTGGAGCCAGAACGCCGCGTGGTTGCGCAGCAGAGACTGGTCGCAGTGGTTGGAAACGAGTACCCAGTTTTTGCTCTTGCCTTCGCCGAGACCGCCGAGCTTCTGGCTTTCCGTGAAGCGGATGGTGTACGACTTCTTCGGCCATCCCATCGACGCGTTGCCGCGGCATTTGATGTCCGCAGCCGCTTCCGTCACGATATATCTCTTTTCAATGTTGTCCACACTGATCGTGCAGCCGACCGTACGCCAGTCGGATTCCACGGATTTGCCGTCCTCTGTGGTGATATAGACGACCGGACAGGAGTCGATCACCTGTTCAAAGATCGCGTAGACGGTCTGGCTTTCCGTCACGGACATCGGACGGTGAACCGCATTTCTTGTGCCGTCGCTCCATTCCACAAACTGGTAGCCGGCGGAGGCAACTGCTTCGACCGTGGTACTTTTCTCACCTGCCAGCAAAGTCTGGGACGCAATCCCGGAAATGTAACCGGCATCCGCAGGACTTACTTTGTAATTGAGGAAAAACTCCTCCTCCGGAACGGCAAGCTGTGCCTCCGTGGTTTCGGCGAAGGTACCTCCGATATCCGGACTTCCGGAAGTTTCATCGGTCTCCGCCGTTCCCGAACAGGACGTCAGCAAAAACGATCCGGTCAGAAGCGCCGCCGCGAGAACTGTATGTAAAATCTGTTTCAGACGCATTTCATTTCCTCCGTGTGAATAAAATGATGTGAGAGCCGGGGGCAATTGAATTCATGAACACACTATAATAGTTTATTATATATGATTTTACCAACCTTGTCAATGTTCAAACGGAGATTTTCATGAAAATACTCGAATTTCTGTCCGAATTGCTGGGAACGCTGTTCACCCCTGCCGTTCTGCTTGTGTCCGCACTTCTCCTGCTTCCTCATCTGCCGCTGCGGCGGCTGATCCATCCGAAAATCTTTGTCCGCACCCTCTGCGATTTCCCCGAAAACGCGCGTACAACGCCCTTCTCCGCTCTCTCGACGGCGCTTGCCGGAACGCTGGGTGTCGGAAACATCACCGGTGTCGCATCGGCGCTCGTTTCCGGAGGAGCGGGAGCCGTTTTCTGGATGTGGGCGGGTGCGGCGGTTTCGGTTGTCGTGAAATACGCGGAGGTGTATCTCGCCGTAAAATTCCGGCGGGAAGACCGCAGCGGGCGGCACGGCGGCGCGATGTACTACATACGGGACGGTCTGTCGTCCGTGCGGAAGATCCCGCACCGTATCACAGCGGCACTTGGAAGCGCGTTTGCCGTCCTGTGCTGCCTGAACTCGCTCATCACCGGGAACATTGTTCAGGCAAATGCCGCAGTGTGCGTGATGCCGGAAGAACACCGGCTGATGTGCGGAATCCTGCTCGGCATGCTGGTATTCGCTTCCTTATTATATGGCAGCCGCCGGATCGAACGCATCACAGCAGCGCTCATGCCGCCGCTGACAGCGGTTTATCTTATCCTTGCCATCGCCGTACTTGTCCGGAACGCCGCTCTTCTGCCGGAGGTGATCATAGATATTTTCCGTTCTGCATTTGCGCCGCGCGCTGTGCTCGGCGGGACAGTGGGGTTCACCGTACGTGAGGGAATCCGGTACGGCATCATGCGCGGGATTTTCTCGAATGAAATCTATATAATAGGGCTAGGACATAACCTGTCGAAACGGGAAGTGTTTTGGTCTTATTTTTATGGATATGGAGGAATTCAAAATGACAACCGATACGATTGCATATCTCCCTCTGGATTTGCTGCACCCCTGCCCTGCTCATCCCGTCAAACTCCGTGACGACAATGCCATGCGGGAACTCATCGAAAGTGTCCGTACCCGAGGAATCATCCATCCCATCATCGTCCGTCCCGCAGAGTACGGCTACGAAATCATCGACGGAAGACGCAGAGTGAAAGCCTGTACGGTTGCCGGAATGGAGACTATCTCCGCCATCGTCCGTGAACTGGACGACGATCAGGCAATCATCGACCTCATTGATTCCTGTATACAGCGGGAAGAAATCCTCCCCAGCGAACGTGCAGCCGCCTATCGGCTGAAACTGGAAGCTATAAAACGTCAGGGCGCACGACATGATTTAACTTCCCGACAAGTTGTCGGAAAGTCGGAAGCTGCCGATATCGTCGGAGCGGAAACGGGCGAAAGCGGCAGACAGGTTCAGCGGATCATCCGTCTGACCGAGCTTGTCCCGGACTTACAGCAGATGGTGGACGACGGCAGAATCGCCATGACTCCCGCTGTGGAACTCTCTTACCTGAAGCCGGAAGAACAGTCCATGCTGGTGGAAACCATCGACTGTGAACAGGCAACACCGTCACTCTCGCAGGCACAGCGGATGAAGAAACTGAGTCAGGACGGAATTCTCTCCGATGATATTATACTGGAAATCCTATGCGAAGTCAAGAAACCGGCATGGGACAGAATTACGCTGAAAGGCAATAAGCTGCGGCAGTATTTTCCGGCGAACTATACCCCTCTGCAGATTGAAACAACGATTTATCGGATTCTTGAAGCATGGCAGAAACAGAAAAAGAACGCGAAAAAAGATGCGTGACAATATATGTCTGAGCGGTCACGGAATTTTCTGTGTCCGCTTTTTCGATTTCAAAAAACGAAAGGAGCTACATGAAGATCAGAAAATCCAGAGCCACACCGGAAGATGTGGTTTGTAAATACTGTACCGAATATGTACCAAAGGTCGGATGTACAGCGTTTGGCTGTATTATCCTGCCTGAGAGAATCGAAGCCGGTGTGGTCGGATACAGGGAGATTATTGCCGATACCTTCGGGTATAACCGTCTCCTGATGAAACGGCTGAGTGAACTTGTCACCGCCTTTCCCGGAACCATGTGGGCAGATGAACCCCACCGACAACGATTCTGCTACAGTACTTCCCAATGCGACGAACAGCTTGCATCTCCTGCCTATTACGCCGCTGTATATCTCATCACAAGCAATACCGACATCTATAACCGCGCTTTCCGCTGTTTTCTCAAAAGCGGACTGTACTTTCCAAACTTCCGCATAAAGGGCATCTCGCCGGACAATTACACATTGTTTGCATACACCAGAAGGCTGTACGGCGGCCATACAGACCTGCCGACGGACGAACTGTCGGACAGCTACACGGTATCGGATGAAGCCTTTCGGTTCGCTGTGAACGCTGTGATGATCGCAAGGCACGGCCCGGAGGTACTCCGAATCAAAAACAAAGACAACCAAGACAAACTGGAGGAACAACAAAATGGCAGTATTCCGAATTGAAAAAATCCGTGACTTCACGGTGGTTTCCAATAATATCTTCAAAGACAGAACCCTGTCCGCAAAGGCAAAGGGGATTCTTGTAGAAATGCTCTCTCTGCCCGAAGACTGGGATTACACACTGGATGGATTGTCCCGTCTGTTCTCCGATGGAATCGACTCCATCCGCAAGGGGATTCACGAACTGGAAGAACACGGCTACATCGTCCGAAGACGGGTTCGGGATGAAAACGGACAGTTCAGCCATAACGAATATATAATCTACGAAACACCGCAGGCAACAGAAAAAACCGTGAAAGAACCGGAAGAAAAGCCGCAGCCCAGCCGCAAAAAATCCGGCAAAAAGGCCGAGGAAACACCCGATTCCGATGTGCCTCTTTTTGCTTCACCTGCATCGGCTTCTCCATCATTGGATAATCCAACGATGGATTCTCCTGCGTTGGAAAAGCCAACGACTAATAAAGAACGTAAGCCATCAAATACGAATGAATCAATTACGAAAACATCAAATCCTAATCCATCATGGGTACCGTCGCCGGAACGTCAGCCGGAAAACGATGCGATCCCGACGGATCGGATGGGATATGATGAGGCGAAAGCGACAGTCAAAGAAAATATCGAGTACGACATTCTTTGTGAACGCTATCCGAAGGAACGTATTGACGAAATCGTTGAAATCGCCGCGGAAGCTCTCTGCTCCGGCAAGAAACATTTCAAAATCGGCGATGATATTTACCCGTATGAACTGGTTAAAAACCGGCTTCTCGCCATGGACAGCGGCAGTGTTGCCTATCTCATGGAATGTATGAACAGCAATACCACAAAAATACGGAAAATCAAGCAATACATACTCCAGTCCCTGATCAATACATCCGCAACCGAAGAACATTACTACG
>JAFQFS010000069.1 GCA_017398585.1 Clostridia bacterium
GAAGGTACTCCCGTCTGCATCCGTTTCCTTGACCCGCCGCTCCACGAATTCGTTCCCACCGAAGAAGCTGACATCGCTGCTCTTGCTGCTGCTCAGGGCAAGTCCGTTGAAGCTATCAAGAACATCATCGCTTCTCTCCACGAATTCAACCCGATGATGGGTCACCGTGGCTGCCGTCTTGCTGTTACCTATCCGGAAATCGCAAAGATGCAGACCGCTGCTGTTATCCGCGCTGCTATCAACGTTCAGAAGGCACACGCTGACTGGAACGTTAAGCCGGAAATCATGATCCCGCTGGTAGGCGACGTAAAGGAACTCAAGTTCGTTAAGAAGGTTGTTGTTGAAACCGCAGACGCTGAAATCGCAGCTGCAGGCGCTAACCTCACTTACGAAGTTGGTACCATGATCGAAATCCCGAGAGCATGCCTCACCGCTGATGAAATCGCTGCTAACGCTGACTTCTTCTGCTTCGGTACCAACGACCTTACCCAGATGACCTACGGCTTCTCCCGTGACGACGCTGGTAAGTTCCTGGGCGCATACTACGATACCAAGATCTTCGAAAACGATCCTTTTGCTAAGCTCGACCAGACCGGTGTTGGCAAGCTGATGAACATGGCTATCACTCTTGGTAAGCCTGTAAATCCGAACCTTCACGTAGGTATCTGCGGCGAACACGGTGGTGACCCGACTTCTGTTGAATTCTGCCACAAGCTCGGTCTCGACTATGTATCCTGCAGCCCGTTCCGTGTGCCGATCGCTCGCCTTGCTGCTGCTCAGGCTGCAATCAAGGGTTAATCGATTCAACGAAACGATTGTCTCATAGATAATGTTTATCCCGGTATGGAGAAATCCGTACCGGGATTTTTTTCTGTTGGTTTTCTGCTTACTGCAGGGTGGAAGGGAACGCACCTGACGGTGCGGAAGGAAGAAAAATGACTTTGAAAAGTCATTTTTCAATTATTAATGTCCCTACGCGGGACGGGCGCAAGAGAGCCCCGGTCGCGGGCCTCTCTTGACTCTCCGCGACCAAAGGAGGGGAAGGATCCCCTCCTCTGGACTCTTCCCCTCGGACGTAGCGCTAACCGCGGGGGCTATGTTTTTCGTCCGGCTTCACGCCGAAAGCATAAATCTATTTTGCGGTTAGCCTATATCTGCGCAACCCTTGCACCTGTATGTACGTGTCGAGTTATTTCTTAATTATTCAACTGCAAGAACGAGAGGTGTCCAGAGGATACCTCCTCTGGTCGGGGTGATTCACAAGAGGGCTCCGACTGAGTCCTCTTGTGCGCCGCCACGCGCAGTGGCATAAAATTGAAAAAAGCACCGTCAGGTGCTTTTTTCTTCCTTATAAATCCACGATAACGTTCAGTTATCAATAATGTTCCCGAAGTCCCATTCGGACATAATGTATACCACGTAGTCCGGCACGGTCTTCTTGATCTGCGCGATGTTGTAGGTGTACGAGAACGTCGGGTTGAACGTGATCTTGTCGCTTCGCTCGAGAATCAGGTCGTAGATGCTCGCGCCATACGAGTTGCGGTAGACGTAAAGGTCCGGCAGATTGTCGCGGCCGCTGTTGTACGTTTTTCCGCTGACTACTTCGTCGCTGTATGAACGGTATGCCAGCGATTCCGGATCGTTGTACCGCTGCAGTGCCTTCACTGCCGGGATCAGGTCAAAATTCATCTTGCGGATGTACGTGTGCTCGTAAATCAGCCCGCCGTGGTCAACATCAAAGTAGTACGGCATGTCGCCGCCCGTGTAATAACCCCATTCCCACGTGAATTCGCTGAATTTCCGCGGGGATGCGTCCGGATACCGGTCGGAAATGTAGTCGAACAGCTCGACATACGCCAGATACGAACCGTAGTCCGCCCAGTGGCTGTCGTAACGGTAGTACAGAGGGAGCGAATCGTTCTTGTGCGCGGCGAACGTTTCGCGGACATCGATGACTGTCACGCCTGCTTCGGTCAGCACTTTGACCATCTGATCAAACCGGCTTTCGCCTTCACCGGGCACCGCGACTTCCGCGGGAACCAGTTCGGGATAAACCGTCATGGCGGAGGGGATCAGGAGGGCGATCATTTCACAGCCGTCGCCGATCGTTTTCAGCGCATCCACGCGGGTCGCGTAGCGGGTGCGGACGCTGTCGAGGGTCGCCTGATCGAGCAGATTGGTATGGGTAAAGTCGGGGATCATCTTGTGGAAGAAGCCCTGGTTTTCTCCGCCGAGCCAGACGCCCCAGTCATTGCCGTAGTTCGGGCGGATTATGTTCCCCTGCCATGTCACGGCATCGCCGATCTGCGTGCCGTTATAGGACTGTGTGACTTCAAGGGACGCGGCATTTGCGGGATTCTTCACGCGCGCCGCGAAATTGCCGCCGAACGACTGGACGGTGAACGTTCCCTGATCGTTCTTCACGGTGACAAGCGCACCGGTCGCGCATTCGCCGTAAACGGCGATGTAGTCTCCGTCGGAGGAGGCTGCGCCGAAGATTTTCAGTGCGCGGTGTTCCGCCGCCGGATCGTAAACTTCCGCTGTCTTCGCAGGAGCGGCGTATTCGTCGGGATTTTCCAGCGGTATTTCTTCTACCGGCGGCTTGGCTTCGACGGGTTTTGCTGCCGCCTGTTCTGCGATTACTTTGTTCGCGGCGATCTGTTCTTTCTTGACGGCGTCTTTTTTTGCTTCTGCCGCCGCTGCCGATGCTTCAAGATGGGCAAGGGCCTGCTCCTTATCCACGGACAGCCCGCTCTTTTTTCCGCAGGAGAGCATGGAAGGAAGGAGACAGAGCAGCGCAAGGGCAAGCGCAGTCAGACGATGGGAATATTTCATGGTGTTTTTTCTTTGGGGGAAACTTTTTTGTAAAAAAGTTTCCCCCAAACCCCTTTCAAAAAACTTTATACTGGAAAATTGAATATGGTTGGGTGCGGAGTTTCCGTTATTTGATTGCCGCTAAGATATTGTTTTCGATGAGGTTTGCGCGGTTCCAGACGATCAGGACGCGGTCACAGCCGTATTCTTCCACATACGAGGTGAGGTCGGTCATGCGTCCGGCGAGGTTTACGATCACGAGGTCGAAATGCTGCGCGAGAAAGGGAACCATCGTATTGGCGAAGGAATCCTTTGCGATCAGTAAACGAGGATGATCTTTTCCGTCATTTTTGAAGACGGTTTGTTCGTTATGGGTGCTGTCGAGGAAGGCGGCGTATTTGTCCTTCTTCGCGAGGTAGTCGCGGTTCAGCCAGCCGGGGAAGGTTTTGTAGGCCTCCTTGACGTTGGCCGGTTTACCGTCCTCGCCTTTGACCTGTTTTTCCGCGTAACAGGTGGTCGTGAACCCGTCCTCGCTGCCGAGGCTCCAGAGTTCGAGGGTATCCGGACCGACGAATTTATATCCCGCGCGGGACCATGTGGTGCCGTAAAAGCGTTCGACCGTTTCCACGGTGAAGGCGTCCTGCGGGATGATTTCGTCTTCCATTCCCCATTCCCGCATCAGCATGGTGTAGGCGATGTACGCACCGTAGGTCGTCCAGTGGTGGTCGGTTCGGAAATAGACATATTCGCCGGCGGCATACCGGGATTCCATCTGCGCCCGCAGATCTGTGAGATATCCCGCTTCGGGAACGATGGATTCCGCAAGCTGTGCGTCGAGCGCGTCGCTGATTTCCGTCGGATAATCGAACGCGGAGACAGCGACATCAACGGAGCGCGGCGGGAGCATGGTTGTCACGGGAACGGCGGACGATTTCGCGAACGCATTCAGCGCGTCCACCGCGAGAGCGACGTTTTCGGTGTAGTAATAGTCCATGTCGTGCGTGCGCTCGAGGCGGCTTTTGTATGCGTCAAACAGGCGCACGGCAAGCTGTCCATCATCGCCGAGCAGGACACCGTTGTTCTCTCCTTTTAGAAGGAGCGTTTCCGTCACGCCCTTGATTCCGACGAGAGAATCGCGCGCGGGAAACTGGTCGGCGAAATATTCGTTGATATCGGACGAGAACGAACCGTCGAGCAGACGTTCCCACGTGAATTTCGGGAACGTTCTGAGGCTGCGGTTCTCCTCTTCCGAGAAATCCGCATCAGGGGTGAGAACAAATGCAATGGCAAAGGCGAAAAGGAACGCCGCGAACAGGACGGAGGTCAGGATGTCGATGATTTTTTTCATAAATTCAAACCTCCGTCAGAAGATAAAGTACAGGAACGGGCTGAACGTGGAGTCGACGAGGTACGCTGTACAGGCGACGAGGAGTGCGAAGGTTCCCGCCGTCGTCAGGACGGCGAAGATTTTTCCGCGGACGGGAAGAAAGGTCTGCTCCATCCGGATCGGCTCTTCGTTTCCGTCCTCGCGGATCGCGCCGATGTGCGTCCAGTCGACGGTGCAGAGCTTATCCCAGATCTTTTTTGGGAGCGGCGTTGCGCCGATTGCCCCGATCACGAGCAGCGGGAGCGAACGCAGGATCTGATACGCGATGGTTGGCGTGCAGAATGTACTTGTTCCGATGCCGAACAGAGACGCGAAGCAGGAAATCCCCGCGGCGGCGTCCGTGAACGAGAAAATGATCCAGCCGAAGCCGATCAGCAGGAGGGAGTAGAGATGCTGTACTGCAGACGGCAGTTTTTTCAGAAATTTCAGCAGGAACGTTTTTTCTGCCATGAGAATCACACCGAAATAGACGCCCCAGAAGATATAGTTCCAGTTTGCACCGTGCCAGAAGCCGGTCAGCAGCCAGACAACGGCGATGTTGCGGTACTGCTTCAGCTTGCCGACACGGTTGCCGCCCAATGGAATGTAGACGTATTCCTTGAACCACGTCCCGAGGGACATGTGCCAGCGGCGCCAGAACTCGGTGATACTCTTCGAAATGTAAGGGTAATTGAAGTTTTCGAGGAAGCGGAAGCCGAACATGCGTCCGAGACCGATCGCCATGTCGGAGTAGCCGGAGAAGTCGTAGTAGATGTGGATGGTATAGAAGATCATGACCATCCACGCACCGGCGGCGGAATCGGCGAACGCATCGGTCGCCTTGAAGTATTCGTAGTACGCGGCGGCGGCGTCCCCGATGAGGACTTTCTTCGCCAGACCCGTGACAAAGCGGCGCGTCCCGCTGCCGAACAGATCAAAGGTTTCCGTTCGCGTCATGAGCTGGTCGTCGACGTCACGGTAGCGGACGATCGGACCGGCGATGAGCTGCGGGAACAGGGTGACGTAGGTTCCGAACGCGACGAAATTCTTCTGCACATCCGTCTGACCGCGGTAGAGGTCAATGGTGTAGGACATGATCTGGAAGGTGTAGAACGAGATTCCGATGGGGAGTTTGAGCCCTTCGATCGGGGCGATCGTGTCGGTGAGGAAGGGGAGCAGACGCAGGTTTTCGATGAAAAAATTGCAGTATTTGAAGAACAGGAGCGCGGCGAGGTTCATCGCAAGGGACAGAATCATGTACAGCCGCGCACGTTTTCGGTTTGTCGGGAGATGCTTCGCAATGAAAAATCCGAAGACGTACGCCTCCGTGATGGATGCGAGCATGACGAGAATATAGAGAGGTTCGCCCCAGCCGTAGAACAGCAGGCTCATGATGAACAGTATCCAGTTCCGGTACCGGATGTTCGGAATATTGTAGTACAGCAACAGCGTCACCGGGAGATAGGCGAACAGGAATAAGAGAGAGGAAAATACCATAGTTTATTTTCCGAACGCCGCTTCGATGTCGGAGGTGATGGCGTCAACTTCGGTGGAAACAACGTAGTAGACGTAGTCGCCGGAGATTTCAAAAACAGCGGCTTCGAGTGTGGGGACGTCGCGGGTCGGGTACTGGTCGGCTTCGGCGATCTTGTCGGACACGCGGACTTCAAGATACTGTACGAAGGTTTCGGCGTATGCGGGATCCGCCATCTTGAAGATGCCGACGTCGGTGTAGACATCCGGGTCGGATTCGTCGATGTAGACGCAGTATTCGGCGATTTTCGTGAAATCGGGAACGTCCACGGCGTCACCGTAGTAGCCGAGGATCATGTCAGCGTCGAGATATTCGCCCGCTTCTGTGGAGGAGGACGTGAAGACGAAGCCGTCCGTCAGACTGTAATTTGTGACGATGGCGTTTACGGTTTCGTCAACATTGACCGTGACGGCGGTTTCTGCGGGAGCGGATTCGCCTGCCGGTTCACCGCCGCAGGAGATCAGAAGGGCGGAGATGGCAAAAGCAAGAGCAAGAATTTTTTTCATGGGGATACCTCCGTTTTTTGTGTAAGTCGCGTAAAATTCATATTTTATTATACAGGATATTATGGGATTTGTCAATAAAAATACCTCCTGTTTCAAAAACAGGAGGTATTGAAATTATTTGCCCTTTATTCTAAAATCATCTCATGCCAGTGCTTGTCAATCACATAGCTCAGCAGAAGGTCGCCGACGACGGTGTACTCCCGTTCCAGAATGACACGGTCGGTGGGAACTCTTGTACCGAAGATTATGATATTTCCCCTTTTGGTCTTACCCATCCGGTAAAATTCAAATCCGGGCATATTCTGCCGGATAAAATCGTATTCCCTGTCAAAGCAGTTCACTTCCACCGGAATGTCGTTGTAAACCAGCTCCGTTGGTCTGATGTTTTTCAGTTCCGGATTATTGATGGTGCCGCGCAGCATCAGAACGACCCGTTCGAAATCCCGCGACATGGCGGACAGCAGTTCTTCATGGGTTTTCGCGTTGAAGAATCCCGGAACTTTCATATTTGGATGCAGTCCGAAGAATGGCAGCAGGAGCATATTGTTCTCCGGAATTTCCAGCGGACAGGGGTATTTTCCCTTAATGTAGCGGATGCGCTCCTTTCCTCCCGTGAAACGGCGGAATACCTCGTTGACATACTCCGGTTCCGTATGGAAATTGTCGATGTACTGGTGGAAAATATTGTCGTCAATGCCGGTGTAGTGCATCTCTCCGTCGTACATGAGAATCATCGACTGGAGTGCCGCCGTACGGCAGTCGAGGTCGAAGAAATGCTTCACTCCGAGCAGCTTTCCCATGGTAAACAGCCGCTCGTACACGTCAAAAATCCACATTTTCGATGTATCATCCACGATGTTTTTTCGCTTGAAAATCTGATAGTCCGTCCAGTCGCCGTTTCCGCGGATGTCGTCTCCGTTGCATCCGGCGTAAAAATCCACGAAGGCGGCATGGATTCCGGTAATGCCGCGTACTTCATTTTTCAGCTTCCGCTGGAGAACGATAAATTCCTCGTCGGTCAGGGCGTCCACGTCTTCTTCCTCGAAATAATAGTAGATCAGCTGGTTGGCGTGCAGCTGCTTGCTCCGGTCGAGGACGTTTCCGCCGTCCGCTGCGGGTACTCCGGATGCTGCGGAGGCTCTGCCGAAATAGAGATAGTCCATGTTCGTTCCGAACACGGCGGCGATTTTCGGCATCATTTCGGTGTCGGGCAGGCTGATGCCCGTTTCCCGTACATAAAGATATTGATTATGTATGAGTGCCTACGCCTACTTGCATAGGCACTCATATCTTTGTTTTTACTCGATTTTGCCGATAAAGCGGTAGTAGATGTCAATATTCTGCTCACGCATACCGTCCACGGTGGTTGCTTCGTGAACAACGATCTTTTCAATCAGCGTATTCAGAAGCTCCGCTGTCAGTTCGGTGGGGTTAGCGTATTGCTTGATAAGAGAAATCCAAGTTTCCGCATCGACAGTTGTTTGCTTTTCAGATTCAAGCTCGGCAGACAACCTTTCAATCTTCTCGACAAGCTCCTGCTGCTCGGTCTGATATTTCTGAGACATCATGTTGAAGTTATACTCCGTGATACGCCCGTCCGACCAGTCCTCATACAGCTTCGCAAACTTGCGGTCAACCTCTGTTCTGCGCTTCTCGGCTCTTGTCAGCTCTGCGCTCTGCCTTCTGGCATTGGCGGCAAGCTCATGTTCGCTGGCTTTCAGTATCCGACGCAGAAGCTCCTTTTCATCCACTTGCGCCTGTCTCGACAAATCCTGTATTCTGGATAAAACATAGGTATAGAGGTAGTCATAGCGGATATAGTGTGCGGAGCAAACACCGCTGACCTTGCCAAGCTGTCTGTAAGAGGTACAGTTGAAATAACTGTACGGTTTACTGTTCTGCTTGTTTGTGCCGAAGCTCATTGACCATCCACAATCAGCGCAGTGGACAAGTCCTGCAAATATCTGCGTGGTAGCGTCTTTCTGCTGTCTGCGGCGGCTGGCGATCTGCGTTTGCACCTGTTCAAAAACTTCCCTTGAAATAATGGCTTCGTGGGTGTTCTCCACTCGGAACCATTCTTCCTGCGGCTTGCGTACCTTTTTCTTGTTCTTGTAAGAAATGTTGGTCTGCTTGTTGTGTACGCTGTTGCCGATATAGGTCTCGTCCTTTAGGATGCTCTTGATCTGTGATACCGTCCACGCATAAGACTTTTCAGCAGGTGCGCCCTCGTAGATATGAGCAAATTTCCCATATCGCTGAAAGTTCAGCCATCCGGCAGTAGGAATCTGTTCCTCCACCAAGGTTCTTGTGATTTTGGCAGCACCCGCACCGTGAACGGCAAGATCAAAGATTTTCTCAATAATCCAGCGTGTCTCAATGTCAATTACAAGTGCGTTCTTGATTTCGGGATGTCGGATATATCCGAGGGGTGCATTGGTGAAGGTGCGTTCTCCTGCGGCATAC
>JAFQFS010000070.1 GCA_017398585.1 Clostridia bacterium
ACTGCTCAGACGAAGCGTTCCGGCTCCGTTTTTGACGATCTCTCCCACGCCGGTATTCGCGTTGTTCGAGTATTTCAGCGCACCGGTCCACCAGAGGTCGGTTTCAGCCTGCGAATCTTCAACGTTCAGGATGAGCTGCCGTCCGCTGTCGCGAATATTCATGATGCCGTTGATGACGGACGTTTTCGTGATGCTGGTCCCATCCGGAGCCTGCGCCTTCGCGTTCAGCGTCGTGATGGGCGTCGTTCCGCTGTGCATCGCGAGGAATTGGCCCGATCCAAGATCCAACGTTCCGCCGTAGAGATTGAGGTTCACGTATCGGGACGTCTGATTTCCGCTTGCCGTGACTTTGACCGTACCGAAAATATTGAGATCCAGACCGGCATTCTCCCAGTTTCCGTCGCCGGCACCGCCCAGAACGTCGTTTTTCTCCAGCTGAAGAACGGCCCCTTCTGCCACGGTGATCTCCCCCGCGATGAATCGGGTCCCGCTCAGGCCGTCTGCAGTGAGTTTGACCGTCCCTTCCTGGATCCGGAAAGAGTCGATCCCCCAAACCTTACCGCCGCGGTCGATCGTCCACGTTCCGGAGCCGGTCTTGACGAGATCCACGCCGGACTGGATGATGCCGGTAAAAGAATTTTCGGAAGTTGAGGCGGAATTGACCGTCAGTGTCGATTTCTGACCCGCGTTCGAGTTCGTGACGGTTCCGCTCCCGCTCAGGTTTCCGACTGTCTGATCGAAACCGGCGAGGTCAAAAACTCCGGTGTGTCTGGCGAGATCGGCAGCGTTGGACTCTTCCCCTTCCGCAAGCGTTCCGTTCGTGACCAGGTCTGTGTTTGCCGTCAGTGCGTTACTTTTGCCAAGCTGAAGAGTGAGTCCGTCGATCGTTGTACGGGACACGTTTTTCGAGCTTCCCGAAGCACGGACGACCGCCCCCGTTCCATCTCCGGAGAAGGTCACGTACTGGCTTGGACCGTGCTGATAGGCGGAAAGCTCACCGGTGAGTTCCAAGTCAACGGCCGCGGAACCGTTGACAACACTCAGCACGTGGTCTCTGGATTTGCCGTCCTGCGTGCGAAGGTGAAGCGCGGTGGAGATCGTTGACGTTTTGTCTGAGGCCAGAACGTTCAGTACGGTGGGATTCGAGTCCGCGGAAAAAACGTGCAGCGCGCCTTCTTTCATTTCCCCGCCGGTCAAGTTGATCGTCAGGTTTCGTCCGGTCTGATTATTATTCGTACTGCCTGCCGAAGAAAACAGCTGGAGAGTTCCGTCCGTCACGTCAAAAGTCACGGCATTGCCAGTCGCTCCGAGCGTATCCCACGAGCTCAGATAGAGCGTGCCGTTCTCTGAAACGGAATATTTCGCGACGTTTCTTCCGACGGTATCGGCCGCGATGTCGAGCGTACCGTTCTTCACGAGGATCTCTTTGAACGCGGGGACCGCGCCGCGGAGTTTCGTCGTTCCTTCTCCGTCGAAAGTGAGGGAAACATTCGCGGCAGAATCCGCCGTCATCGCGCCCGTGAAGGTGAGCGAAGCTCCTTGGGAGACCGAGATGACCGGATTCGGCGCATCGCTGCGAATACGG
>JAFQFS010000071.1 GCA_017398585.1 Clostridia bacterium
GCCGGGATCGATTACTGCGAAGAATGCGAAAAATGCGAAAATTGTTGGGAACACTGTGAAGTCTGCGAAGAATGCTTCGAGGAAAACGGCGAGTGTGAGGAACACGGTGACCACTGCGCCGAATGCTGCGTCCGCGAGGAATGGATCTGCGACGGGTGCGGACGCTGCACCGAGGCTTTGGGGCTGGAGTTCTGCGAATATTGCGATCTCTGCGAGGAATGCTGCAGGGAAAACAGCGCGTACTACGGAACAGATCATTGCATTCTTGACAAAGAGACCAAGTCGGAAGATATTGATGCGTCAAAGCACGACGAAAACCATCATATCCTCAGATACAATTCCTCGTCAGAGGAATGCCACGACGTCTGGTGCATCTTCCCGGGATGCGATTTATACCTGAGCGACTGCACGCCGCACGAGTTCCAATGGAAGACCGTCAAGGAGCCGCTGCTGGGCATCAACGGACTGAAAAAAGGCATCTGCGTCTATTGCGGAGTCGAGCCCGAAGAAGTGATCCCGATGATCCAGCCGTCCGTCTACAGCTTCATCGAATCTCCCGGCGATATGGAAGTGCTCAAACAGAAGAGCTTCGTTTCCGGCACCGTTCGCATCGGCGTCGTCGGCGATCCTGAAGGAAGCACTGTCTACGCCCGCGTCGCCGCGATCCCGGTGGAAGAGGGGGAGGTCCTTCCAGAGACCTGGGCGGAACTCAGGAAAAACATCTATTACTACGATTGCATTAAACACGACAGCTCGAGCGACAAGACCGGCGTCTACAAGTTCATGATCGGCGGCACATCCAACGCCGCGCTGGCTTACGGCGGAAAATACGTTGACTTCACCGCTCAGGGCAAAAAGCTCACCTGGCGCCTCGCCGTCTACGACGGACGCGGCGACGGCTCCGTAAACAAGGTCGTCTATTCCGATCCCTTCACGATCGACTGGAACGCGAAACACACCAAGCACACCGCCGTCTGGGTTTCGGGGCAGGTCAGCGACGCCGAGTATAACCTCTATTTCAAAAACAGCATCACCGCGCAGACGCTGAAATTCTACGACGGCACATACCATTGGCTGGAATGCTCCGTCTGCGGAGCAAGGATCACGGTGCCGATGCGCCATCTCTACGTCCTCAAAGGCAAGGAAGGCAACTGCAATGGAGGCGTGCTGCATTACGAATGTAAGGACTGCGGTCACACCTTCGATATGGCCGTCGGTTACGCGGTCGCGGGAGTTACGGGACATCCGTTTTCTTCCGATTACAAGCATAACGACAAAAACCACTGGCAGATCTGCACGGTATGCGGCGTAGCGGGACCGGCCACTGCGCACGACCTGAAGCAAAAGGTTTTCAAAGACTGCACGAAGACGATCGTCACCACCGTATGCGAGACCTGCGGGTACGCTCACATAGAACGGTCTTCGGGCGCCGGACACAAATACACGAGCGACGGTGATTACGACGGATGGTACGGAGATTCGACACATCACTGGAAAATTTGCACGGTGTGCGGCTACGTCAATAAAGCGGAGCACTCTTACAAGAGCGGCGTCTGCACCGGCTGCGGTCATGATATGCCTCAGCTTGCGATCGTCGGTGTTCCCTGTACGCACGGCACGGAGCTTACGATTCAGTTGATCTCGGATATTGACCCTACGGATAAAGCCCTCTTTGAGGCGGGCAAATGGAACGCGACGTGGTTTGACGCCGACTCTGGAAATACGGTTGGGCTTGGGAAGACGTATCCTGTGGATATTGGCGATGAAGGACATATGTTCTGGGCCGAAGTGCAGATAATCGGCGGATATGATTACAACGCTTATATGTATTCTCCGATTCATACGGTTTATCAGGACGTCAAGGGCTATCCGGCTACGTGCGCTTCCGAAGGACTTAAAGACCACAAGGTGTGCCTCGGCTGCGGCGGAAAATTCATCAACGGCAAGCCCGCGGTAAACGTCGTTATCCCGAAGCTTACGACTCACACATACGACTACGTCTGCGATGCTGTCTGCAACGTCTGCGGTTACGTGCGCGACGTTAAGCACTACTGGTCGGATAAATACATCTACGCGATGGACGGTCACCGCCGTCAATGCACGGTCTGCGGCGCGAATTCAGGTTTGGAGCCTCACAATTTAGTTCTGACCTGGCAGACGGAGGCGGACTGCGAACACGACGGAGTCTGCGAACAAAAATGCGAATGCGGATACGCCGAAACGGATTACGTAAAGGCAAGCGGACACAGCTGGATCCA
>JAFQFS010000072.1 GCA_017398585.1 Clostridia bacterium
AATATACCGATGGTGACTATGTAATTTCAGAGTTTATCATGCGTGGAACCCACAAAGGTGATTTTCTGGGGATAACACCAACCAATAAGGTTTTGGAAATTACGGGAGTTGACATTGACAGAGTTGTTGACGGTAAAATTGTCGAGCACGGCGGTTCAACTGAAACTTTTGAGACATTCTGGACAAACGGTTTGATTAAACCAGTATAATACCAATTCCAACAGGTCAAATACTTTGGTAGACTCCCTACCTAAAGGGACAACTGTAGAATGCGTGGCAGTTTTAACGAGGTGATCCCATGAACGAACCCATCGAAATCCGGGAAGAACGCCTCTCTCCCGAAGAATACATCGACTTTCTGAAACGGACGGATCTCGGTTCGCAGTACCCTGCGGAACGGTTTGAGGAACGGATCGCGAGACTTGTCCGGAACGTCTCCGTCAGTCTCGCCGCACGCACGGAGGACGGCACTCTCGTCGGCGTCCTGTTCGGACTGACCGACTTTGCCTACTGGCTCTACGTGACCGACCTCGGCGTTGACCGCGCCTTCACCCATCGCGGCATCGGAAAGCGGCTGATGAAGACCGCCCATGAACTCGCCGGAGGCGAAAAGGACATCGCGGTCTACCTGATCGCGAACGAAAACGCCATTCCCTTCTATGAAAAAATCGGCATGAAAAAATCCGTTGACGTCATGCAGTACAGCAGCATCGACTGGACGGAATTCACCGTACAATGAATCTGAATATTATGAATCCTTACATCCAACATCTGGACCGCATTGAATTTCTCATCACCCTCGCCTGCACGGGACGGTGCCGCCACTGTTCCGAAGGCGATCACGCCGGATGCGGCGTCTCCCTCGACGGTGCGGCGGCCGCCTCGCTCGTCACAAGAGTGGCGGAAAACTTCTCCATCGAATCGCTGATGACGTTCGGCGGCGAACCGATGCTTCATCCCGAAGCCGTGTACGCCATCCACCGCGCGGGACGCGACGCCGGAATCCCGAAGCGGCAGGTCATCACCAACGGCTTTTTCAGCCGGGATGCCGTGAAAATCCGCACCGCCGCGGAACGGCTCGTGCAGAGCGGAGTGAACGATATTCTCCTCTCCGCCGACGCGTTCCATCAGGAAACAATCCCGCTCGGACCGGTGAAAGCCTTTGCCGCCGCCGTTCTTGACGCAGGCGGAGCGATCCGCATGAATCCCGCGTGGCTCGTCGGACGGGACGCGGACAACGTGTACAACCGCCGTACCTCGGAAATTCTCGCGGAATTTTCGGACATGGGAATCGCGGCAAACGGCGGAAACGTGATCTTCCCCTCCGGAAATGCGCTGAAATACCTCGGTGAATACTTTGACCGGGACAACCTCCCCGTCAATCCCTACGAGGAATCGCCGTACGATGTCCGGACGATCAGCGTCGATCCGGACGGCAGCGTCCTCGGCGGGAATATTTACGAAACCGATATTCTTGAACTGATCGAAACCTATACCCCTTCCGAAAGGAGAACCATATGAAACCGAATCCCATGAACGTCTGCGTGATCCAGCCGTACTATTCGACCGATCACGCCGATTCCGATGACCTGCTTGCGTGGGAACTCGACGCGCTCGACCGCTGCGACGGCCGCATGGATCTGATCGTCCTTCCCGAAGCGGCGGACGTTCCCGCCCTCGCAAAAACGGTGGAACAGTTTCACGAAAGCCACGCGAAGTACACCGAAAAAATCCTCGCGAAAGCCGCCGAAACGGCAAAGCGCTGTCACAGTGTCCTGTTCGTCAATGCGCTGTACGACAGCGGCGCCGGTCTGCGCAACACAACGTACGCCTTCGACCGCGAAGGCAATGTCGCCGGTTACTATTTCAAGCAGCATCCGACGAACGGCGAGGTTTTCAAACGTCACATGGACTGTGCGTATTCCTACGAATTCTCCGAACCGACGATTGTTGAAATCGAAGGAATCCGTTACGCCTTCCTGACCTGCTACGACTTCTATTTCTACGAAAATTTCGCGAACATCGCCCGTCAGCGCCCCGACATCATCATCGGATGCTCGCATCAGCGTTCGGACACGGCGGAAGCGCTCGAACTGATGAGCCGTTTTCTCGCGTACAACACGAACACCTACGTCGTGCGCGCGTCGGTGAGCATGGGAGAAGACAGCCCGACCGGCGGCGGAAGCTGTGTCGTGGAACCGGACGGCACGGTCGTTTTCAACCTGCTGAACGAAGTCGGCATGCGTACGTGCGTGATCGATCCGGCGAAAAAATATTACAAGCCCGCGGGATTCGGCAATCCGCCGTCCGCACATTTCGAGTACATCGAAGTGGGCAGACGTCCGTGGAAGTACCGTCCGGGCGGCAGCGCGGTCGTTCTTCCGGACGCGCTCATGCCCTATCCGCGGCTGTGCGCACACCGCGGATTCAACACGGTCGCTCCGGAAAACAGCCTGCCCGCGTTCGGCGCGGCGGTAGCGTCCGGGGCGGCGGAAATCGAATTCGACCTGTGGGAAACGAAGGACGGCGAGATCGTCTCGATCCACGACAGCCACCTCGAACGCGTGTCCGACGGGACGGGTGCGGTCTGGGACTACACCCTCGCGGAGCTTGAAACATTCGACTTCGGCAAGGGCTTCGGCGGAGCGTACAGGGGACTGCGCGTCCTGACGTTCGAAAAAATTCTTGAGAAATTCGCGTGCCACACGGTCATGAACATCCACATCAAGAGCAGGAACAACGTTGACCCGCTCGGTGAGGAATATCTGCGGAAAATCATCGCGCTGATCCGGAAGTACGACTGCGAAAAGTACGTCTACTTCATGACGGGCAACGACACGGTGATGCGTCAGCTCGGCGAGCTTGCGCCCGATCTCGGACGGTGCGTCGGCGGCGGCAATGATTTCGATCATGTCGTCGAACGCGCGATCGAAATGGGCTGCGGAAAAGTACAGTTTGTGAAAGGACACGTGACGCAGGCAAACGTGGATCTCGCAAAGGAACACGGGATCCGGTGCAACATCTTCTGGTCGGACGAACCGGAGGAGGCGGCACGCTTCCTCGACATGGGCATCGACGTGATCCTGACGAACGACTATCAGCGCATGGCGGACGCCCTCGGGGAACGTCTCGCGAAGGAAACCGCATGGTAATATGAGACAACGAATGCATCTGACCATCCGCACACGGCATCCGGCTGCACGGATCGCCTGCGGATGGATGGGAATCTCGGCGGCGGTGCGGATGGTACATTACCTCGCGGCGCCGCTGACGGCGGAAATCGTCCTTGTGCATCTGCTTCTCCCCGTGACGGCGGCCGCTCTGTTCGTCTGCGGGATTCTGCGGGGCGAACGTTCCGCAAAACACCTGACCGCGGCTGCTGTGGTGATCGGCGTCACATTCTTTATCCGGAAGGCGCTTTCGTTTTCGCCGGTGCACCGGGCACTCTGCACGCTGCTCTATCTGACGGTGCTCTCCCTGTATCTGCTGACGGTCACGGGAATCCTCCCGACAAAAAAACTGCTGTATCCGCTGTTCGGACTGCCGCTGCTGTACCATATTTTTGTGGAGGACATGCAGATCTACGTTCTCGCCGAACCGCCGGTACCGATATGGGACTGGATGCCCGAAATCAGCGTCCTCTGCATTATGGCAGCGCTGTTTTCCCTGGTATTCGCAATGGAAACGAAAAATACAAATCAAAAGTGAGGTACCATCATGTTAAACGACTTCCGTACAACCCTGAAAACCGCAAAAATGCCGGTCCGCAGAACCCTGCGCAAGCTCGGCACCCTCGACATCGGCGTCGTTGAAACCACACCCGTTGTGTGGAACGGACGTCTCCTGCGCTTCGAATGGGTACGCAACTGCGGCTGGGGCACCACCGAACGTCCGGTCGGCTGCTACCGCTTTGTGGACATGACCGACGAATCCGCCCTGCCGGAATTCGCAGAGGATCATTCCTTCGGCTGCTGCATCGCCGAAAACGGCACGATGTTCGTCCACGGGACCCGCGGAGGAGGCGGCGGAACGATCCTCGACACGTTCGTTTCGCGCGACCTCGTAAACTGGGAAACCTCCGTGGCGCTCGAATTCCCGCCGGACATCAGCCTGTTCAACACGTCGGTGTGCAAGGGTCCGGACGGCTACGTCATGGCAATCGAAATCGGCGGCACGAATCCGGCGGTCGGACGCGCATTCACGTGCGTGTTCGCAAAATCGCAGGACCTCGTGAACTGGACGCTCCTTCCGATGGACGAATACAGCTATTCCCGCGATTACTACTCCGCCTGCCCGGTCATCCGGTATTACGACGGTTACTACTACATGATCTATCTCGAAAGCGCGCCGCACCACCGCTGGCTGCCGTACATCGTCCGCACCCGCGATCTGCGCGACTTCGAACTTGGTCTGACCAACCCGATCATGTACCCCTCGGGCGAAGACAAAAACGTCCTGTTCCCGGAAAAATTCACTGCAGAACAGCTCGATTTCATCGAAAACGCCATCGACTGCAACAACAGCGACGTGGACCTCTGCGACTTCGACGGCAAAACCGTCATTCTCTACAGCTGGGGCAACCAGCTCGGCAAGGAATTCCTCGCCCTCGCCGAATACGACGGGACGGAGGAAGAATTCCTGAAATCTTTTTTTGAGTGAGAAAAATGATTGGGGAGGAAACTTTTTGAAAAAAGTTTCCTCCCCAAACCCCACCTTCAAAAACTTCAAACAAAAAAGAATGACATAGTTTGTGCAAATCGTTCGTACTTGTAAATTTTGTCAGCTTACAGTACGTTTTTTACTTCAAATCTGCACCCGGCAATGTCATTCTTTTTCGTTTGAAGTTTTTTGAAAGGGGTTCGGGGGAAACTTTTTTTCAAAAAAGTTTCCCCCGAGAACTCCCCTATTAAATTCTGTACTTTTCCACAAATTCTGCGTGGAGGTGATTGTATTCGGGGTCACCGGCTTTGACGGCGCGGAGGGATTCATGCAGGTTCATGTTGCCCATTGCGATGTCGATGACGCAGCCGGCGATATTGGAACAGTGGTCGGAGGTACGTTCCATTGCGGTCAGGAGGTCCGTCCAGATGAAGCCCGCTTCGATGGTGCATTCGCCGCGCTGGAGACGTTCGATGTGGCGGACGCGGAGGGATTCCTTCAGTACGTCGATGACCTGTTCGAGCGGTTCGACCTTCTGCGCGGAGTCCATATTGTCGTTAGAGAAGGCATCCAGCGTCAGGTCAACGATTTCGCGGAGTGCGTGGGTCATAACTTCGAGTTCATGACTTGCCGCCGCGGACCAGACGATGTTCTTTTCGCGCATTTCTTCCGCAGCGCCCACGATATCCTTCGAGTGGTCGGAGATACGTTCGAAGTCCCCGATGATGCGCAGCAGCTTTGCAGCTTCGTTGCTGTCCTGCCCGGACAGGCTTCCGCTCAGCTTGACGAGGTACGTACCGAGAATGTCTTCGTAATGGTCACACTTGTCTTCGCATTCGTAAACCGATTCCGCGAGCGTCTTGTTGTAGCTTGTGATGGACATCAGCGCGTCCTTCATGCCGTGCGCCGCAACCTTCGCCATGTCACCCGCAACAACCGCACAGCGGTCCAGCGCGATCGGAGGGGTTGCAAGGAGACGTTCGTCGAGTTCCGCAACCTTTTCCTTCTTCGCCGGTTCGCGGATCAGCTTGAGTGCGAGAGTTTCCAGCAGACCGGTCATCGGCAGAAGCAGGATCGTGCAGAGGACATTGAAGATCGAGTGTGCAATCGCGATGCCGAACGCTTCCGCGGATGCGTTGAGCAGTGCCGGGTGGATGAGCAGGTCAACGATGCTGAAGACCGCCAGCCATACGACCGTACCGATCACGTTGAAGCTCAGATGTACAAACGCCGCACGCTTTGCGTTTTTCGTCGCACCGACGGAGGACAGGAGTGCCGTTACGCAGGTACCGATGTTCTGACCCATGATAATCGGGATCGCCGCACCGTAGGAAACCTGACCGGTCGAAGCAAGTGCCTGTAAAATACCGACGGACGCGGAGCTCGACTGGATGACCGCCGTCAGGAACGCGCCTGCCAGGACGCCGAGAACCGGGTTCTTGAAGAGAATGAACATATTCCTGAACCATTCGACTTCCTTCAGACCGGAAACCGCGCCGGACATTGTGTCCATACCAAACATAAGTACGGCAAAGCCGAGAAGGATCGTACCGGTGTCCTTCCGTTTCTGTTCCTTGCCCGTCATGTACATAATGATACCGATGAGCGCGAGAACGGGAGTGAACGAGGTCGGCTTGAGGAGCTTGACAAACATATTGCTGCTCTCAATGCCGCTCAAACTGAGAATCCACGCCGTTACCGTCGTACCGACGTTCGCGCCCATGATGACGTTGATCGCCTGGCGAAGCGTCATCAGACCGGAGTTTACAAAACCGACGACCATAACCGTCGTTGCGGAGCTTGACTGGATGACCGCCGTCACGCCGAGACCCGTCAGGAAGCCCGCCGCCTTGTTCGACGTGAGCCTGCTCAGAAGGGTACGGAGGCTGTCGCCCGCACGGCGTTCCAGCGATTCGCCCATCTGGTTCATCCCGAACAGGAAAAGACACAGACCGCCGATCATGGTCAATACATCAAAAATCGTCATAAATTGAGGTTCCTTTCTAACAATTTTTCTTCTTACTTCTTTTTTCCCAACTTTCCACAATTACTATTTTATCACCGGTTTGTCAAATCTGTTTTTTGATTTTATGAACTATTTGTAAATTCTCGCATTTTCAATCATTTTTACATTATACCCGACATTTATTTACAAAAAATATACAGTATTCGTTGACATATCTTCACCACCGTGCTATAATTTTACATCCCGTCACTGTATTTCAGATAGATTTTCTATGAATAAGGAGGTTATTTTCCGTATCGGAACGGTGTCCGCCGGCGGCTGCGGCAGGCACCGGACATAATTTGCGGGGAAGGTTTGACCGTTACAAGAACTGCTCTCCGCATTTTTCGGACAGTGTTTGGATTTAATATAACCAAATCTCAAGTTCTTCTTTTTCTCCTTTATCGAGGAGAAAAAGAAGCAAAAAGAGGAACTCTTTTGACGTCCAGGGTATTTCGACCTCTGCGGAGGTCGACAAGGGCTCTGCCCCTTGACCCCGCGACCTTTTAAAAAAGGTCGATCAAAACTTTTGATCGGACAACGTTTGGTTTATAATTGAAATGGTGACTACAAAATGATCGAATTACAGCACATCTGCAAAACCTTCCGTGTCGCAAGACGCAATTCCGGCTTCGGCGAAGCCGTCCGCGCTCTCTTCAAACGCGAATACACGGAAATCCACGCCCTCTCC
>JAFQFS010000073.1 GCA_017398585.1 Clostridia bacterium
ATGTCAAATTACATCATGGATCTCCGGAAAATTGTCGGGCACCGTCCGCTTCTGCAGGTCGGTGCGAGTGTGATCGTCGAGGACAGCGAAGGACGTGTCCTGCTGCAGCTCCGCAGCGACAACCACTGCTGGGGGTACGCGGGCGGATCCGTCGAGCTGGACGAGGTGGTCGAGGAAGCGGCGGCGAGAGAACTTCTCGAGGAAACCGGACTGACTGCGCACCGTCTGGAACTGTTCGGCATTTTCTCAGGAAAGGACACGCATTACGTCTACCCGAACGGTGACGAGGTGTCAAACGTGGACATCGTCTACCTCTGCCGGGAGTATTCCGGCGAACTGATCTGTCAGGAAGGCGAAACGGACGAGCTGCGCTTTTTCGCGGCGGATGAACTTCCGGAAAACCTGTCCCCGCCGATCCGCGTCCCGCTTCTGAAATGGGCGGAAACGAAGCAACAGAGATAACCATAACAAAAACGCAGGCAAACCCTGCGTTTTTGTTGTTCCTATTCTTTTGCGGTCTCCCGCAGACGTGCTTCGACGGCTTTGAAGCGCGGTTCTTCGCGGATGTTGTCGAACTGTCGTTCGGAAAGTGTCCGCAGATATCCCATCGCACAGTTTTCTGTGGAAGCATTGCTGACGGTCATGGCAAGCCGTCCGTCGTCGGGACCGTTCGGCCGGACGAGAAGGGAAGTCGGCCATTTTTCCGGCGGCAGAACAAGGTGATTCCCGAGCATTCCTTCGCTGTACCGGTCGTATTCCTCGATGTGGAACAGTGCGGTTTCCAGTGCGGAGAGGGCATTTTCCGTATCACCGAGGGCCGCGTACCGTGCCGCACTCCAATAATGTGCCATCACCAGAATCTGACGGTCGAACGCATAATCCCCGTTTTCATAGAAGGTTTCGACAAACACGATCACTTTCCGCCAGAGTTCGATCTGTTCCGCATCTGTGTAGATCTTCTTTCCGTCGGCGGATGCGCTGATCAGATGCGGGATGTTCCAGACGAACCGGTTGAACTGACGTGCGATTTCCGTCCGCATTTCATTCTCCCACTCCGCCCCGCGCAGGGTGGATAATTTGCAGGTTTCGCGGTCATAGATCATAACGGGTACGGATTCCGCAAGCTGCTTTGCCGTATCCTGCCTGCCGGTCGCCATATAAAGCTCGATCAGATTTCCCACGGCGAAGTTTCTCGCAACTTCATCGTTCGATCCCGCACGGATCCGTTCGAACAGCGTGATGCTTTCCTCCTGCCGTGCACGTTCGTTCGAATAGCTGAGATTGAACGCCAGCTCCTCCATGAGGAGGTACGCGTCCGGAAATTCCGCAAGCCCTTCCCGGCAGAGCCGTTCGGCTTCGTCCCGCTGTCCGGTGCACCACAGTTCCCGCACGTTCTTATAGATTTCCTCGATCCGCGCGTCCTTCGCTTCCACGTCGATCCCGAGGATCACGTCTGCGCTGACGCGGAAAATATTCGCCAGCATCGGCAGATACGAAATGTCCGGCAGGACGCGGTCGGTCTCCCACTGGGAAATGGCGGACGGCGTAAGATGCAGCAGCTCTGCCAGCTGTTCCTGCGTGATGTCGCGCTCGCGGCGCAGTTTTTTGATGTTCGTTCCGATTGACATGGTCATCACTCCAAAATAAAGAATTCAAAAGCGCTTTCGTTGGCTATAGAATACCACATCCGCCGTATCGGTACAATCCCGTATTTCAAAAGTGCCGGTTTAGCCGTACTAATATTTCCTTATACAGATTAAAGTTTTTTGAAAAGGGTGTGGGAAAAACTTTTTTTCAAAAAAGTTTTTCCCACGAAACGTTATATTTCCCGTTCGAGAATCCGTACAAACTCCTCAAGCCCTGCCTGATCCTCTTCCGTGAACCGTCCGATGAGAGGGCTGTCGATGTCCAGTACGCCGATGATTTCGCCGTTTTTGTGTACCGGTACGACGATTTCCGAATTCGATGCGCTGTCACATGCGATGTGTCCCGGGAATTCGTGGACATTCTTCACAAGCACTGTTTCTCCGCGTGCGACCGCCGTCCCGCAGACGCCTTTGCCGACCGGGATTTCGATGCACGCCGTCTTGCCCTGAAACGGACCGAGTACGAGGATGCCGTTTTCCATGAGATAGAATCCTGCCCAGTTCAGCCCGTCGAGCGTCTGAAACAGCAGCGCGGACGCGTTCGCGAGGTTCGCGATCGGGTGCGGCACGCCGCCGATGAGCGCACGAAGCTGTTCGTTCAGTTCCTTGTAGTCTGTCATATTCGACCTCCGTATTCTTGATGCCCACATTATACCATACAAATGTGAACAAATCCGCTTTCTTGACAATTCCGCACGCCCGTGCTATAATGACGGTAACTTCAATCCGAAAAAAGGAGGTTCCCATGAACAAGATCCTCATCCTTTCCCATGCGGCAAGCGACCTGTCCGACCTCATCCTCGGTACCTGTCCCGGCGCGGAGTTCATTCCGTTTGCGGACGCTGCGGATGTCTGCACGGACTCCTACGATGCCCTTGCCATCCTCGGCGGAAACGGCGAAACGTCCCTCACCATCCCGCCGCACCTCCGCGTGAAAGCCGAAGCCATGGCGGATGCCGGCAAACCCGTCTTCTGCGAATTTGCCGCCTCCTTCCGCTGCTTTTATTCCGGTGAACCGGAACGCATGACCCACCACCGTCTGGTGTACCGTGATTCCCTGATCGCCGGTCTGACCGCGGGCGACGTCCTCGACGGACACTGCAACAACTGCATCGCCTACTACTTCGCTCCCGCCTGCACCCCCATTCTCACCTACCACAACTACGTCTGCGCACATGACCACATCGATCCGGAACACGCATCGCTCAAAAACAGCCGGAATGCCCTGTGGCTCACGGAAGGGAACCTGCTCGTCTGCGCGTTCCGCCTGTGCAATTTCCGACGCGCGAGACTGGCGCCGGAAAAGCGCTGGCAGAGCGTTCTTACCTATGTCATTTCCTTCCTTGCGGGAGAAGCCGTCGCACCGGAGTTTCCCGAACCCGTCTGCACCTTCGCGAAGGGAAGCATCGTCCGTACGTCCGACGACGTGAACGAGGCCGTAAGGCTCGGTCTCGACTGGTTCCGCAATGCCGACATGTTCGTGAACGGCGGACGCGGTGGTGTATGCGAAGGACTCAGCCACCACATCCATGCGGGTACCGGCGTCCAGCAGCGCGTCAACCAGGTCCGGACCGACTGCAGCGGTGAAACGGGCGGCGCGTTCCTCCTCGACTGGATGACCACCGGAAACGAGGAAAGCCGGAAGCTGTTTGAAACCATCGAAGATTTCATCTTTACGTACATGCAGGTGAAGGATGGTCTCCACCGCGGCATGATGCGCTGGAGCGAAACGGCGTGGCTGACCTGCTATCAGGACGACGCCGCACGTGCGATCCTGCCGACACTCCTCTGCCAGAACTTTACGGAAGAGGGAAGCCGTCACTTCGCGGACGCGGTCGAAGCCTGCGAATATATGGTGAACACCACCGGTCCGAACGGTCTGCGTGCCGCACGCACCGACGTTGCGAATCTGACCGAAGACAGCATGAAGCACCTCCGCGAAAACAACACCGGAACATCCGCGGCTCACTACAACGGCTTCTATCACGCCGCGCTGATCCTCTGTTCCCGTGCGGGCGGTCCGGAAAAGTATCGGAAGACCGCCGAAGCCGGCCTGCGTTCGATCATGGCGCTCTATCCCGAAAATACCCGTGAAACGAGCGAAACGGAAGAAATGTGCCGTCTGATCCTCCCGCTGTCCGCACTGTACGAAGTCACGAAGGATCCCGAACACCTCGCATGGCTCATACGCGTGACAAACGACCTCGAAAAAGTGCATCACGAATCGGGCGGATACCTCGAATGGGACACCGGCTACCGCGCGAACTGTTCGCGCCGGGAAGCAGGCGAATGTGCGCTCCTCGCGGAAAACGGCGACCCCGTCGTTGACCTGCTGTACTCGACAAACTGGCTCCCGCTCGGCTTCGCATATGCGTATCTGGCAACGGGCGACGAACGGTTCCGTGAAAAATGGCTCGACGTCGCGGGCTTCATGGTCTCCTGCCAGACCCGCAGCACCGATAAAACGATCCACGGCAGCTGGACCCGCGCATTCGACGTGAGCCGCTGGGAAATCTACGGCGTCCCGCATGATATCGGCTGGGCACCCTGCTGCGTCGAAAGCGGCTGGACCGTAGGCGAGATTTTACAGGGACTGCAGTTTATGAAGATTGCGGAGAGAATGAAATAAAGGAATCGGGGGAACCTTTTGTGAACAAAAGGTTCCCCCGAACCCCTTCCAAAAAACTTCAATCTGTGAACGAGACAAGGTTCAGTGCAGACTTTTCGGATAAATCTGCACTTTTTTTGTTCTGTACCCAGATTAAAAGTTTTTGAAGTGGGGGGCGGGGAGGAACTTTTTTCAAAAAGTTCCTCCCCGATTTTTTAATTTATTCATTTACTCAGCGACGGCGGGAGCTGTACTGCCCAGTCGGTGCAGGGTTCGTTTGAGAGTTCGTAGCGGATGACGCCGCCGTTTGCGATTTCGTCCCAGGTCAGCCATGCGCGGTCGAGGGGCTTGCCGTTGACCGTGATGCCGCGGATGTAGACGTTTTCGTCCGGATTGCCCACGGTTTCGATCACGAGTGTGTCCGAAACGGCGCACGGATGGTATTCTTTCGAAAGACGGATCTCCGCGCGGCGGAACAGCGGGGTATTCACGTGGTAAATACCGCTGCCGGGCGCGACCATATGGAAGCCGAGCGCGGTCAGTGCGTACCATGCGGACATCTGACCGACGTCCTCGTTGCCGCAGAAGCCGTATTCGGTCGTGTTGTAGGATTCCTCCTGAATGCGGCGCACCCAGTACTGCGTCCGCCACGGCTGTCCCGCGTCCGTGAACATGTGGACGAGGTGGTGGCACGGCTCGTTCGGATGGTTGTACGCCGTGTTCCACATGGCGGAGAGGTCGGAGTCCGCCATCAGCCGTTCCATATTTTCAAGGAATTTGTCGTGTCCCATCAGGTCGATCAGACCCTGCGGGTCGTGCGGGACGAACCACGTCTGCTGGAAAATATTGCTTTCCGTACAGCCGGCTTCGTCGTATTCGTCGATCCATTCCGCCCAGGTGCCGTCCGCGTTCTTCCGGCGCATCCAGCCGACTTCGGGATCGAAGATTTTCTTATAATTGAATGCACGTTCGCGGAAAACCGCGGCGTTTTCTTTGTCCCCGAGTTCATCGGCAAACAGGGAAATGCAGTGATCCGCGAAAACGTTTTCAAGGGTTGAGGAAATGTGGTTCGGGACATAGCCGAGTTCGTTCATGTCCGCCGCATTGCAGCGTTTCGACTTCGGGTCAAATGCGGTCTTCAGGCAGATGCCGTACGCCTTTTTTACATCAAAGTTCCGGATGCCCTTGCGGTATGCGTCCACGGTCACAACGATGCCGGGGTCGCCGAGCATGCAGCCGGTCTCATGTCCGAGCAGTTCCCAGCGCGGGAAGGAGACGTTTTCGTATTCCGCAATGTCAATCAGCGAGTTGATGATGTCGTTGACCGCGTCCGGCTGAACGATGGTCAGCAGCGGGAATTCGCCGCGGAACACGTCCCAGCCGCTGAACACGGTACGCTTGCGGAAATCGCCCGTCGTACGGATGACGCCGTCGGCGGAGAGATAATTGCCGTTCGCGTCGGAGTAGACGCGCGGATCGAGCAGGGCATGGTAGAGGGTGGTGTAGAAGATGGTCAGTTTTTCTTCATCCGAACCTTCCACTTTTACGACAGACAGCGCGTCCTCCCATGCGGCGGTGCTGTCCGCGTGCATCTGGTCGAACGTTTTGTCCGCCGCTTCCGCCGCGAAATTGTACCGCGCACCTTCGAGATTGATGTATGAAATCCCGATCTTCAGCACGATCGGCTGATCTCCCGCCGGGAATTCCGCGTAGAACCACAGTTCCTCGCCGGTGTATTCGGTGCCGCTTTCCGATTCCGCCCCGTAGTTCCATACGCCGTTCATATCCCATGCTTCGGAAAATTCCGCGTGGAAATACAGGTCGTAGTTCACGTGACCGCCGCCGCGCCCGAAGCCGCCGTGGGTCGACGGACAGTGGATGCGCCCTTCGATGGTGCGGTTATCCACGATCTGCAGTTCCTGCAGGGGCGAACGTCCCGCGATACGGCGCGCCAGATTGATCTGTACCCGCCGTCCGACGTTTTCCGGATAGGTCATGCGGATCATTCCCGTGTGGACGGAAACGGTCGTTTCCGCGCGGATGCCGTAGGTGTCGAGCGTAACGGCGTAGTAGCCCGCTTCGGTGACTTCCGTTTCGTGACGGAAATCGGATTCGTACCCGCGTCCGTCCGCTTTCGTGAGGGCGTCGCGGTAGGTGCCGGAGAGCAGGTTCAGCGGACCGGTCGTCGGCATGACCTGGAAATTCCCGAGATCGCCGTACCAGCCCACACCGGACATGTGGTTGATGCTGAATCCGTCAATGGTCGTGTGGTGGTAGCTGTATCCGGAGCCGTTGTCGCCGCCTTCGAGCGTGTCCGGTCCGAACTGTACCATCCCGAACGGGCAGATGGCACCGGGATGGGTCTTGCCGCCGCCGTGGAAGCTGGTCGCGGTCATGTCGCCGATGGTGCCGATTTTGGTGCTGACATAGTTGCTGTAGTTCATGATTCTCCTCCCGTCTGCGGATGAAGTGTTTTTTCCATGGATGTGTAGAAGCAGTCCGGTGCCAGATCGGCGGACGGTGCCTCACGGTGCAGGAATTCCCGCATCGCGTAGCAGAACGCGCACCGTGTCGGATAACCTTCCGCGGAGGGAACGAAGCCCTTTTCGGCGGCATAGTCATACAGTGCCTTTGTCCCGCCGGAGAGCAGACGTGCCATCACCGGATATTGTTCCGGAGCAATGTTTTCGTTCAGGAAATCCCGCGCATCCGCCGCGATGCCGGGGCATCCCGACGGAACGATGTTCCCGTACAGATCGAGGTGGCAGTGGCACACGTCGAGCAGGGAAGAACACGCCGCCGCCGCAAGTTTTTCTGCGGGACGTTTTTCGTAGATGTCCCCCGCGATCGCCAGCGCACGTCCGTTCATGCCAAGCCCGTACTCCGACGCCGTATCGGTGATGTAATCCGCGCCGAGCGCCTTCTGCAGTTCTTCTTTTGTATATGTTTTCGTCCGGTCAAAGCGGATCATCCGGCGCAGATAGCGGTCTTTCCAGATGAAATAATCGAAATCGCATTCGTTCATCACCTGACAGAGCCGGATCGGACGTTCGAGAGGAACGAATTCGATGTGGAACGGGTCGACGGATACCATGATGGTCGTGACGCCGAGTCCGCGCAGTTTCATGAGCCGTTCGCGGACGAATTCATCCGATGAGCACCAGAATGCGTTCGTTTCAATGTAGTCCACCCCGACGCCGTGCCGGTTCAGCGCTTCGATGAGCATGCACAGTGCGCGGAAGTTCATGAACGGCTCGCCGCCGCCGATATGGACGGAGGACGTTCCCGCTTCCTCAAGGAGTGCGGCGGTGCGTTCTGCCATGTCGGGGGTGATGTAGTCCTTCGGGCAGTCGGGCGCGGACGCGAACATGCAGTGCCGGCACGCCGCCGTGCAGACATAATTCATGATGATGCCGGAATAAAGCGGTGTGTTCATTGGTTTCGTAACTCCCTTTCCAAAAATGTTCGGCCTGCACGTACTTTATTACCACAACCGTTTAAAATTTTTTGGAAGGGGTCCGGGGAAACCTTTTTGTAAAAAGGTTTACCCCGAGTTCCTCCATTCTCACACAATACC
>JAFQFS010000074.1 GCA_017398585.1 Clostridia bacterium
ACAGAAGCGAGGACGGCGACAGCCAAGCCGAGCGGGCAGTTACTCGCCGTAGAGAGATTTCTAACGATTGCACTATATCACGTATATCCAAACCGGCGAGGGAAGTCAGGGTCTCGGCGGCCCCTGACTTCCGTCTCCACCCTTCCTCAGAAATTGGATCGCTCCCATTTTGTCAGCTGGGATAGTCTATATGGCTGCGCACAGACCCATCAAAAACCCCCTCCAAACTTCAAATTTGCACTACACAAACCGGCTGCCACAGCCCAAAGAGGTTTGGAGGGGGTCCGGGGGGACCTTTCCTCTGAAAAGGTCCCCCCCGGGGAAAACGATATTTTGTAACCATCACTCAGCCCCGTGTACCGACTGACGGTATGCAAGCGGACTCAGACCGACGAATTTGCGAAAATTGCGGTAGAAGTAGCTGGTGTTGTGGAAGCCGGAACGAAGAGCCACCTCGGAGATGGGCATGTCGGTTTTTTCGAGGTAGGTACGTGCCGCGCTGATGCGGCGGCGGAGCATGTATTCCATCGGGCGCATGCCGGTTGTCTGCTTGAACAAGCGGCAGAGGTACTGCTCGGAAAGACCGCCGGCAGCGGTGCAGAGCTGCTCGAGCGTGATGTCTCGGGTATAGTTTGCATCGATGTAGGCAATGATGCTTTCCATTGCGGGATTCTGCGGAACATTTTTTCGTGTGACACCGAGAAGACCGGCATTCAGCTCCACAAGAAGACCGTACAGAAGAGCCGAAGCGCGGGAGGCACCATAAACCGCATTGAGCGTCACCGCATCGTAAATCTCACGGAGTACCCGAACGTGATCCTCCCGGTGACGGAGGTCGAAGGTACACCAGTCACGTCCGAGGAACAGCATTTCCGCACAGCCTGCGGCACCGGTCCCGAACGTAATCCAGCTCATCGCCCAGTCGCCTCGCGGACGGATCCGACAGCCCGTCCGGCCGTTCAGGTACATCCCGCTGCCCGCCGGAAGAACATAGTCATATCCTTCAATTGTGACCGAACCTGTCCCTTCCATGGAAAAAAGAAGCTGTGCTTCTCCGGCTTTCCGACATATGACCGTCTCCTGACGATAGTCAAGCCCAATCCCGGTTACGTATACCGGCAGCGTCCGTTCCTCTTTTATCTCCGGGTATGATACCAGAAGCATCTGTCACCCCTCCATTCCTTCAAAATCGATCCGATATCCGCATCGCTGCGTGCATATCATGTGTGTATTTATTTTGTATATATATTCATCTTCAACATGCGATATGAATCTTCTTTATTTTACAAAATGTTTGCGAATAACGTATGCTGGCAAATGTAATATTTCTGTAAATATTGGACTTCCAAACATTTTTTTACAGAAATATTCTCCGGAATGACAGAACAGAGCGGGTGCAGTTCCGCCCCCGCTCTGTTCCATTTGTTCGTTTTGCTTTTCCCAGACTGTTGTCCCGTTGTTACGGATTCTGAGTTTTTGCAAGATCCTTGTACATTTTTTCAAGCATCTTCTGCGCAGGTTTTTCTTTTGTCTTCACCAGGGACATATAATTTGTGTTGTTATTGGTCACAAGATCACGCATGACCTGTCCCATCTGGCTCAATACCGGTGAATACGCAAAGAGGAAGCTCGTATAAATGGAGTCATGGATCAGGTCAATGATGTCCGAAGAGATCAGGTCTCTGGAATATTTGAGCTTCAGGGTCACTTCGTACCATGCGGGTGTAACGGTGCGGTAGGTCTGAGCGTTCAGTGCTTCCAGAACAGCCGCCGCCATTTCCGCATTGGTACAGGTCACGGGAATGACCGTGAACAGCACACAGTCCCCGACAAGATTCTGATAAGATTCCTGTGCTTCATCCAGCTTCGGGGAAGGCAGGAAGCCAAAGTCGTCCGTCATGTCGCGGAATTCGCTCGCCCCGCGCATCAGACCGTTGTTGAACAGAGAACCACCTACAACGAACGGCGAGGTGTCCTCCGTATAGGAGCCCTGCTGATTGAACAGATTGACCACCTTTTCCGTCAGTGTCACTGCGCGTTCCTGATTCATATTGATCACAATACGACCGTCATCTCCAAGCGAAGTATACGGGACATCCCCGCAGTACATGAACGGGTCAACTGCCGAGAACGTCTTATAAGCAACATATCCCAGCTGATCTTCCGGGTCGGTCATCCCGTTTCCGTTCAGGTCAACGTAAGCGGCGGCAATCATTTCACTCATTTTGTCGATCGTCCAGTTACCTTCCAGAACAAGACCGTACAGATCGTCCGGATTGCCGAACAGGTCACCGTAAATTCTCTTGTTGAAATACTGCACGAACAGCTGATTCAGGGTCGTCAGATTGAAGTCCCCCGTCAGGAACACGCGGTTGTCCTTCGTAATCTGAAGGTTCTCCATAAACGTCGTGTTCCACCACGGCTGTTCAAAGTCAAGATACGGCAGCTCGAACACATTGCGGTAATATCCGTTCGTTACCGTCTGTGCCAGACCGTACTGTTCGCCGAGATACACGTCGAAGGAATCGTCGTTCGCCATGATCAGATTGCTCACCAGCGACGCAATCGTTCCGTAGTTCCCGGAGTTCTCCGGGTAATACTGCAGGTCAATATTCAGCCGTTCGGCAACCGACAGATTGCTCTCAAACACGGCGTCCGCAACGACTTCACCGGTCAGTTCTTCTCCGCCCTCGATCAGTTCCGTCCAGTCGAAACCATTGCTGTAATAGATCATAAATGTCTCCCCGTTGTAATCCAGATCCGCCGGCAGAGTATCCGGCGTATTCTCACGGGTGATCTCGGGTTCTTCCTCCGCAATCTGCTCCTGCACGGAATCGGCAGTCACTGCGGCTGTCTGTTCCGTCTCATCGGAATTCGTTGTTTCGCTGCATGCGGCAAACAACGGAAGAACCATCAGAACCGCAAGAAGCAGTGCCGGAAGGCGTAAATGCTGTTTTCTCATGTTCGTTTCACCTTTCCAAAAATTGAATATGTTTCCAAACGTACATTCCGGATATTCATTTCACTGAATATCTTTTCAAACCAAGTATATCATATTTTCACAATTTGTCAAGTTTTTTCTATCAGCCGGATATTTCTCCGTTTTTTCGTCTTTCCGTCTTTCCGTCTTATTGACACTGTATTTAAAACATGCTATAATTATATATTACGAACGACTGAAAAATTGTATATGCCGCAAACGGAGAAAGTTATTTTTTTAATGGAAAACGAAAGAAAATCACCCGAAGAGCTTGCGAATCTAAGAAATACCATCCGCAGAGATGTGGAGAATAAAATACAGCAGTCACGTACGCCGAAGGACTTCACCGCCTCCTTCGAGGTCGAGTCCCTCTCCTCCGGCGGCCGGCAGATCGTGCACGATACCCGCCGCAGTTCCCCCGAAAAGGACGACGATTTCTGGAACCTCGGCCGCCCGAAACCCCGGGTGTATAAAAAGCCGGATTTTTCCGACACCCCCGTCAAAATGACCGACGTCAACGATACCGTGGAGATCACGTATGACGTCACGGAAGCGGAAAAGATCGACACGTCCGCGTACCGTCCCGCTGAAACGCCCGTACAGCGCGGCAGTCACTCCAGACTGAACTACCGCCCCGCCGACAATACCGATCTCCCCGATGACCTGTTCGATGATCTGCCGGACCGCCGCGAGGAATCCGCCGTTTCCACCGTACCGTCGTCCATGAACGGCATGACCATTCCCGAACGTCCCCGCACCTCCACCGCAACCACACCTGAAGGACGCCAGACCATCATCCACGACGCGCCGCCGCGGTATCAGAACGGTTCCTTCGGATCCTACAAGCGGCAGGGCAGCTTCAATCCGCAGAAAAAGAACGAACAGACCGAGCGCAGAAAACGCCATACCGGCGACGAAGTTCTCGCAAAATACAACGGTGACGGCCTGCTTCTCCGCGAAATCGAAATCCGCAGCTGGACATCCGACATCGATTTCTACGAACGCTTCATGGAAAACGCGGAAAAAAGCCACGCCGCCGCGCCTTCCGTCCCGTATACCGCCGACTATCCGCCGGTCAAATATTTCTCGTATGTCCCGCAGTACTCGCACATGAGCCGCGCCCAGCTCGACTTCTACCGCTGGATCCGCGAAAATATCCGTCACGGACGATACCCCGACTGCGATTCTTCCTATATTCAGCTGTATATTTATGAAATTCTGAACCTGCCCGAACTCATTCCTCCGGAATACGGTGCGGCGCAGCTCGCGGGCATCTGGCTCCATTACCGCAGGACGGAACCCCGTCTTGACGGCTATCTCTGCGAATGGCTGCCCGACTACTGTATGATCCACCACTGCCCGATGCCGGAGAAGCTGAAATCCATCCTTCCGGAAATCGTGCCTAAGGCACAGTTCAAAGAATTCTATTTCGATTTAAACCCCGCTGACGCGTCGGAAGAGGATTACCTCATCCTCGCGAAAACGCTCATCGAAGCCTCGTCCGACTATGACTACCGCCGCAGCCGTTACTACAACGACAACCGCGGCGCCTACGAACTTCACCTTCCGCAGGCGGTCGCATCCGTCATCGGAAAAGCGATCACGGGAGGCAAAGGCGTCTTCTCGCGCGAAAAAACCTATAAAATGTCACGCGACAGCTACTGCGGCGCCATCGTCTCGATCGACGTCAAGCGGCGGATGAACATCGAGTTCTGCTCGTTCACCCGTTCGGCGGACACCCGCCGTGCCGTCACGGCGATCGTGAAATATTCCGAAAACAAACTCCGCATGACCCTTGGCATCAAGGCCAAGCTCGGCGTGGACGGCATCACGCCCGAAGAAAGCGCAATCATCGACGCATATTTCGCACCGATGATGCCGCAGAAGCAGGAACGTCCGAACGGACGTCCGAAGGAAGACCAGTACATGCCGGAAGATTATCTGAAAAATTACGAATCCGAGGACTCCGGCTTCGATTTCGGCGCGGCTGCCGAAATCGAACGTTTGTCATGGCAGAATACGACCCTGCTCACCCAGGGGGAATTCGACGGAATCCCCGAACTCACGGAATCCGGCGAAGAAACACCCGATCTCAGCGAAACCGTTCCGGTTCCCGAAGAAAAAATACCGGTCAGCGAACCGGAAACGCCGGAAATTCCGGCGGAAGATCCTGTGGAAAACACCGCAGTTTCCGCACAAACAGACCCCGATGACGGCAACACGCTCATCCGCAACGCCCTGACGGCGGCACTGAACGGCAGCTTCCACGATTTCTGCCGCGACCACCAGATCTACGACGGGGTTCTCGCCGACCGCATCAACACAAAATTCCTCGACCTCATCGGCGACATCGTTCTCGAGGAAAACGGAAAAACCTACAGTATCATCGAAGATTACAGGGAGGATATCGAAACGTGGATGGAAGAATGAATAAACCGAATACGACCGCAAAAGTCCCGAGACGCATCCTCGGTACCCTGCTCTCGTCCCTGTCGGCGGGCGTCGTGCCGCGTTCGGGCGCACCGTACATTGCCATCGGACGGAACGACGAGATCGAATCCCTCGTCACCTCGCTCGACCGCGTTGCGGACGGCGAAGGTGCGACCAAGTTCATCATCGGCCGCTACGGCTCCGGCAAAAGCTTTCTGATCCAGCTCTCGCGCGGCTATGCCCTTGACCGCGGCTTCATCACCGCCGATGCCGACCTATCCCCCGAACGCAAACTCTCCGGTGCGGGCGGCAGCGGACTGGCGACCTACCGCGAACTGATGAAAAACATCGCGTGCAAATCCTCCCCGGACGGCGGCGCGCTCCCCGTTATTCTCGGAAAATGGTTCACGACCATCGGCGAACAGCTCGTCGACGACGGAATCTCCGCCGACACGGATGCATACCACGCCGAATTCGGCAAGCGCATCATGAAAAATCTGCGCGAGCTGGAATCGGACGTCGGCGGCTTCGACTTCGCGACCGTCCTTCGCGAATACTACAACGCCTGGCAGACCGACGACGATATGAAGCAGTCCGCCTGTCTGAAATGGCTGCGCGGCGAGTACAACACCCGAACCGAAGCACGTCAGGCGGTCGGCATCCGTTCGCTGTCCATCATCAGCGACGACAACTGGTACGACTACCTCAAGCTGCTCACCTCGTTCGCCCGTCTCGCCGGATACAGCGGACTCTGCATCTACATCGATGAATGTGTGAATCTGTACAAGATCCCGAATCGCATCTCACGCGAAAACAACTACGAAAAGATCCTCGCCATGTTCAACGACACCATGCAGGGACGCGCGCCCGGCCTGATGATCGTCTTCGGCGGAACTCCGCAGTTTCTCGAGGACAGCCGGCGCGGGCTCTTCAGCTACGAAGCTCTGCGCAGCCGTCTTGCGGACGGACGCTACGGCGGAGGTGAACTGAAAAGTCTCATGCAGCCGGTTATCCGTCTGAAGCGCCTGTCCGACAGCGAACTTTACGCGCTGGTCATCCGTCTGGCATCCCTCCACGGCGAGTACCACAAATGGAACGTCCGTGTCACGGAGGACGACATGAAGTCCTTCCTGATGTCCTCGCTCGACCGCACCGGCGCCGATACAATGATCACTCCGCGTGAGATCATCCGCGACTTTGTGACCCTGCTCGACCTGCTCTACACCAACTCGGACAAGACGTTCGCCGACATCGCGGGCGCGGTACAGCGTTCCACGGTCTCCGCCAAGGTGGACGACGCCGACGACGGTGCAAACGCATCCTCTCCTGTGTCCGCTCCTGCCGCAAAGCCCGCCGAAGCACGTCCGAAAATCACCCTCGACGACATCGAATTTTAAAACGAACAAAGTTTACATTTTCGTAAACACTAAGCGAACACATGAGTGTAAAATAAGGCTAATGAGAAATCCCATTAGCCTTTCTGTTTTGGAGATATTATGAGCGTATTCGAACAGTATTCCCCGTTTATCCGGGAATTCATATACACCCACGGATGGGAATCCCTCTCCCCCGTGCAGGTCTCGGCGGCAGAGATCATCTTCGGCTCGGATCACAACATTCTGCTCCCGTCGCAGACCGCGTCCGGCAAGACGGAAGCGGCGTTTTTCCCAATCCTGTCCGAGTTCTACGACGACATGCCGTCCTCCATCGGGGCGATCTACATTGCGCCGCTGAAATCCCTCATCAACGACCAATTCGGGCGCATCTCCGAACTGTGCGACGAGACGGGCATCCCCGTCTACCACTGGCACGGCGATGTCGCGCAGTCGCACAAGACGAAAGCGCTCAAGGATCCGCGCGGCATCCTTCAGATCACGCCGGAATCGCTCGAATGCATGCTGATGACCCGTTCGTCCGACCTTATCCGTCTGTTCGGCGATCTTCGATACGTCGTCATCGACGAGATCCACACACTCACCGGCAGCGACCGCGGGAACCAGATCATCTGTCAGCTCGCCCGTCTGCGCGGCAAAACGGGCGCATCGCCCCGCCGGATCGGACTGTCCGCCACGCTCGGTGACATGTCACGTGCGGCACAGTGGCTCGGTGCGGGAAGCGGACGCGATACGGTCATTCCGGACATCCCGCCGGCGAAGATCCGCTGGCGTCTCGGGATGGAACACTTCTATATCAACGGTCCCGACGTCGCAGACCTGCCGACACCGGAAGGAAATCAGCGGAAAGAAGAAATTTCGATGGATCCCGGATACGAGTACATCTACGAATCCACGAAAGACAAGAAGGCCATCGTGTTCTCCAATTCCCGCGAAGAGACGGAGTACATCTGCGCGACCCTGCGTGAAATCGCAGAATACCGCCGCGAACCGGATGTGTTCCTGATCCATCACGGCTTCCTGTCGGCGAGCATCCGCGAAGAAGCCGAAATGAAAATGAAAAACGACGAAATCAAAGCCGTCGCATGCGCCACCGTCACGCTCGAACTCGGCATCGACATCGGACGGCTCGAACGCGTCATTCAGCAGGGTTCGCCGAACACGGTCTCGTCGTTCCTCCAGCGTCTCGGTCGGAGCGGACGACGCGGCGACCCGCCGGAAATGATGATGGTCTTCCGCGAAGAGACCGCCCTGCCGAACACGCCTCTGCCGCAGCTCATCCCGTGGAATCTCCTGCAGGCGATTGCCATCGTGCAGCTGTACATCGAGGAACGCTTCATCGAACCGCCGTTTATCCGCAACTGTCCGTTCAGCCTGCTGTTCCAGCAGACCCTGTCCATTGTGGCGTCGAGCGGCGCGATCACGGCGAAGGAACTTGCCGCACGTGTTCTCTCCCTGCCGCCGTTTGCGCACATCGACGAAATGGACTACAAAACGCTCCTCCTGTCGATGATTAACAACGACTGGCTGGAAATGACGGACGAGCGCGAGCTGATCGTGGGCTTACGCGGCGAAAAACTGACGAATTCCTTCAAATTCTACGCTGTCTTCAAGGATTCCGAAGACTACACCGTCCGCTGTGAATCCGACGAGATCGGCGTCATCACGACGCCCCCGCCGGTCGGCGACCGGTTTGCCCTCGCGGGACGGGTCTGGGAAGTCGAGGAACTCGACTTGCCCCGTCATCTGATCTACGTCAAGCGCGTCAGCGGCAAAATGGAGATCAGCTGGCCCGGCGATTACGGCGAGATCCACACCCGCATCCTCGAGAGGATGCTGCAGGTTCTCCGTGAGGATACAGAATATCCGTATCTCCGCGAAGGAGCACTGCAGCGGCTCCGCGTGGCACGTGCCATTGCCCGCAACACCGGCGTGACGACGAACTGTATCCTCCCGCTCGGCGGGTATACATGGGTGCTGTTCCCGTGGCTCGGGACGCGCAGCTTCCGTACGCTCCGCCGTTATCTGGTGCGCAACGCCGGACGGTTCAAACTGACCGGCATGGAATTCGAGGGCTGTTACTACATGACATTCAAACTGGAAGGCGGCCGCGGCGACGACCTGATGCGCGAGATCATGCAGAAGATCGCGGAAGACGGCATCGACCTCGACGCCCTCATCAGCCCGAGCGAAGCGCCGGTCTTTGACAAATACGACGAATACATCCCCTCGGAACTGCTGCGGAAAGCCTACCGCGAAGACAAGCTCCGTGCGGACGAAATCGAAGAAAGAGCCATCGGGAATCTCATGTGATTTCCCGTATTCCCAACCATCGGAGGTGAAACACAACCATGCCCAACTATATCTCTGTGCGCGGCGCACGGATGAACAACCTCAAGAACATTGACGTCGACGTTCCGCGCGACAAGCTCGTCGTGCTGACGGGTCTGTCCGGATCGGGCAAATCCTCGCTCGCGTTCGACACCATCTATTCCGAAGGACACCGCCGGTTCGTCGAATCGCTGTCCTCTTATGCCCGCATGTTTCTCGGACAACTCGACAAACCCGACGTGGACTCCATCGAAGGGCTGTCCCCCGCCATCTCCATCGACCAGAAAACAACCTCCAAGAACCCCCGTTCCACCGTCGGCACCGTCACGGAGATCTACGATTACCTCCGTCTGCTGTACGCCCGTGTCGGCGTACCGCACTGTCCGGTCTGCGGCCGTGAGATCCGCCAGACCTCGACCGACGTGATCGTGGACAAGATCCTGACGTTCCCCGAAGGAACGCGGTTCATGATCCTCTCCCCCGTCGTGCGCGGCAAGAAGGGACGCCACGAAAAAGTCCTCGCCGACGCGAAGAAAAACGGTTACGTCCGCGCCCGCATCGACGGCATCGTTTACGACCTGTCCGAGGACATCGAACTCGACAAAAACCTCCGCCATTCCATCGAACTCGTGATCGACCGTCTTGTCATGAAGGACGGTATCCGCGGTCGTCTGACCGACTCCGTCGAATGTGCCCTGCGCGAATCCGAAGGTTCCGTCATCTGTGCCACGGTTCCCGGCCGAGGAAGTAACGAACCCGCAGATGAGACCGAATTCTCCACCAACTACGCCTGCCCCGAACACGGCATCAGCTTCGGTGAACTCGAGCCCCGCATGTTCTCCTTCAACAATCCGTTCGGTGCATGTCCGACCTGTACGGGTCTCGGCGTTCTCCGCACGGTCGACCCCGAAAAGATCATTCTCGACAAAAGCCTCAGCCTGCGCGAGGGCGCGATCGTCGTCAACGGCTTCAAATCCCTGACCGAAGACAGCTGGAACGGTCCGCTGATCTCTGCCGCCATCGAAAAATACGGCGCGAACCTCGACATGCCGATCAAAGATTTTCCGAAAGCGGCATACGACGTCCTCATGCACGGCCTGCCCGAAAAACTGACCGTTACCCGCTGGTTCGGCGAACGCAGCCAGACGCAGACCGTCCAGTTCGACGGCATTCTCCGCATGATCGCGAACCGGAGCGACCCGAACGCATGGGATCCCGAATATTACGAACAGTTTCTGACCGATACCGTCTGTCCCGACTGCGGCGGCGCGAAATTACGGAAAGATGCCATGGGCGTCACCGTCGGCGGAAAGAACATCCACGAATTCTGTACGCTGTCCGTCGCGGACTCGCTCGAATTCACGAAATCCCTGCAGTTCACCGAAACGGAAATGCAGATCGCCCGCGAGATCGTTAAGGAACTGAAAAGCCGTCTCGGCTTCCTCGTGAGCGTGGGGCTTGAGTACCTCACCCTCGCCAGAAAATCCGCGACCCTCTCCGGCGGCGAGGCACAGCGCATCCGTCTCGCAACACAGATCGGCTCTTCCCTCGCGGGTGTACTGTACATCCTTGACGAGCCGTCCATCGGTCTGCATCAGCGCGACAACGGCAAACTCATTCAGACGCTGAAGCACCTCCGCGATCTCGGCAATTCTGTCATCGTGGTCGAACACGACGAAGAAACCATGACAGCGGCGGACTACATCATCGACATAGGTCCGGCAGCGGGCGTCCACGGCGGCGAAGTCGTCGCGTGCGGTACCCCGGCGGAAGTTGCGGCGTGTACAGCTTCCGTCACCGGTGACTTTCTCTCCGGACGACGGAAGATCAAAGTCCCCGAAACGCGGCGCACCGGAAACGGAAACATGCTGACCGTCGTCGGTGCACGCGAAAACAACCTGAAAAATGTGACCGTCGATTTCCCCCTCGGATGCTTCGTCTGTGTGACGGGCGTGTCCGGCTCGGGCAAATCTTCCCTCGTCAACGCCGTCCTCTACCGCACACTGGCACGCCAGCTCATGCGTGCGATCACCTATCCGGGCGCCCACGACGAGATCCGCGGTATCGAACATCTTGACAAGATCATCGCGATCGACCAGTCCCCGATCGGACGTACGCCGCGTTCGAATCCCGCGACGTACACGGGACTTTTCAACGACATCCGCGATCTGTATGCAAAGACGCCCGGCGCGAAAATGCGCGGCTACAAGAGCGGACGCTTCTCGTTCAACGTCAAGGGCGGACGCTGCGAAGCCTGCGAGGGCGACGGAGTGAAGAAGATCGAAATGCACTTTCTCCCGGACGTCTATGTCACCTGTGACGTCTGCCACGGCAAGCGGTACAACCGCGAAACGCTCGAAGTCAAGTACAAGGAAAAGAGCATCGCGGATGTCCTCGAAATGACAGCGGCGGAAGGGGTCGAATTCTTCCGCGACATTCCGAAGATCGGCAGCCGGCTCCAGTGCCTCTGCGACGTCGGGCTGGGCTACGTCAAGATCGGTCAGTCCTCGACGACGCTGTCGGGCGGCGAAGCGCAGCGCGTGAAACTGGCGACAGAGCTCTCCAGACGCTCGACCGGCAAGACGATCTACATCCTCGACGAACCGACGACGGGACTTCACTCCGCAGACGCGGAACGTCTGATCGCAATCCTCCAGCAGCTCGTCAACAGCGGAAACACCGTGGTCGTGATCGAGCACAACCTCGACGTCATCAAGTCGGCGGACTATATCATCGACATGGGTCCCGAAGGCGGCGACGGCGGCGGCACAGTCATCGCGAAGGGTACGCCCGAGGAAGTCGCGATGTGCGGACAGTCGTACACGGGACAGTATCTCAGAGAAAAACTCGGATTATAGGAAAAACTACGCGTATTCCGCAGAGGATGCGCGTAATTTTTTATTTTTTCTCAGGATAAGATTAATTCCGGATTAAAAATTCCTCCACCCCATTGCACAGCCGTATATTCCATGGTAAAATATTCTTGTAAATCAGAACTTTTCATGAAAGGCGGACGTTTTGTCCATGAAAAAATCCACCCGCGCCGCGGCGATTCTTGCCTATATTGCCGCTGTGCTCATTTTCCTCGGCGTTGTCTACTACGTCACGCTCCCGCCGATCTCCATCTACTCCGGCGCGTTCTGGACGTTCTTCTTCTTTGTCGACGCCGTCATCTTCGTCTCCTTCCTCGTGATCGGGACGCTCTCCGGCAAGCTGTTCGGCACGTTCATGCGCCTCCCCTCCGGTCACATCGACATTCAGTCCGGTGTGCTGAAGCGGATGGGCTTCGTGAAGGTGCAGGCGGTCATCACCCTGCTCGTCGTCGCGTTCCTCTTCCTCGGTTCGCTCGTCTCCTCGGAAATGTTCCGCGCGAAAACCTACAGTTCTCTCATCACCGTGGAAGAAAGCGACTTCGCCTCCGACATCCTCGAAACCGAATACGTTTCCGACATCGCGCTGATGGACTCCGGCTCCGCCCGCATCATCGGTGCGCGTACCCTCGGCACCCTCTCCGACCTCGTTTCGCAGTACAACGTCGCGTCGACCTACACGCAGATCGCGATGATGGAACCGGACGGCTCCACCGCCCCCTATAAGGTTGCTCCGCTCGAATACGCATCCTTCTTCAAGTGGCTGACCAACAGCAAATCCGGGATCCCCGGCTACGTCAAGGTTGACCCCGTCCGCTTTGACGCGGAATTCATCCGTCTGAGCGGCGACTACATCAAATACTCCGACTCCGCCTACTTCGGCAAGGACTTGATGCGCGCACTCCGGTTCGCGTATCCGACCGCCATTTTCGGATCCGTCTACTTCGAAGTGGACGATGAAGGGCATCCCTACTGGATCGCGGCTGTCATGAAGCCGAACGCGGGTCTCTTCGGCGCGTTTGACGTCGAATCTGTCGTCACGCTCGACGCCTGCACCGGCGAAACCGCGCAGTATATTCCCGCAGAATCCCCCGAATGGGTTGACATCGTCTACTCCGGCAACCTCATCTGCCAGAAGTACGACTGGCACGGCATGCTCCGCGGCGGCTACATCAACTCTGCGTTCGCTCAGGCGGACTGCGTTGTCACCACGGACGATTTCGGCTATAAGATCATCGGAAACGACGTCTACATCTTCACCGGCGTGACCTCGACTTCCAACGACGAAGCGAACATCGGCTTCATCCTCGCCAACTCCCGTACCGGTACGTACAAATACTACGCCGTTCCGGGTGCCGAAGAGTACAGTGCGATGTCCGCCGCCGAAGGTTCCGTTCAGCAGTACCGCTACACCGCCTCTTTCCCGACCCTCATCAACGTGGACGGCGAAGCGACCTACATCATGGTACTCAAGGACGCTTCCGGCATCGTCAAGATGTACTCGATGGTCAATGTCCGCAACTACAACATCGTTGTGACCAGCGAAACGCAGGAGGAAGTCTTCCAGAAGTACAAACTCGCGCTCGCCCAGAACAGCGGCAGCATCCCGGATGACCTCCTTACCGAGGAAACCGTCACTGCCGACGAGATCCTCTACATCACGCAGAGCGGCGAGACCGTCGTTTACGTGAAGTCCGGCGAACGCGTCTTCCGCATGACCTTCAACGAAGAGATCCTCTTCGTGAACGAAGGCGACAGCATCACCGTATGGCATTCCGGAACCGCCGACGGCGTGATTCCGGTCGTCCGTTTCGAACGGTGACAAAAATCGACAAAAATAGTTCTGATGGCTGATTTATGAATTTTATAAGTTGAATTTATGAATCAAAAATCACAGAACCATTGACAAGCGACCGATAATGTGCTACAATAAGTACGCAGAGAAAGAACAAGGGAGAGACAGAAAATGGAAGAAATCCTTCTTGCCCCGGCAACGTTCGACATTGCCGTACTTATTGTAGTCCTCATTATCGCAACCGGTACCCTGAGTCTCATTGCAAAATACAAGAAATAAAAACCGCACGGCAGTGAACCGTACGGTTTTTTCATAGGGGAAGTTTATTGGGAAGGAACTTTTTAAAAAAAGTTCCTTCCCAAATCCATTCTCAAAAACGTTCAGACGAAATGGCTTGATACAGTAAGTGCAGATTTGAAGAGACAGAATTGTTGTAAAACATACAGCCTTTCCATTCCTTCAAATTTGCACAAACCTTGTTCTCTGTAACAGATTAAAAGTTTTTGAAAAGGG
>JAFQFS010000075.1 GCA_017398585.1 Clostridia bacterium
AACGCAAAGCACGAACGGCGGCAGCCAAGGAGTGCGGTGTTATACTTAAAGTAGCTGAATTCTACAAGGGCGCACTATATCCAGTATACGGAAGGGTCGAGTGCTGAACAAAACGGAGTTTTGAGAAGTCGCTCCACTATTCCTCATGATCTTTATGACAAAACGGCTACAGATCGAACGATTTCAGCCGTACTCCACCGAAAATTCCTCCTTTTTCCCCCACTAAATCATATCAGCTCCCCAATATGGCTACCGCAGATTAAAGTTCTTTGCCTAAGACACGAAGTGTCTTGTGCTTTCTTTCAAGAAAGCGACCGTCTCCCACGCCCCAACGCCCAGCACTCTCCCAAAAATCCATTAACCAAACGAAAAATCCCGCATAGACTGATACCGAAATCCAATATTCCGGAGGGTACGAATGAAAAGTGTGTACGGCGGGTATGTGAGACTGGAAACAAAGGAAACGGCGTATTTTGCGGGTGCGAATACGGCGGAGGGATTCCGGGGACTGTACGGCGAGATTGCCGACGAACGGAAGACGGAGCGCGTGTATGTGATCAAAGGAGGGCCGGGAACGGGAAAAAGTACGCTGATCCGGAAGGCCGCCGATGCGGCGGCGAAAGAGGGGGGGGACGCGGAGTATTTCCTGTGCGGATCCGACCCGTATTCGCTTGACTGCGCGGTGCTTGACGGACGGATCGCCGTCCTCGACGGAACGGCACCTCATGTACGGGATATGACATATCCCGGCGCGGCATCGGAACTGGCGGATGTTTCAAAGTTCTGGGACAGCGCGATCCTTGAGGAACGGCGCGGAGAGATCGCGGAACTGTGTACGGAAAAAAACGCCTGCTGGGAGTCTGCGTACCGCTGGCTGCGCGCGGCCGCCGCCGTCGATGCGGAACGTACGGAGCTTGCCGAACAGGTCTTCGACCGCGAAAAGGCGGAGGCGTACATCGGACGTTTCATCAAACGCCTCGGAAAACCGGACAGCACGGAGAACGGACGGACGACGGTGCGCTATACCCGCGGGGTTACCATGCGGGGGATGTTCTACCTCCCGGCGTTCGAAAAACAGGCGGATACGCTCTTCGCTGCCGCCGATGCACATGGGTGTGCCGTGCCGTTCATGAACCTGCTTGCCGCCCGGCTGACGGCGGCGGGGTTCGATGCCGTCGTGTCGTTCCTGCCCGTCACGGGGCATGCCGACGGGATCTTTCTTCCCGGAAAACGCGTCGCCGTCGTGACCGCAAATCCGCCCGAAGAACACCGCCGGATCAATATGACGCGCTTTGTACGCGATGACATTCCCGACGGATTTCGCGGACAGATGCGGCTCGCCGCAAAGATTGAGGATTCCTGTATGGAGGAAGCGGCGGCGTGTCTGGCGAGGGCGGCGGACTTCCACTTCGCCCTTGAAGAGATCTACAAACAGGCGATGGACTTTCCCGCGCTCGGACGCTACACCCGGAAACTGTGCGCCGGGATCGCGGATCGGCTGAAAAAGTGAGCTTCTGCCCATGGTACGGACGTTTTTTACGTTACGTCTTGACCGTGGGCATTTTTTTGTGTATAATAGAGACAGAATTTATCGAAAGTACGGGAAAAATCATGAAATATTACGATATCACACAGGAACTGTTCTCCTCGAACGTCTATCCCGGGGACAAGGCGCCCGCGTATAAGCGCATCTCCGATATGGCGGACGGCAGGGTCTGCAACATCACCGAACTCGAGATGAACGCCCACAACGGCACGCACATCGACGCGCCCCGCCATTTCGTCCGCGACGGCCTGACAATCGAACAGCTCCCGCTGGAAACGCTGATCGGCGAATGTGAAGTGGTTACGTTCGACCATCCCCTGGAGAGGGAAGACCTCGAAGCTTTGAACCTCGCGGAACGCGGTGTGAAGCGTCTCCTCTGCCGCGGAAAATGCTGGCTGACGATGAGCGCGGCGAAGTATCTCACGGAAGAACATCCCGGCGTACGGAACCATGGGGTTCTTCTCGTCGGTGTGGAAACGCAGAGTGTCGCGCCGGAAGAAGCTCCCATGGCGGTTCATGTGCAGCTTCTCTCCCACGGCATCATCGCCCTCGAAGGGCTTGTGCTTACCGACGTTCCGGACGGTACCTACACGCTGTTTGCCGCTCCGCTCAAGCTCGGCGGATCCGACGGTTCCCCCTGCCGCGCGGTGCTGATGGCGGACTAATTCACCGAAAATTCATACCCTGTTTCCAGAGGATGTATTTATTGAAGCCTGTTAAACTATTATAATGAATACATCATCCGGAAGAAGGTACAAAAATGAACAATTTCAAACAAAAACTGATCCGATTCATGATCGGACGCTACGGCATGGACGAGATGTATTTTGGACTGGTCGCCGTGTGGTTTCTCCTGACGGTGGTCAATTCCTTTGTGCAGTCGACTCTGCTGAGTCTTCTCGGGACTGCCGTGCTGTTTTACGGTCTGTGGCGGTTTCTGTCCCGCAATCACGCGAAACGCCGTGCGGAAAACGAACAATTCCTGAAACTCTGGCGCCCGGTGAAAAACTGGCTGACGTTCCAGCGCGACCGGTTCCGCGACCGCAAGACCGCGCGCTACCGCAAATGCAAGCACTGTAAGGCGATCATCAAGCTGCCGAATCAGAAGGGAAAGCACACCGTCCGCTGTCCGAAATGCGGCGAACGGTTTGACGTGAGAATATAAATTATGAAAAATTTTGATATTGATTACTGGATGGACGGCTATACCGCGAAAATCACGTCGGTTTTCGGGGAACGGGTACGATTCATCGGGATCCAGGGAAGTCAGGCGCGCGGAGAAGCCAACGAAAACAGCGACATCGACGTTGTGCTGCTCCTCGACCGGCTGGATTACGCGGACATAAAAGCATACGACCTGGCGGTCTCAGATCTTCCCGAACGGGAACGCCTGTGCGGATTTCTCTCCGGCGAGGACGAGCTGAGAAACTGGGAACGCTCCGATCTGTTCCAGTTTTACCACGATACCCGTCCGCTGTACGGCAGCATCGACTGGATTGCCGGTCTGCTGACACGGGAGGATGTCCGCCGCGCGGTTCACTTTGCCGCGTGCAATCTGTATCATATGTGCATCCACAACGCACTGCACGGGAAAAGCGAAGACGACATACGCGGCATGTTCAAGGCGGCGGTGTTCGCCCTGCAGGCAAAACATTACGACGAAACCGGTGAATACATCCGGAAACGCGCCGATCTCGCGCAGAACCTCGCCGGAGACGACCGTGAAGTTCTGGCGTACGCCATGGGAAAACCGGGAAGCTTCGACGAAATCTCGGAATTCCTGCTGAACTGGTGCCGTAACATCATCACGGAATTCAGGGAATAACTCTGTCCCTGTCACAGATTGAAGCTTTTTGAAAGGGGTCCGGGGAAAACTTTTTCGAGAAAAAGTTTTCCCCGGAAATCCCCCATTCTATATAAGAAAGGAAGACACCATGGAATTCAAGGAATTTCTGAAATCCGCAGCGGCGGTCAAGCCGTCCGAACGGCAGATGAACTGGTTTGATACCGAGTTCTACGCGTTTGTTCACTTCACCGTCAACACCTACACCGACCTCGAATGGGGGCTCGGCAACGAAGATCCCGCGATCTTCAATCCCTACGACCTCAACTGCGACGAATGGGTTGAGGCGGTCAAGTCCGCCGGCATGAAGGGGCTTGTCCTCACCGCGAAGCACCACGACGGCTTCTGCCTGTGGCCGAGTGCGTACACCGATCACTGCGTGAAGAGCAGCCCGTGGAAGGACGGCAAGGGTGACGTTGTCCGCGAATGCGCCGAAGCATGCGCGCGCGGCGGCATCAAGTTCGGTGTATACCTTTCTCCGTGGGACAGAAACTCCAAGTATTACGGCACCGAAGAGTATAACGACTACTACTGCAACCAGCTCACCGAACTGCTCACGAACTACGGCGAACTGTTCATGGTATGGTTCGACGGTGCGTGCGGCGAAGGTCCGAACGGCAAGAAGCAGGTTTACGACTTCGACCGCTACATCGCTCTCATCCGCAAGTACCAGCCGAACGCCTGCATCTTCAACGACCATGGTCCCGACGTCCGCTGGTGCGGCAACGAAGCCGGTCACGCACGCCGTGCGGAATGGGCGGTTGTTCCCACCGAACTCTGCTACCGCTGTGAAGTCCAGACCGGTCCCACTCCTCTCGCGGATGGTGCGGATCTCTCGTTCATGTACAACTCCGACCAGAACATCGGCGAACTGAACAACATCATGTACTCGAAGGGTCTCGGCTTTGCCGGTTCCGAAATTGACATGTCCATCCGTCCGGGCTGGTTCTACCACGAAAAGGAAGAACCGCATTCCCTCGACCGTCTGTTCCGCACCTACATCAATTCCTGCGGCGCGAACACCTCGTTCAACCTCAACGTTCCGCCGATGCCGTCCGGACGTTTCGACCCGCGCGACATCCAGAGACTCAAGGAACTCGGCGAAGCGCTCGAAAATTCCTTCGGCGAATCGAAGAAGGTTCCCTGCAGGATCACAAAGATCGACACGGGCAGCGATACCCAGTGCAAGTACGAAATCGAATTGGAAGAAGAAACCGACGTCCGCTTCGTCAACCTCATGGAAGACCTCACCCAGGGACAGCGGATCGAATCCTTCCGCATTTACAACGAACACGGCTGCATCTACCACGACTACACCGTCGGTCACCGCAAGCTCTGCTGGATGAACACCAAGTCAAAGAAGCTCACCTTCTACGTCACCAGCGCACGCGACACCGTCGTCATGCGCGACATCAGCGTGTATAGGGCGTAATGGGGGACACCGGGGAGGGACTTTTGAGAAAAGTCCCTCCCCGGACCCCACCTCAAAACCTTTTAAACAAATGTATTGACGAGGTACAGGGCAGATTTGTAGAAACAGGATTTTGTCCGGTTTACGGACGGGATTTATACTATCAATCCGCACTTACTATGGTATCTATTATAGTATAAAGTTTTTTGGAAGGGGTTCGGGGAAACCTTTTTGCAAAAAGGTTTCCCCGATAAAAAAATTCTATGAAAAACATCGTTGTTGAAGGGCACCGCGGGTATTGTGCGCAGTATCCGGAAAATACGCTCGTTTCGTTTGAAGCCGCGATTGACCTTGGCGTGGACGCGGTGGAATTTGACGTGTGGCTGACGGCGGACAAGGTTCCGGTGCTGTCGCATGACGGAAACACCCTCCGCTGCTGCGGCGTGAACAAGCACATCCGCGATATGTCGTTTGAGGAAGTGCGCACGCTCGAACCGGCGTACGAAGCGAAGTTCGGCGACAAATTCAAGGGGCAGGGACTGAAGATCCCGACGCTTGAAGAACTCCTGCAGCTCTGTGCCGCGAAGCGTCCGGACATGAGCCTCGGTGTGGAGATCAAGGAATATACGGAAGAAAACGTTGACCTGACCGTTGCCCTGCTGAAAAAGTACGGCTTCTTTGATCGCTGCTGGTTCTACGCGTTCAACGCGCGAATCATTAAGTACATCAAGACGAAGTACAACGGACGCACGATGGGCTATCCGGACTTCCAGATGGGCGAATGGTTCGACGGCGCGTACGAGTATTACGAAGAAATCGGCGTCGCGATGACCTACGTGAAGTCGGAAATCATGTCGGTCTATCAGGCAAAAGGCATGCCGATGCACCTCTTCTGCGCGGACAACGAAGCGGACGTCCGCCTCTGCATCGACAAGGGCGCATCGCTCATCACCGCAAACGACCCCGTCCCGCTCATGAAGGTACTGGGGAGAATTGAATAGTTAAGAAATCGGGGAAACCTTTTTTTCGAAAAAGGTTTCCCCGATTTGCTGAAGCAAGTCGGATCCGGACGCCCTTTCCCAAAAATTTCAGACTGTTATCGGGACAAAGATAGTGCAGGGCGTTCGTGATAAATTTGCTTGACAGGTATACAGTGATGTGATATAATAGAACTATTAGAAACAGTCAAGTGACTGCTTATGGAGGATTTCATGAAGAAGAAAATAGGTATTATTCTGATTTCTGTGTTTCTGCTGACTGCCTGCAGAGCGTACTCAGAACCTGCGGGAACATCCGGAGTTCTGACTGAAAATGGATCGGAAGTACAGCCTGTTGCATCTGCGGAAAACGAAGCCGAAACGGTTCTCTATGCCTCGGTTGAAGAACTTTCGGACGCGGAAGGCATCATTTCCGTAGAAAAAACGGAGGTGGAACTTGGTGCAGGGATGGATCTTTCCGCTTTGCCTGAGGAAGTACAGGAGATGTATCAGGGAATTCTCGGTATGTTGACCTATCAGGTTCTCTATACGGCAGATGACTGCACCGTTTCTGCATTTATTGCCGTTCCGCCGGATTATCTGGAAAATCCGCGCCCGCTGATTCTTTACAACCGGGGCGGAAACGGGAATTTCAGTCCGAATACGGCGGCAGGTACGGCGAATTATGCTTATACAGCTAACTGCGCGGTGATCGCATCGAACTACCGCGAAACCGCACCGGGGACGGGGAAGGACGAATTCGGCGGTGCAGATGTGAACGATGTGGTATTCTGGATGGAACTTGCGGAACAACTCGGTTTTGTTGACCGCGAATGTGTATATATGATTGGTGAATCGCGCGGCGGGATGCAGACCTGTCTCGCACTTCTGGAGGATGAGAGAAATATAGTCCGTGCAGCAGCATGTATTTCCGGTGTGTACGACGTGGTGCATACGTATGAAAGCCGTGAGGATATGCGGGAAATGCTGACCCGGCGCATCGGTGGGACACCGGAAGACTGTCCGGAGGAATATACCCGGCGGAGCGCGGTTACCTTTGCGGAAAAAATCGACACGCCGCTTCTGCTGATTCACAGTACCGGAGATACGAAAGTTCCGTATGAACAGGCGGTTAAATTTGCGGCTGAACTTGAGAAATATGGAAAATCCTATGACTTGATCACACGTGAAGATAAGATTCATTCAATGAGTTCTCCGGCAGAGCTTCGTGAAATACTTGCGTGGCTTGAGAAAAACGCGGACTGAAACGTAAAAATACCACTGTATGTTAAGCGTACAGTGGTATTTTCTTCATTTCTTCCGCGTCATCCACAGAGCCACAGCCGCTGCGGTGACGCCGCCGGTGAGTTTGCCGACGAGGGTCGGCAGAACGAGCTCCGCGTCCATGGCGCTGCAGAACGCCAGATGGTCGCCGAGGAGGTAGCCCGCGCTCACGAGGAACGCGAAGTTCAGCACCTTGCCGCGCTCGTCCATGTCTTTGATCAGACCGAACGTCGGCACGGCATTGGCCATGCTGGTAACCAGACCCAGTGTGGATTTGTCGCCGATGCCGAGCAGTTTGCCGGCTTTTTCAAACGGCTTTTTCAGCAGCTTCGACACGAGCGTTACCATGACGTACGCGCCCGGAAGGACGAGAATGATTGACACAAGAACGTCCATCGCGTCGTAGACGGAGCCGAGCCCGGGGATGATCGTGATCTTCGTCAGGGCTTCCGCGATGGCGATGACCGCTGCGATCGTCGCGACGATGCCGATGATGCGTCCGAAGACGATGAACACCTTCGTGATGACCTCCGGCAGAAGCCACAGGAACACACAGATGATGACGGAAATCAGAATGACCGGCACGAGATTTTTCAGAAGGAATCCGACGTCACATCCTGCGGTCAGCCCGCCCGCAAAACAGCCGACGGGGATCGTGATGAATCCGCACAGCACGCCTTTCGACATCGCGGTGCGGTCTTCCGGACGGAGGATGCCAAGCGAAACGGGGATGTTGAACACAATCGCCGCGCCCATCATGCTCGCGAGGATCATGCCCGACAGACCGACCGCCTGCGGATCGACAGCAAGTTCGGCGGCGAGCTGATATCCGCCCATGTCGCACGCCAGAAGCGCGCCCGCAAACATGGCGGGGTCAATACCGACCGCCTGACACAGCGGCGTAACGACGGGACCGATGTACGTCCCGATCAGCGGAACGAGAACGAGGACGCCGGTCATCGTCGGTGCGATGGAGCCGAACGCCGCAAATCCTTCAAGAAACTGGGAACCCAGCCCGAATTTATTTCCGAAAATGTGATCGAGCGCACCGAGCACCATGCAGATCACCATGATATCAACGATGATCTGACTCGGTGTGAGGTGCAATTGGAGGATGTCCATAAAAATATTGGGGGAAACTTTTTTGAAAAAAAGTTTCCCCCAAACCCCTTTCAAAAAACTTTAATCTGTGACAAAATGATGTACTATTATACCATATCGTCCGCCGGAAAACCACAGTTTTCGCCAAACTTCATTTTCTTTTCCGTATAAAAGTTTTTGAAAAGGGGCTCGGGGAAAAACTTTTTTCAAAAAGTTTTTCCCCAAGATGATTTATTCGGTTTCAATCTTCTCCGGTACGATGTGCTTGCGTTCCGGATCGGTGAGAGGGTGCTTGCAGAGGTAGCATTTGGTTTCGTCGAGGCGGTTGAAGGAGCCGCAGACGGGGCAGAAGATTTCCGGACGGTCGGTGGTGTAGTTGATGGGATATTTCAGTCCGGGGAGTTTCTGTACCTTGTCGCCGACGCGGTAGTAGGAATCGCCGAGCCCGACTTCGTCGCCGACGAGGATGATGTCGCGGTTGCCGAGGGTGGTCGTGGATACGGTGACGACGCGGACGTCGAGACCCTTGTTCTTCATGAGGAAGGGAAGGGCGTAGGATTTCGAGAGGTAGGATGCACGTTCGGAACTGTCAGGGTCCTTGATGCGCTTGACTTCGCCGCGCCACGAGCGTTCGAAGATGCGGCGGTGAACCTTGAAGATGAACGGCACCATCAGCATGATGACGAAGAAAATGCCGCTCGGATCGGTGAATTTGCCGCCGGTTTTGGTGTGGTAGATCCAGTAGAGGAAGAACGTGAAGCCGACGATGCCGAGGAAGATGAGGCAGTATTTGAGCTGCTGGAGACGTGCGAGTTTTTTCAGACCTTTGAGGGATGTTTCGTCCATGGGGTACTCCTTTTATATGTAGTGTTATTTTATCTGTTCGGGATCCATGCGGATTTTTACTTCACTTTTCCGTTCACGGTCATACTTTTCCCATGCCCGCGAAAACAGCAGGTACAGGACGCAGAAATTGATTGCAAAGTAGACGAGATAATATACGAAAAATACGATGTGGTCGGTAAAGAGATAGCCGAATTCGCGGATGTCCTCCAGATTGTAGTTGTAGCTGGGGAGAAGATAAAATCTGCTGTACATGAAGTTTGGAGCAATGGCGAAGATGCCGTCGCAGAAACGGAAACCGAAAGTGGGTCCCGGCATTGTCGGAATGCAGCAGAGAATGAACCGCAGGATTTCTGCTGGAAGAACGATAAAGAGAAAGTTGCTGCGGAGGATGGTTTGGTTTGTTTCTCCCTTGCAGATATCCGGAATTTTGTACTTGAAGTAAAAGCTGCTCCCAAACCATACAACGGCTGCGGCAATCAGAGCGGTGAGGATGATGAAAATCACATAATGTCGGTTGGCGGCTTCCTGACCGATCACAGCGTTCAGAATCATCAGGAAAAAGACAATGGCGACTGTACCGACCACATTGGCGATGAACATGACGATACCGTAGACAACACTGTCCAATATGGTGGAATTTCGTGTGTTTTTCATAGCAAGAGTCCTTTCTGTAAATTATCCAAAATCGACTTATTTCTCCCGCCCGAGCGGGAAGTGACAGCGGACGCACCGCTTCCGCGGGGTGTTGCTTTGTCCGCAGTTCATGCAGTAGACGTCGTGCGCGTCGTCGAAATTGCAGTTGACGGGGAGACGGAACGCCGACAGTTTCAGCACGTGGTCGCCGGGCTTGAAGCTGAGCATGTCCTTTTCGCGGAATTCCAGCTTTTCCGATGCGCCGCCTTTCGGACGGAGGTGTACGATCCGATACCGCTTACATGATTAATGGTAATGTTTATTTGATTTTTTCCATTTCCGCAACGGTAGCCAGATGTTTTTTATGCCCGATCAGATAGCCGGTACAGGCTGAAACAACGAGGAAGAAAAGGTAAATTATAATTGCCAGAGTGGTGTAGAAGCGCGGAAAATCAAACGAGTCTGAGATGAAAAGAGAGCGCTCCGCATTTGCGAGAAAGCGAGCAATGTACTGCACCGGTCCTGCGACAAAACAGTCGGACGGATAGCTCCACGCGAAAATCATGCACAGGATGCCGTGGACCGAAACAGCGGAGAGTATACATCCGGTCATTGCGGGCAGACTGGCTTTTCGTGACAGTTTGTAGCCGATGCGGAATTGTGCCGCCTGCCTGCCAACGTGTTTCGCAATGGGAAACAGGGTTGTCATGCAGAAAATGATCGAAAATGCTGCGAAGAAAAACCATAGCGGACGATCAGGGACATTTGCCAGTCCCATCTCGAAGGCGGGAAGGGTTGCGACCCAACCAAGCAGCATGAGGAAAACATTGGACACTGTTCCGATGATGGTCATTCCTGCACAGAGAATCGCGGCATTCCGCAGCATTTCGCGGACAGCGGTCATGCGATAGGATTCCGGGCGGTCATATTCATTGGACGCAGAGCGGGAAGTTTCGGTGGTACGAGTTTCTTCGGATTTGTTTTTTTCTTTGTCCCAGAACCATTTATATAGGAAAAGCTGCACGGCAAGATAGCCTGCCAGATAAACGATGTGAAACAGGGCGTACACAAGATAATCCCCGAAGTGATAGGCTCGTCCCGGTGTCACAAACGGAATCAGGTAGAGACGTGCGAAAAGTACATTTGCCGCATTGGCGAAGGTGTTCCCGAAAGCGGTATTCATGAACTCGGCATTGATGAACGGAATCCGGAGATTCGGCAGAACGCTTACAAAGAATCGTACAGTTTCCCCCGGAAGCATCAGAAGCAGTCCGCTTTTCCACCAGAGAGAGGGAGATGCGTTTTCCCGATAATGGGTGGCTGGCATTTTGTGAAACATCAGGGTGACAAGAACATGTACAACGACAACATAGAGAAAAAACAGGGAAGGAAGCCGAATCCAGAAATGCGAAAGATAGTAGGCATGGAATTCCGGAGCGGATTCTTCCCAGCCGTTCACGACAGCCTGATAAAGAAACGCGACAATGTGCATCAGAGGATGAGCGAGCAGGGTTATGATTGTGTACATCCAGCAGTCCCGCCAGTCCACTTCTGTCCCTTCATACAAGACGGCGATTTTTCTGAGAAGTTCTTTGAATGATTTTGGTTTCATGAGAACATCCTTTCAAGCATTCACTTCTCCCGCCCGAGCGGGAAGTGACAGCGGACGCACCGCTTCCGCGGGGTGTTGCTTTGTCCGCAGTTCATGCAGTAGACGTCGTGCGCGTCGTCGAAATTGCAGTTGACGGGGAGACGGAATGCCGACAGCTTCAGCACGTGGTCGCCGGGTTTGAAGCTGAGCATGTCCTTTTCGCGGAATTCCAGCTTTTCCGACGCGCCGCCTTTCGGGCGGAGGTACACGTCGCGGCGGATCCGGACGGCGGTCGTGTTATAGTTGTGCTTCGCTCCGACGTACCGCATTGCCTTCGGCATGGCTTCTTCGACCGGACGGATATCCGCGACCTGAGCGTAGTACGTTTTTCCGAGGAACACTTCATGCTTTTTCATCGGCCAGTACGGGACAACAAGAATCATCGCGAAGAAGAACGCCGACGGCGAGAACATATCTCGTCCGCTGTTTTTCGACCACAGATACCAGATCAGGATGTCCGCCGCTGTCCAAATGACGAGAAAGAGGATCGTCTGAATGATTTTCAGCCGGTTCAGCTCGCGGAGCCGCTTTTCCGTCTTTCCGGAGAGGGTTTCCCGTTTGATTTCCGGCTTCCATTCGGTCTGCGCGGTATTTGAAACTTCCGTGCCGCGGCCTTCGGCTTCCCGTCTCGCCTTGCGTTCTTCGTACCGCGCGGACGCCGCGTCGTCGCGCTCCTTCTGCTCGACCGCGCGGATGCGCCGGCTGAAACCGGTGATGTACGCCGCACCGCAGGACAGCATCAGCAGGGCAAGGTAGATCGCAATTGCCGTCCAGACGTATTCCATCCCGAAATCGAACGCGTCTTCGATGAACAGGGTGTTTTCCCCCTTCCCGAGAAACCGCGCGATGTACTGCACCGGTGAGGCGATCACCAGATACGCCATCGACATATCGGCGAGGATGACGCAGTGAAGCCCGTGCAGGGCGAGTGCCGGAACGACGGTCAGCAGCAGGGGCAGAATCCCGAGTCTGCGGGAACGTCCGTAGCCGACGCGGTACTGCGCCGCGCGCGTACCGACGGCCGCGGTGACCGCAAACGAACAGATCATGCACGTCAGCATGGCGACGGCGGCGAGGATGAACCAGACGGTCTGCTGTTCGGCTTCGCTGTAGCCCTGCGCGTCGAGCGATGCCGTCACCGGCAGGGAAGTGAACCAGCCGACGAGCAGGATCACAACGTTCGAGACCATCCCGACGACCGTGACGGCGAGAAAAATCAGCAGGGAATTGACGAGGATTTCGCGGATGGTCTGGGAATAACCGGATTTCATGGGAAAACCTCCTTCGTGGGATTATCATTTGATACAGTCAAATGAACGCGTATGTTTGTGGTTAAATTATATCATGCGATGGGATATCTGTCAAGAGGCTGACGGCAGATATGCCATAAAACGGAAAAGGTCATTCTCCGTTCACGTAGGTGCGGACGAGCTTCCAGGTGACATCCCAGATTTCGTCGGGGGTTTTGGCTCCTGCTTCCACTTCCCACGGATAATTCATCAGCCAGCTTGTGATATACCAGTCCGTGAAGGACGTTTTCCGCATAGTCCGGATCGGTTCGAAGTAACTGTCGACAAATTCTCGCGAAAATTCGCCGAACACGGGGAAAACGGACTTGTACTGGCGGCGCGAAAAGGAATCGGGATCGGTGTAAAACTCATAGATGAGATCGAGGGCATAATCGTTGACGGGCAGACCGTAATACCAGCCGATCTGACACTGGGTCTCGTGATGGAGAGCGTTTTCGATGAACCATTTCACGGCGGTCCGGTTTTCCGTTTCGGCATTGACGGCGAAATACCAGTTCATCATGGGCGCGGGAGATTTTCCGTCCGATGTGGGGAGGGTGAAGAGAACGGGCAGTTCGCCGGCTTCGGTCAGCTCGGTGAAGGTGCGGTTGAACAGCATCAGGGTGTCGAGTCCGCCGAGAAAATGATGCGCGCCGTCGAAAAGAAGATCCCCCGCGAGGAAGGTATCAATCAGACTGTCCCCGGCCGCAGCCATGTAATTCCGTTCGGAGAGGAAGCCGGGAAACAGCCCTTCTCTGTAATACTTCGAATATTCCTCCACGATCCGGCGGACGTCTTCTTCAGGAAGCAGATTGCCGGTTTCCTTATCAAAAAAGGATACACCGTCATGGTACGGCAGATAAGCGGAGGAAAACTGTGCGGGAAACGCGTATTTTCCGGGATAATTTTCGTAATACTGCGCGATTTTTTCCGAAAATTCCGCCAGCGTGACCTTTGATGCGTCATGGATGCCGAGGTCGGTCATCTGCGAATCGGTGGACATCAGATAGCCGAGACTGAAATTCGTCGGAAGAAAATACTGCGTACCGTTGTATTCCCCGCAGGTGAGGACGGCTTTATTGCAGTCGGACAGGTCGAGGTTCAACTCACCGAGCGGAAGAAATTTTCCGTCGTCGAGCAGGGGCATCAGGTCGGGAATGCGGGTGTATCCCGAGGGGACGTAATCGAGGATGAGGTCGGGGGCATTTCCGTTTTTCAGGTCTTCGCCGAGCTGTGTTTTTGCTTCACGGTAGTGCATATCGGTGTAATCACGGAGCAGGACGGTCACTTCGGGATAATATTCGCGGAAGTTTTCGACGAGAAAATCCATGTATTCCTTGTTGTAGGTATCGTAGTACAGCAGCAGTTCGCGCTTTTCTTCTTCTTTTTTCGTCTTTTCTTCCGGTTCCTCAACGGAAGGGAGCGGCGTTTCTGACGGGGATTCGTCGGTTTCCGGAACATTGCTTACCGCGGCGGGAACGGCGGACGTATCCGCAGAAGGACTTTCGTTTCCGCATCCGTTCAGAAGAAGGAGCGCGGACAGAAGGGACAGGATTGTACGGCAGAGATACGTTTTCGTTTTCATGATACTTCTCCTTTGTATGATATTCTGTTATGCGTTCACGTGACTGCTTGATAATGTGATTGAATTATATCATGTGACAGACAATCTGTCAAGAGGATATACGGAAAACCGTTTGCATTCCCGCTTCTCAAACATTCCCCCTTGACAATACCGCGCGGATATATTACAATATTCATGATAAAACTGCATCACGAAAGGTCAAATCATGTCAAACGAAAAGAAACATCTTCACTTTATTTCCCATACGCACTGGGACCGTGAATGGTACATGCCGTTCGAATCGCACCGCTTCAAGCTGGTGGAATTCTTCGACCGTCTGCTGAACACCCTCGACACCGACCCGTCCTTCAGGAGCTTCCATCTCGACGGTCAGGCGGTTGTGATCGAGGACTACCTCGCCGTACGTCCGCAGATGCGCGAAAAGATCGAAAAGTACATCGCCGAAGGCCGCCTTGTTGCCGGCCCGTGGTACATCCTGCAGGACGAATACCTCGTTGACGGTGAATCCAACGTGCGCAACATGCTCGTCGGCCGTCAGGTTTCCGCCGAATACGGCAAGGTTTCCGACATCGGCTACTTCCCGGACGCATTCGGCAACATCGGTCAGGCTCCGCAGATCCTGCGCGGTTTTGACATCGACTGTGTGGCATTCGGACGCGGTGTATCCGAACGTCACGGCGACCGCCGCGACACCGGGGAAGAAAACTACGGCAAGGCGCGTTCCGAGATTATCTGGCGTTCCCCGGACGGATCCGAAGTGAACGGCGCGGTCTTCCTTGACTGGTACAGCAACGGCAACGAGATCCCCGCGGATCCCGAAAAGGCGGCGGAATCCGTCAAGGCACGTGCGGACTCCATCGGCGCGAAGGCGACCACTCCGCATCTGCTGCTCATGAACGGCTGTGACCATCAGCCCGCACAGATCAACATCGGTCAGATCATCGAAAAGCTGAACGCGGCAGGCTATCCGGACGAACTGATCCACTCCAATTTCCGCGATTATTTTGACGCGATCCTCCCGTACCGCAAGAATTTCGGTATTTTCGTCGGCGAACTCGACGGCGAATACAGCGACGGCTGGTGGACGCTCGCGAACACGGCTTCTTCGAGAATCTACCTCAAGCAGTACAACCGCCAGTGCGAAAACCTGCTCGAAAAGATCGCGGAACCGCTGTCCGTATATGCGAACCTGTACGCCGGTATGCCGGTTGACCGCGACTACTTCCGCTTCCTGTGGAAAAATCTCCTGAAGAACCACCCGCACGACTCCATCTGCGGCTGCTCCGTAGACGACGTTCACTCCGAAATGGTGACGAGATTCAAGAAGGTTCTCGCAGCGGGCGGCGAACTTGTAAAGGAAGAAAAGGCGGCGTTCATGGCGACCGTGAACACGGCTGCTGCCGGCACGCCTTATGCCGTAACGGTATTCAATCCGGCGGGACAGGCGTCATCCGAAGCCGTTACCGTCATGCTCGATCTGCCGGAAGACACGGCAGTGACCGCAGCGGATATCGCCGTTCTTGACGGGGAAACCGTACTCCCCGCAGACGTACGCGACTGCGGCGTGGTCTGGGATTACATCCTCCCGAAGGATGCGTTCCGCATTCCGTTCAACGTACACCGCTTCGAACTGACCTTCCGCGCGGCAGACGTTCCGGCGCTCGGCTGGAAGACGTTCGGTGTAAGCGTGGATGGGGCGAAGGAAGCGGCGACCGATCTTGTTGTATACAAGAAGGGCATGGCAAACAAGAGACTGCGCGTGAAGTTTGCGGCAGACGGCTCCGCGATTGTGACCGACCGCAAGACCGGCGCAACTTACACGACGGGTATTTTCGTTGACAGCGGCGACATCGGAAACGAATACATCTACCGCGAAGCGAAGGATCACGTCCGTGTAACGACGGAAGGCACCCGTGCGAAGGTGGAACTGGTTTCCGCAAGCGCAGCGGCGATCACCTTCAAGGCAACGCACGTGATGAAGATCCCGGCAGGCATTGACTTTGCGACGAGAACCCGCACAGGCGAATGCGAAATGAAGGTGGAAGCGTACTTCACACTCCGCGAGGGTGCGCGCCGTCTGGATATGAAGACCGTGATCCACAACGAAGCGGACAACCACCGCGTGGTTGTTCTGACGAAGCACGGCATTTCTTCGGAACTGCTGCTGGCGGAAGGTCAGTTTGACCTTGTGGAACGCGAAATCACCCCGTGGGAAGGCTGGAAGAACCCGACCAAGCCGGGCAAGATGACGAATTTCTTCGGCGTGGAAGACGCGGCGCGCGGCGTATTTGTGGCAGGCCGCGGTCTGAACGAATACGAAGTTCTGCGTGACGAAGGACACACGATGTCCCTGACGATCCACCGCGGCACGCACGAGCTGGGCGACTGGGGCGTATTCCCGACGCCGGACGCACAGTGCCATGGTGAACTGACCGTGGAATACGCGCTCGTCCCGTACAGCATGACCGCTCAGCACGACCGTGAAGGCGCAATCGCTGACGCATATTCCTTCGCCGTTTACGCTCCTTCCGCATTCTGCGCACCTGTGCACGCCGGCGAAACCGAACCGACCGGCGCCCTCGTCGGCGTCTCCGGTAGAGGCTTCATCGCAAGCGCGCTCAAGATGTCCGACTTCCGTGAGTCCGTCATCCTCCGCGTCTTCAATCCGACCCACAAGGACACCAGGATGAAGCTCGATCTGGACGGCCGTTTCGGCGAAGCCTATGCCGTCAACCTGAACGAAGACCGTCAGAAGAAGATCATCGTCCGGAACGGCAAGTGCACCGTGGATGTTCCAGCGAAAAAGATTGTTACCGTGGAACTCGTTCCGGTGAAGTGATTTATCAAATATCGTTTATTGAGAGGAACCTTTTCAGAGGAAAGGTTCCTCTCAAACTCTCCTCCAAACCTCTTAAATATGGGGATTTTTGGTGGAGTATGGCTTAAATTTGTTCGGGCGATAGCCGTGGAGGAATAAAAATCATGAGGAATAGTGGAGTGACTTCTCAAAACTCCGTTTTGTTCAGCGCTCGACACTTCCGTATCCGTGATTTAGTACGCCCTTATAGAATTCAGCTACTGTTTAATATAACACCGCACTCCTTGGCTGCCGCCGTTCGTGCTTTGCGTTAGTCAAAACTTGACGTCAGTCGCTCTGACTAACAGAAGCGAGGACGGCGACAGCCA
>JAFQFS010000076.1 GCA_017398585.1 Clostridia bacterium
CGCCGCAAGTGATTTCATCCTTCTCGACGGATACACCGTCCGGTTTACGTCGGACACGGATAAGTACGACGCCGCTCTCACCGTCATCGACGAGAACGGCAGTGTGATATGGGAACAGAACGGCGTCTTTATTGGAGTGATCGGATAAGTGTATTTAAATTTTAAAGATGATATTATTTTAAGGGAGGATAATACTATGAAAAAAAGGATAGTGTCTCTCTTTCTTGCAGTTATTATGTTGATATCGCTTGCGACGTCTGTGTTTCCGATCCACGTGCACGCGGACGGGGACGATTTCCGCTGTCCCAACTGCGACAGTTGGCTCGGAGACAAGGATTTCTGCGCGGAATGCTGGTTCTGCGAGGAATGCGAGGAGATCTGCCCCGACTGCGGCTACTGCCATGCCTGCGCGGTGTATGATAAAGAACTGCACTGTCCGGAATGCGGCGATTCCTGTGTCGCGGAAGAATACGGCGACGTTCCGCACTGCGTCGTCTGCAAAAAATGTGAGGGCTGTGTGGATCTCATCGAAACATCGGAAGGATTGATGTGCGCCGACTGTATCGAGGAGCGCGGGAACACCTATATCATGTGCCCGGAATGCGGCGTCAACGCGATCGGAAGCGAACTGGAAGGCGAGATCGACGAGAGCGATCTGGAAGTGATCTTCGAAGCGATCCATTCCGGGGATTGCGACGAGCATTGCGAGGAATGTTATGAAAAATACTACTGCCCGGAATGCAGCGAATGTACGCTCTGCAAGGGAGTGGAGCTTTGCGATACCTGCGGAATCTGCGAGGAGTGCGCCGCAAGCTACGGATATCATTGCCCGGACTGCGGCGACTGCTACGCCGACGTGGGTCAGTGCCCCGACGAAGGCGAGCATTGCGTCAACTGCTGTGAATTCGTGTGCGATAATTGCGGGACCTGTGCGGATGGCGCCGGGATTGACTTCTGCGAAGAATGCGAAAAATGCGAAAATTGTTGGGAACACTGTGAAGTCTGCGAAGAATGCTTCGAGGAAAACGGCGAGTGTGAGGAACACGGTGACCACTGCGCCGAATGCTGCGTCCGCGAGGGATGGATCTGCGACGGGTGCGGCCGCTGCACCGAGGCTTTGGGGCTCGAATTATGTGAATTCTGCGGTCTCTGCGAGGAATGCTGCGAGGAGAACCGGAAATATTACGGTTCATCGGCCTGTATCCTCGATAAAGAAACCAAACCGGAAGACCTGAATTCTTCCAAGCACGACGCAAATCATCATATCCTGCGGTACGAATCCACCTCCGACGATGAACACGACGTGTACTGCATCTTTCCCGGCTGCGACTACAGAGTGGAAAATCTTCCTCACGAATACGTCTGGAAGATGGAAGAACATCCCACCGCGAGCCAGGAAGGTCTGCGCTCCGGCTTCTGCCATTTGTGCGGGAATCAGTGCAAGCAAACCGTTCCGCGCCTGCAGCTTCCGACGTACGTTTTCGTCAAGACGCCTGAAAAACTGGAAACGATCAAAGAGAAGAGCTATATTTCCTTCACCGTCCGGATCGCGGTTTCCGGCGACGCTTCCGCTTCCACCGAGCACGCCGGCATTGCCGCTTTTCCGGTGACGGAAGGAGAAACGCTCCCCGAAACCTGGGCGGAGCTCAGAAAGAACGTGTATTCCTTCAACGTGATCGACGGCGTCAAGGGAGATAACGGCGTTTATAACGCCTACATCGGTTACCGTTCAAACGCCGCGCAGGCGTACGGCGGTAAATATGAGGATTTTGAGGCGCGGGGAACGAAACTCGTCTGGAGACTCGCCCTGTATGACAAGCGCGGACCCGGCGACTGTACCGTCACTTATTCCGAGCCTTTCACGATCGACTGGAATTCCACTCATAACGTGCATCAGATGGAATACGTTTGCGGACCCCTTTCGAAGGGCTTTTACCTGGCGGAGCCCGTCACGATCCACAACTACGCTTTACAGGACGGCACCTTCCATTGGCTGCGGTGCACGACCTGCGGCCAGGATTATCCGGTGGCGTACCAGCACGACTACAAAAAGGTCTCCGAGGTCAAGACCTGCTCCTATACCGTCACCCGGTACGTCTGCCGGGACTGCGGTCATCAGTTCCAGAGAAAAACGGAGGGCGGCGACTATTCGCTCCACGTGTGGGTCGATTATAAGTCGCAAGGCCCTCTCATCCACAGCAAGACTTGCAAGATCTGCGGATGTACAGTGAATGACGCTCACTCGCTCGACGTGAAGAAGACCTCGGACTGCACCGGCACGGTCACCGTTACCGTCTGCAAACTCTGTAACTACGCGCACATGGAAAAGGATTTTAAAAACGCGCACCAGTTCTCCAACGACGGTCCCTACAACGGCATGTATGGAAACGCGACGCAGCACTGGAAGGTCTGCAAGGTCTGCGGCTATAAGTGGAAAGAGAACCACAAGTTTTACGACGGTCACTGCACGGTATGCGGGATCAACAGCCATCAGATGATCATCACCGGAAGTCTGTGCCAGCACGGAGTCCTTCATATCGAACGCAGCGACGACCTCCAGGACAAGCAGAAGCAGCGCTTCGACGCGGGTCAGTACGGCGTGACCTGGATCGATGAAAATACCGGCCAAACCGTCGGTCTGGGCAAAACGTACGAACTCGGGCCCAAAGACGAAGGACGCGTCTTCCGGGCGGAGATCCAGTTCATGAACACCGACGGCTGGGAATGGTGGGAAAAAGAACTGACCGCCTATATGGAAGATCTCGTGATCAGCACCAAATATAAGACGGTGACGGGCTACGCGGCGACCTGCGCCTATGAAGGGCTGAAGACCCACGACGTCTGCCTTGCCTGCGGCGATACATTCATCAGCGGCAAGAAGGTCACGGATCTTACCATCCCGAAGACCGGCGTTCACACCTTTGAGAACGACTGCGACTCGATCTGCGACGTCTGCGGCTTCCAGCGCGAGACGGCGCACAAGTGGTCCGACAAATACAGCTTCACCGACATGGAGCAGTACCACGTATGCACCGTCTGCGGCACGCAATCCCTCAAGGAGATCCACCAGTTCAAGGTGGATATCGTCAAGGAACAGA
>JAFQFS010000077.1 GCA_017398585.1 Clostridia bacterium
ACTGGGGGTAAAACTTTTTCTATAAAATTTTTTCCCCGCGCCCCTTTCAAAAAGCCTTGATCTGTTACAGATGATTGAATAAGTGCAAATTAATTGTACATAAAAAAGAATTATGGGATTTGGAACCTTATTTTTCGGATATTTTGTGATGTTCGCGTTCTCCCTTTCGCAGGTGTATTTTTTCGCGGACATCATCGGCGCGGGGATCACGCTTTACGCATTCTCGAAACTGTCGGAATACAACCGCTACTTTGTCGCGGCGATGTGGGGCTGTCTGGCGTTCCTTCTGATGTGTGCCGTCCATGCGGCGTCGCTGATGTTTGAACTGTACGATCCGGCGGGAGCCGCCGCGATCGCGGTCAACGTGGCAAAAACAGCGTCGGCGTGTGCGATGCACGTCCCGATGTTCCTTGGGATGCGCGGCATTTCCGTCGGCGCGGATGCGGACAGGCTCATCCGTACGTCGGAACGCAACCTTGTCCTCACAATGGTCTACTATGCGCTGTATCTCCTTGTTCTCGCGGCAAGCCCGCTGCTCGGCGGAGCGACGCAGTATGTCAGCACCGTTGTCTACCTCTATCATATCGTGTGCATTCTCCTGAACATTGTTCTGATCTATAAATGCTTCGGTATCCTCTGCCCGGCGGACGAAGACGAAAATGAAAAGAAGCGTTCCCGCTTTGCCATCGTCAACAAGATCAGCGACAAGGTCGATGCCATTGATGAAGAACGTGTCCGCTATCGCGAAGAATCCGTTCGCCTCGCCAACGAGGAAGCGGCACGCCGCATCGCAGAAAAGAACAAAAACAAAAAACAGCATCACCACAAAAAGAAGAAGTAAACAACCTGTTAAATCACTTGACAAACGTACGCCCATACGTTATACTAACTACATAATACGCCAAAATACTCTCCATTCCCCTGATTAAAAAGGTTTTGGAGAGGGGTTCGGGGAGGACCTTTTCCTTAAAAAGGTCCTCCCCGAGAAACTATAAATTATAAAAAAGGAGCGGACTATGGGATTTGGATTGGTTATTGCCGGATTTACGCTGCTGTTTAATCCGGTTATCCATGTTGTTGATTTGATTCCCGACGCGCTCGGGTTTCTGCTGATTGTGATTGGGCTGACGAAGATGTCCTTCTTCATCGGCAAGATCGAGCAGGCGCGCAGTCTGTTTATCAAGCTCGCCCTTCTGGAGGCGGCGAAATGCTTCATGATCCTGACGGTTCCTTATGCGTCCGGATCGGACATCGTCCTGCAGACGTTTGTGTTCGGTCTCGCGGAAGCGCTGATGTTTGTTCCGGCGATCAACTATCTGTTTGAAGGTCTGTCCTTCGCGGGGCTCTGGTACGGTGCGACGGCGATGTACGAAAAGAAAGTCTTCAACCGTCCGCTGGCAAAGCTGATTGTCCGGATTTCCGCGTGGGAACCGGCCGCGAAGCTGATCGAACGGATCACCGGAAAGAAGTACAAAAAGCGTACCTACGTCCATAAGATCGAATGGATCACCTATGTCCGCGATCAGATCCTGTTTTTCTATGTCTTCCGCGTCTGCGCGACCCTCGTTCCCGAGCTGACCGAACTTCAGCTTTACGACAATCTCGGCGAAGTTTCCGCGTTCTCACGCAGCTTCGCGTACTATAAGCCGTTCCTGTACGTCTTCCTTGGGGTGATCGTCCTTGTTCTCGGCATCAAGTACATCCGTACCGTTTCCGCATTCTTCAAGGCGGTTGCGGCGGACAGGACCTTCCTCAAAAATATGGACGACAAGTACCGCATCGACGTCCTTCCGCGTGATACCTTCTTTATCGCGCGCGGTATGAAGCAGTCCCTTGTCTGCTTCACGTCGGCGATCTTCACTTCTGTTGTCGTGACCATTGACGACGTGAATGTCCTGGTCGGTCTGATTTCCGCTTCGTTCCTCATCGGCGCTGCGGTGATCCTGAAACGTTACGTCCCGCAGGCGAAGAGCATCATCCCGTTTGCCGCAGTCCGCGCCGTTCTTTCGCTGGTCAATCTGGTGTTCCAGTACAACTATTACGCCGAATACGATGAAATGGCGGTCGAGTTCGTAGACGAAGCCGCACGTCAGTATTATCGTATGGCGGCGTTCGAATGTGTTGAATATGTCTTTGCCGGAATCGGCGTACTTCTGTATATGTTCTTCCTGCTCCGTGCCATCAAGATGCACCTCGAAGTCTGCGGCATCCAGCACGAAAACGCCATGTACAGCAAGCGGAACCGTGACATTGAGACGTATAATATTTCGGGCGGCAAGCTCCTTCTCTGTACGATCCTTGCGATTATCAACTATATTTTCGCAGGTGCGTATCACTTCATCATGCTGGATATGACCCTGATCGTGGTCATCAACACGGCAATCACTCTTATCTGGGCCGTTTATACCTGGCACAGCGTCAATGTGATCAATGAAATGCTTTACGATAAGGAAATTCAGATCTTCTGAGGAGGAATCACGATGAGTACCAATTATACTGAACGTGCATATGCCGCTGTGGAATCCCACAAGGCGGTGTACTACAGGGAAGGCGATTACCGTAAAGCCGATTTCTGGGACTATGCGGAAATCTTCGAGATCATCGAAGACCTTTACGAAGTCACCGGTGATAAGGCTTTGTTTGCGCAGTTTGAGGAAATGTATCGGTATGTGCTGACGCGTCACACCGAAGACTGGCACAGAAATCCCTACAACGACGACATCATGTGGCTCGTCATCGCGCTCAGCCGTGCGTACCTGTATACCGGCGAGAAGAAGTATCTCGACACCGCGGCTCATAACTTCAACAAGACCTACGACCGTGCGGTCAGCGATGAACTCGGCGGCGGGCTGTTCTGGAGGGTGGAAAATCAGTGCAAGAACACCTGCGTGAACTGTCCCGGTGCGATCGCAGCGGCGTTCCTCGCGAAGGCAACCGGCGACGACTGCTATTACGACAAGATGTTCGTCTGCCTTGACTGGGCGGTTCGTATGATGTTCGAACCGGACACCGGCAAGGTCTACGACTGCATCAACCTCGACGGCAGCATCAACCGCTGGTCGTCTACGTACAATCAGGGAACCTTCATCGGTGCCTGCACGATGTACTACGAAAAGACCGGCGACACGAAGTACCTCGATTACGCCGGAAAAGCTGCAGAATACGTGAAGGATGAAATGTATCACGACGGCATCATGAACAACGAGGAACCCGGCAACGACCTTCCGGGCTTCAAGGGAATTCTCGCCCGTTACATCCGCCGTTATGCGGATCTCACCGGGAAGGAAGAGTACCTTGACTGGCTCCGCAGAAATGCGGAATCCGCATGGAACAACCGCAATTCGCAGGGGATCATGTGGACGCAGCTCGGCGTAAAGACTGAGGATGAAAAAGAATACGATGTATTCTCCATGTCCGCCGCTATGTCCGTAGTGGTCAATTCCGCAGACACCGTCATCAAATTGTAAAGAAAACGAAATGCCGGCTGGTTCAGTTCAGTGAAGCCAGCCGGCATTTTTGTTCTGTTTTATACGGTTCCTCCGGACGTGCGTTCGATGACCATGTCCTGCCATTCCTTTTTCAGCGTGATGAACCGTGCATTCCATCCGGATACGCGGACGGACAGCGTTTTGTACTGTTCCGGATTTTCCTGTGCCGCTTTCAGGACATCTGCATCGATAACGTCGGTCTGCATGAAGAATCCGCCGAGTTGTACGAAGGTTTTCTGCATCGCTACCAGAGCCGCGATGCCGTTTTCACCGGAAACGGACGACGGATGCAGTTTGATATCGAGTGCCGCGCCGCACGCCTGCTTCCGCAGATTTGCCTTGCAGTAGGACTTGATGACCGCCGTTGCTCCTTCGGTATCCGTTCCGGGTGTCGGAGAATCGTTGCCGGAGAGGATCGCGTCGCGCTTTGTTCCCATCGGAGAGGGAACGCGGCTGTGCATCCAGTCGATCTGCCGCCCGAATGTCGAGACACCCGGAATAAATTTGACGGGGCATTCGTCGTTGTGCTTCAGAACGAGATCCGCAAAGGTGTCGAGGATCCGCACAACGTAGGAATCCGCTTCATCGTCGTCGTTGCCGTAGTAGGTGATTTTGTTCATCGCGTACTGCCGCAGTTCCTCATAACCTTCCCAGTTGTTCTGCAGTGCCTTCATCAGTTCAGGGAATGTGACAAGTTTTTCACGGAAAACAAGGATGTCAATTGCATGGAGACTGTTTCCGGCATCCGGCGCACCGCCGATATGAGGCGAAACTACCGTGTAGCGCGGACCGCCGCGGTAATACTGGCGTCCGTTTTTCGCGCAGTCTTCGATGAACAGCGAAACGACCTCGCACGGCGGACCCGCCTGCCGCCATTTCCAGTCCCCGCGGTCGTAATGACGGTTCCGGTCACGCAGCATGTTGTCAAACTGTGTGTCAACATGCGCTTTCAGGCGCGCTGTATATGCTTCCCACAGTTCTTCCATCGACTCAAACGTGCGCGGGTTGTCCGGAAGACCGATGACATCCTGCATCAGCATAGAATAACCGTCGAACGGATGGTAGATGAAGTAGGTCTGACCGGGAATCTGGATTTCCCAACAGCCGTCGTTCGCGAATTTCCGCGCTTCGATCGGGTCATAGCCGATGTCGGTGAGGGACTGAAGAATCAGGTCTTCGTTGTAGACGGCGAGAACGCCGCCGCCGTAACGGGTCACTTCCGCGATGCGGCGCAGCAGACGTTCATCCGAATGTTTGGACAGACGCACCGTGACCGGGAAGTCGGAAATGCCGAGTTCCTCGATGATGTCAAGAACAAGGTAGGTCACTTCGTTTGTGACTTCGTTTCCGTTTACGTCGATACCGGCAAGGACGATGTTCTGATAATGCTGCGCGTCGCCGGTGCCGATGGGGGTGTCCTTACGGATCCATTCGCATCCCTTGATGAAGAAATGAGCGAGGATTTCACGTGCTTCATCGAGAGTGATCGTTCTGTCTGCGAGGTCTTTTTTCAGATACGGACCGAGCATTTCGTCGATGCGTCCGATGCCCGACCAGTTGCCGCACAGACGGGTGAAGGCGAAGCAGAACCACAGGCTCTGTACCGCTTCATGGAAGGTGCGAGCGGGCTGGAACGGGACATGCAGGAGAAGGTCGTGGCATTCCGGATTTCTGGTCATGGATTCCGCGAGGTAGCGGGCATGCCAGATGCGGAAATGGTCGATGACTTTCCGGAGATAGCAGTTGTACGGGCGGTCGTTGTACTCATCAAGTTCTTTTTCCATGCCGTGCAGACCGATCTTCAGCACACGGTCGAAGCCGAGAGTGACATGGCTGACCGACCAGAAGGTATACTCCCCGCTGCGGACGGCCGGTACATGGTGGAAGATCGCACCGCCGAGCGTCGCAGCGCCGATGATGCGTTCGCCTTCCACAAAACGGAGCGGGCATTTGCGCACAATGGCGTCGATGGAGCAGACATAGCGGTCGTAATCCAGCATATCGTCATAACCGTAAATATCGTCAACGGAAACAGTGGGTGTCCGCATGGCTTCCTCGCCGTATTTTCCGTGAAGGCTTTCGTACGCGAACGTCCGTGTTTCTTCACACAGACGTACGGGACGTTTGAAGCCTGTGCCGCAGAAAAATTCCATAATTCCTCCTTTGATGAAAATATACCAAAAAAATGTTCGTGATTTATGATACCATTATACAGTATCGTTCGGAATTAATCAATAGGCGGGAATTATTTTTTGAAAATTCTAAAAACTATGGAAAAACGGGAATGGTTGTGGTACAATAACGGTAATGTAAGTGTCCGTACCTACAAATTTTAACGATTCGATAAGGAGAACCATTATGGCAAGCAACACCATCAAGATTCCGAACAAGGGAAATACCAAGTTTGTCGCACACCGCGGCTGCAGCGGTCTTGAAACCGAAAACACCGCGGCTGCCTTTATTGCAGCGGGCAACCGTACCTATGCCGGCGTGGAAACCGACATCTGGAGAACGGCGGACAGCAGTTACATCTGCAACCACGACGGCCGCAGCGGACGCATCTGCGACGTTGATCTGGTGATGGAACAGTCTTCTCTGTTTGAACTCCGTGCACTCACTCTCCGTGACAAGGACGGCGCGACCGACCGTCGCGAAATCATGCTCTGCACCCCGTACGAATACAAGAAGATCTGCAAGAAGTACGAAAAGATCTGCGTACCGGAACTGAAGTCCAACTTCACTCTCGAAGAAATCAAGGACATCCTCAAGATCTTCGAAGACTATCTTGACAGTACCTGCTTTATCGCGTTCAATATCGCGAACCTCGATCTCGTAAAGAACGTACGTCCGGAACAGCACTGCCAGTTCCTCTCCGGCAAGTGGGACGACAGCTATCCGGAAATGCTGAAGGCACGCGGCATGGGTCTCGATATCGTTCACGGCGAAGTGACCGAAGAACGCATCAAGGCATGCCACGACGCAGGCGTCGAAGTCAACGCATGGACGGTCGACAACCCCGAACGCGCCGAACAGCTCATCTCCTGGGGCATCGACTATATCACGACGAATATTCTGGAATGAGTGGAGTTTCGCGGGGAAAAACTTTTTGAAAAAAGTTTTTCCCCGCACCCCTTTTCCAAAACTTTCAGACAAATAGAAAAGACAAAGTATGTGCAGACTTTTCGTACTTGAAATCCGCACGGTACCTTGTCTTCTTTTTTTGTTTCAAAAGGTTTTGGAGAGGGGTTCGGGGAGGACCTTTTCCTTAAAAAGGTCCTCCCCGAAAAACTTTATTTTTCAAACTGACTGCCCCAGAGGTCGGCGTAGAAGCCGCCTTTTTTGAGGAGGGCGTCGTGGGTGCCGGATTCGATGATCTTGCCGGCTTTCATAACGAGGATGATATCCGCTTCCTTGATGGTGGAGAGGCGGTGCGCGACGATGAAGCTCGTGCGTCCTTTCATGAGCGTCTGGAATGCCTGCTGGATCTTGAGTTCGGTACGGGTGTCGATGGAGGAGGTCGCTTCGTCGAGGATGAGCATCGGCGGGATCTCCAGCATGACGCGTGCGATGCAGAGGAGCTGACGCTGACCGGCGGAAAGTGCACCGCCGTCGTCGCTGATGACGGTGTCATAGCCCTTCGGGAGACGGCGGATGAAGCTGTGTGCATGTGCCGCCTTTGCTGCTGCGATGACTTCGTCGTCGGTCGCTTCGCGTCCCATTTTGATGTTGTCTCGGACGGTACCGTGCAGGAGCCAGGTGTCCTGCAGCACCATGCCGTATGAGCCGCAGAGAGATTTGCGTGTTACGTCGCGGATCTCCTGACCGTCGATCTTGATCGTGCCGCCGTTCACGTCGTAGAACCGCATCAGCAAGTTGATGATCGTGGTCTTGCCGCAGCCGGTCGGACCGACGATGGCGATGCGCTGACCCTTCTTCGCGTGGAGATTCAGACCCTTGATGAGTTCACGCTCGGGTGTATAGGAGAAGTCCACATTGTCGAGATCGACGTTGCCTTCCACGTCGGTAAGCGCGGGGGCGTTTTCCTTATCGGAAGCATAGCGCGGCTCATCGATCAGCTCGAAAATGCGTCCCGCACATGCAAGTGCATTCTGCAGTTCGGTGACAACGCCGGAAATTTCGTTGAACGGTTTGGTGTACTGGTTGGCGTAAGCAAGGAAGCTCGTCAGACCGCCGACGGTCATGGAACCTGCTACAGCCGCGAGCGCACCGGTGAGACAGACTGCTGCGTAGACGATGTTGTTTACGAAACGGGTCGCCGGATTGGTGATCGAGGAGAAAAAGATCGCGCGGAGCGAGTATTTCTTCAGACGGTCGTTGATTTCATCAAATTGCGCAAGGGTCTCGTCTTCCTGCGAGAACGCGCGGATGACCTGCTGACCGCCGACCGTTTCGTTGATGAACGCGGTCAGTTCGCCGTTTGTTTCGGAACGAAGTTTGAACATCGTGAAGGTCTTTTTCGCAATGAACGATGCCACGAACAGGGACAGCGGAGTCAGGATCACGACGATCAGCGTGATCAGCGGATGGATCATCAGCATGAACACGAGCGTGACAAGGATTGTCATGACGCCGGAAAACAGCTGGGTGAAGCCGAGGAGGAGGCCGTCCGCGAACTGGTCAACGTCGGAGATGACGCGGCTGACGGTGCCGCCGTGCGGATGGCTGTCGATGTAGGAGAGAGGAAGTTTGGTGATGGTGTCAAACGCGTCGCGGCGGACGTCGCAGACTACGGAATACGTGATCTTGTTGTTGACGGAGTTCATGATCCACTGGAGTACGCCGCAGGCGAACGCACAGAACGAGATCTGCATCAGGTTGTTTGCAATGCCGTCAAAGTCCACGTCGCCCGCACCGATCATACAGTCGATCGCACGGCCGCAGAGGATGGGAATATACAGTGTGAAGACGACGACTGCTGCTGCGAGGAGGATGGTGAGCAGGATGAGTGCAGTGTATTTCTTCAGATAGGCGCCGAGACGCAGCCATGTTTTCTTGTCTACTTTGGTCTTTTTCTTGTCTGCCATGTTCACGCCTCCTGCCGGGATTTGTTTCCGGAGTTGTACTGGGATTCATAGATTTCGCGGTAGACGGCACAGGTTTCGAGCAGATCGTCGTGTCTGCCGGTGCCGACGACTCTGCCGTCGTCGAGGACGATGATCTGGTCCGCGTCCATGATCGATGAGGTACGCTGGGAAACGATCAGCGTGGTCGGACGTTCGGGCAGACTGCGGATGGTCCTGCGCAGAGCCGCATCGGTTGCGAAGTCAAGTGCGGATGCACTGTCGTCAAGAATGAGAATTTCCGGTTTGCGGACGAGTGCGCGCGCGATGGTCAGGCGCTGACGCTGACCGCCGGAGAAGTTGCGGCCGCCCTGTTCGACCATGGAATCAAGACCGTTTTCCTTTGCCGCGAGGACATCGGAGCCCTGTGCGAACGCAACGGCTTCGGTCATGTCCGCGTCGGTTGCGCCGGATCTGCCGTAAAGGAGATTGCTGCGGATGGTGCCCTTGAACAGCAGTGCCTTCTGCAGGACATAGCCGACCTTGTCGCGGAGCGTATCCGCGGGATAGTCGCGCACGTTCACTCCGTTTACGAGGACTTCGCCTTCGGAAACGTCATAAAAGCGCGGGATCAGTGAAACGAGTGTCGATTTGCCGCAGCCGGTACCGCCGATGATGCCGAGGGTCTGACCGCGTTCCACTTTGAACGAAACGTTCGAAAGAGCGGGATCGCTGCCTTCGGTGTACTGCACGGAAACGGAACGGAATTCGATCGCGGGAGCGGATGCAGTTTCTGCCGGAGCGGTTTCCGGGAAGGTCATTTCCGGTTCGGTGCGGATCACTGCGTCGATGCGCTGCATGCAGGTGATAGCCTTGGTAATACTGATAATGAGATTCGCGAACTTGATGAGTTCGACGAGGATCTGGGTCATGTAGTTGTACAGCGCGACAACTTCGCCGGTGAGGAGCGCGCCCGCCATGACCTGATTACCGCCCGCCTGAAGGAGGACGATGATGCCGAGGTTGAGGATGACGAAGGTCATCGGATTCATCAGAGCAGAGATGCGTCCGGCGAAAAGCTGACGCTGTTTCAGTGCAGTGTTGTGTGTCTCGAAGGTTTCGCTTTCGCTGTCTTCCATGCCGAACGCGCGGATCACGCGGGCGCCGGAGAGACTTTCACGGGTCGTACCGGTCAGCGCGTCCAGTTCGGACTGTACTCTCTTGTACGCCGGAACGGAGCCGAGAATGATGCCGAATACGACGACGGAGAGGATTGCAATAACGATGAGGAAGATCAGTGCGGCTTCCGCGTCGAGGGTGAATGCCATGACCATAGCGCCGAAGACGACGAAGGGAGACCGCAGGAGCAGACGAAGGGCAAGGTTGATGCCGCTTTGTACCTGATTGATATCGCCCGTGAGACGGGTGATGAGCGTCGGGATGCCGGCGCGGTCGATGTCGGAGAAGGAGAGCTTCTGGATGTGTTCATAGAGAGCACGGCGGATACTGCACGAACTGCCGACTGCGGCACGCGCCGCGAAATACTGCGCCGTCAGCGAGCAGACCAGCCCGATTACGCCGAGTGCCACGAGAATGAGCGAGCGCCCGATGATGTAGGACTTGTCCCCGTCCGCGATGCCATGGTCGATGATGTCGGCGACGACAAGCGGGACGAACAGTTCAAACATGGCTTCCAGCAGCTTGAACAGCGGTCCGAGGATCGCTTCCAGCGTGTAGGATTTAAGATACTTGAACAGATTTTTCAAAGATGATGTCCGATCCTTTCTTGAAACTGTGGATTGTCAACAAAAATGCGAAATGGATTTTGGTGTCTTTGCTAATTTCAATCCGTGAAAAAATAAGATATAATTTCTTTAACGAATTATACCATATTCCTACCGAAACTTCAAGGGAGAAACCTATGTACAACATCAAAAAGCTCGCATACGAACTTGAAATCGACGGTGCCAGGATCAACGTGATCCTCGACGGCTGTGCCGTTGCAGGTCTGGATGTCCGTTCGGCTGTCCATCAGACCTCCGATGACCTTAAAACGATCCGTGACGAAGAACCGGCCGTTCCGGAACTCGTTTCCGCGGAAGAAGTGAACGGCAATATGCTCTTCACGTGGAAGAACAAAAGCTCGCTTTGGGAAGAGAAGACCTACACCCTCGAATGTACCCCGCTCCGCTTCATTTATAAAGTAAGCGTCAGGGGGCAGGGACGTGTCGACGGCATCGACTATTTCACCGGCAACAGCGCGGACGGCGGTCACGGCAGTGACTACGAATTCCAGTGGGGCTTCAACCCGTGCATTTCGTGGTACAATCAGGAGGATTACTACTTCAAGGCGTCCGAAAAGTGTTACCGCTGGTCGGTACTGATGGTTCCGCCCATGTTCTGCTATGCCTTTCGCTGCGAAGGTCTGGCACGTCAGCTTGCGCTCGGTCTGGCGGCAGAACGCGGAGAGCACAACTTCAACTCGTTCACCTACAATCCCGTCGGAACCCACAACTGGCACAGCACGTTCTTCCTCTCCACCGATCAGGACGGTCACACTGTGGTGGATGGCGAATGGACGGCTCCGCACATCGTGGGCTATGGTGCAGACGACGAATTCGACGCGATGAAGAAGTACACGGACTATTACTTCGCTTCCGGTATTGCGAAGGTGAAGAAGAAGGAAGTTGTGCCGAAGTTCTGGCACGGTCCGATCGCCTGCGGCTGGATCGAACAGTTTGCGCGCTACTATGACAAGAACATCAGTCCGATGGATCTCGCATGCGAAGAAATTTACGAAGACTACATCAAGCGCATGCACGACGCGGGACTGTACCCGCGCTGCCTCATCATCGACGACAAGTGGCAGACGCATTATGCGATTGACATTGCGAATCCCGATAAATTCCCGGATATGCGTGCGTTTGTCGACCGCCGTCACGCCGAAGGCATCCACACGATGCTGTGGTTCAAGATTTTCGACCCGGACGGACTGGATTACGACGATGCCTGTGTGACGACCGAACGCAGCGGCAAGCGCATTGACGTTTCCCACCCGTACTTCCTGAAGGTTCTCGACGATGCGCTGTACCGCATCTTCTCGTCCGACGAAGGCTGTTACGACTGCGACGGCATCAAGATCGACTACGCGTTCCAGATCCCGATCGGACGCGAAATGAAGACGTACTCCGGCAAGTACGGTGTGGAACTTCTGTACGAATTCATGGAACACATCTACACGACCGCGAAGAAGATCAAGCCGTACGCGATCATCAACTGCAGCCCGTGCCATCCGTACTTCGCGCACATCTGCGACCACGGCAGACTCCACGACTACGACGGTACGAACCGCTTCTGCGCGGAAGACCTCGAATTCCGCGGAAAGATGTTCAGCATCGCGATGCCCGGTACGCTGCTCGACACCGACAATGCCGGTTTCAATACCCGCCGCGACACGATGCGCTGGCTCCTGAAGCAGCCGCAGACCGGCATCCCGGATCTCTACTGCGTCAGCCCGCTGCCGTCGTTCGGTTTCAACAAGGAAGACCTCGCAGCCCTGTCGCAGGTCTGGAAGGAATACACCGACCGCATCGACGCGATGTACGGGGAAGAATGAGGATGTTTGGGGAAAACTTTTTTTCGAAAAAGTTTTCTGAGGCGGCGCAGCAGACTCGTCCGAACACCCTTTCAAAAAACTTCAGACTATTATAGATGATTTGGTTTGTGCAGATTTAAAGTTGTGTTTTTAGTGAAAGGAGAGCTGTTATGTATACGATGAACGGTTATATGGCGGGATGCAACCTCGGTCACTGGATTTCGCAGTACGGCAGAAAGGGTGCGGAACACTGGGACACCTACATCACCGAACCGGACTTTGCACGGATGGCACAGTGGGGCGTTGACCATGTACGTCTGCCGGTGGATTACTTCATTTTTGAGAAGGACGACAACCCCGGCGTTTATCTCGAGGACGGTCTGAAGTACGTTGACAACACGATCGCGTGGGCGAAAAAGTACGGCATCAACGTTGTTCTTGACCTGCATCATGCACCCGGATTTTTCTTCGGAAACGGCGAAAAGAATGACCTGTTCACGAACGCCGCAAGCAAGGCGCGCTACATCAACATCTGGAAAAATTTCGCGCACCGTTATGCGGGAGAGGGCGAAAACCTCCGGTTTGAACTGCTGAACGAGCTGGTCTGGGACAATTCCGATCCGTGGAACGCGCTCTGGCAGGAAACGGCTGCGGCGATCCACGCGGTCACGCCTGAACGCAAGGTTATCGTCGGCGGGAACAAGTGGAATTCCGTCTGGGAACTGAAGAATCTGTATGTGACGGACAACCCGAACATCGTCTACACGTTCCATATGTACGAACCGTTTATTTTCTCACATCAGCGGGCATCGTGGATTCCGAATCATGTGGCGTATACCAAGCCGGTCACGTATCCTTTCGCGGCGGACGATCATCTGGACTATTACGGCGGACAGCTTCCCGCGCAGATGGAACGCGGCGGCATGGTCGATAAGAAATACCTCCGCAAAATCTTCGCACCGGCGGCGGAATTCATCGAAAAGAACGGACGACCGCTGTACCTCGGCGAATACGGTGCGATCGCGAACTGCGACGATGATTCAGCGGTGCGCTGGTACAACGACGTGGCAGATCTCTGTCTGGAATACGGCATCGGCCGTGCGGTCTGGAGCTATCGCGGCTTCGCGAAGATTACGGACGGGCAGAACGAGGTTCACGATATCCGTATGGTGGAAGCGATCGCAAGAAAATAACAGCAAAAAATCACCGTTATGCAAAAACGGTGATTTTTCTGTAATGTCAGGGAATTCAGTGCTCACAAAGGTACTTATACGCAGTCACCATATCATCAAACTGTACGGCGACACGTTCCGCAGAACAATCCCGCAGATAATGTGCCCAGAAAGACAGGGTTGTCAGCACTGTAGACGCATACTTTTCTTTCAGAAGGGTGGTTTTGTCGATCGGAGTTCCCATATATTCCGAAAGTTTCGTGCAATAATAATTCAGCAGTTCGTCGGCTTCCATAGGAATCCCGAAGCCGATGCCGCGTCCGAGAAAGAAGGAAATATCTCCGATACACTTGCCGATGCTTAAATTCTGCCAGTCACAGATGTACAGTTGTTCGCCGTCCGTGAGCAGATTGTCCGGATGAAAATCGCCATGGCAGACATAGTACGGTTCGGCATTCAGAATGGGACATACCATGTCGATATTCCGGTAAATTTCGTTAAGCAGGGCTTCGTCAAATCTCCCTCTGTGCTGACCGAATACGAATTTCCAGTCTTCGTATGCCTTTTCGGTGAAGTTCCGGTCGATTACGGTCTTACAGAAATGCAGATTCAGACCGGAAAGCAGAGCGGTATCCAGACTGTTCATACGGGCACACAGATCGACCGCCTTCATCTGATCGTTTGGTGTCCACTGTTCATGCGGGATGGATTCATAACAATCCATCAAAAGAAGAATGCCATATACACCATGCAGTTCCGCATGAATAATATTCGGAAGAAAGGGAAATCGGAGAGATTCCTTTAATTTGTAAAATTCAAATTCCTTATGATATCCTTCAAACCATTCCGGATCACAGGAAAATGACGGATGTGCGTGCTTCAGAACATATCGCTGGTTTTTGTAAGTGATTTTCCAGAGTTTCGCGCCGCCTGCTCCGACCGTGATAGGTTCAGCGGGAACATCCCTGCCGAACAGGTAGTTCAGAATTTCCCGAATTTCCATAATTACCTCCAGCAGATATCACTTCGCTTCGTACCAGCTTGTACCCATGCCGCAGTCGGCGGTCAGCGGGACGGATACCGCCACCGCTTTTTCCATCTCGCGGACGAGAATTGCCGCCGCCTGATCCGCACAGTCTTCCTTTGCTTCCACGATCAGTTCGTCGTGCACCTGCATAATCAGCCGTGCGTCGATGCCGGCTTCCTTCAATGCCTCGCTGACGCGGATCATCGCGATCTTGATGACGTCTGCCGCCGTTCCCTGGATCGGACTGTTCATCGCAACGCGTTCACCGAAGGCGCGCTGGTTCCGGTTGCCGGACTTCAGCTCAGGAATGTAGCGCCTTCGTCCGAACAGGGTAGAGGTGAACCCCTGTTCCTTCGCCGTTTCGATCGTCTCCTTGAGGTACGTGTCGACGCCGTAATACGTGCGGAGATAGTTTTCGATGTACTCCTTCGCCTGACGGCGGGTGATGCCGAGGTCTTTCGAGAGGGAGAATTCCCCGATGCCGTAGACGATGCCGAAGTTGACCGCCTTTGCACGGCGTCGCAGTTCGGGCGTCACGTCGTCCTCGTCCACACCGAACACCTGTGCCGCGACGGCGGTGTGGATATCGTATCCGTTAACAAAGGCTTCGGTCATGTTTTTGTCGCCGGACAGCGCCGCGAGGAGACGCAGTTCGATCTGGGAATAGTCTGCGTCGACGAGGACATAGCCGTCGTCTGCGATGAAGTATTTCCGCAGTTCACGTCCCATGTCCGCGCGGACGGGGATATTCTGCAGGTTCGGGTCGCTCGACGCGAGACGTCCCGTCGCCGTGCCGACCTGGTTGAGCTTGGTGTGGATGCGGCCGTTTTCGTCTGCGAAGGCGATCAGCGGGTCGCCGTAGGTGCCGCGCAGCTTCGCCGTCTGACGGTACAGCAGGATGTCGCCGATGATCGTGTGGTACGGACGGAGTTCCTCGAGGGTCTCCGCGTCGGTGGAATAACCCGTCTTGGTCTTCTTGCCGGACGGCAGACCGATCTCTTCGAACAGAACTTCGCCGAGCTGCTTCGGCGAGTTGATGTTGAACGGATGTCCCGCCTGTGCCCAGATGGCGTCGGCAAGTGCATTTTCCGCAACGAACAGTTCGTCTGCATACTGTTTGATGCCGATGGGATTGATCTTGAAGCCGTATTCCTCCATGGAAGCGAGGACTTTCGAGAGCGGGATCTCGATTTCATGCATGAGGGAGGTCATACCGGTTTCTTCAAGCATCGGTGCAGTCGTTTCATAGATCCGGTAAACCGCGTTTGCCGCTTCTTCCGGTTTGACTTCGCTCTGCTTGATATACTGTTCCGCGACAACCGGAAGGGCATACTTCCCGCCGCCGGAATTGAGCAGATACGCTGCCAGCATAGTGTCGTACACGCAGTCCACGCCGTCGCCGTTGATGTGCAGGGTACGGAGCAGACCCTTGAAGTCGTGGCAGATGATTTTATTTGTACGCAGGAACGCGGTCACGTCTTCCGCCGAAGTATTCCGGCAGACGGTCGTTTCGCTTCCGTTATTGAGGATGACCTGTCCCGTTTCCTCGTCATAAACGATAGATACCGGCGTATCGAACGTCATTCCGGCGATGGAATCCACTTCGGTGACGGTGGTTTCCGGTACATCTTCCGCTTCGTCTTCCTCCAGTCCGAACCGTTTGGTCATGCCGGTAAATTCCAGTTCGCCGAACAGTTCGATGAGAGCCGTTTTGTCCATCGGACGTTCGCGGAACAGCTCGTCTGCGGAAAGAATCGGTGCGTCGCGGCGGATCCGCGCGAGATCACGGGACAGATACGCGTTTTCTTCCCCGGTCTCGAGCTTTTTGACGGTTCCGGCGGTCTGCTTGAAATAGCCGTTTTCGCGGTCGCCGTAGAGAGCGTCGAGGGAGCCGGCGGTCTGGATCAGCTTGAGTGCGGTCTTTTCGCCGATCCCGGCAACACCGGGAATGTTGTCCGACGAGTCGCCCATGAGAGCCTTTACGTCGACGAACTGCGCGGGGGTGATACCGTATTCCTCGGCGAACTTTTCTTCGGTGAAGAGTACGTCCTCCTTGGTCTTCGCGAGAATGACCGTGGTCGTCCCGTCGATAAGCTGAAGGGAGTCACGGTCACCGGTGAGGATGTACGTTTCGATCCCGCCGTGTTCGCGTGCCATCGCGGCGGAGGTGCCGATCACGTCGTCCGCTTCGTAGCCGGGACATTCGATCACCTGAAAGCCGAGTCCCGCGACGGCGCGCTTTGCGTAGGGCATCTGCGCTTTGAGTTCGTCGGGCATACCCTTGCGGTTGCCCTTGTAGTCTGCATAGGAGAGGTGGCGGAATGTTGGCTGATGCACGTCAAACGCACAGGCGATGTAATCCGGTTCAAGCGCATCGAGGTGTTTTTTCAGGATGGTCAGCAGGCCGTACACGGCGTTGGTGGGAAGACCGTCCTTTGTGGAGAGCGGACGAATCCCGTAAAACGCGCGGTTGACGATGCTGTTTCCGTCAATGATGAGGAATTTTTTCATGGGAAATAAAGTTTCTCGGGGAAAACCTTTTTAAGGAAAAGGTTTTCCCCGAACCCCTTTCCAAAACCTTTTAATAATATTTACATTAATTATAGCATAAAGGAAGCGCAAAGAAAACAGAATTTTTCGAAAATTTAAGCTTTTTCTATTGCAATGGAAGGAAATCTATTGTATAATATTTGTAGAATAAAAATAAGGAGGAAGAGGATGATGAAAAAGTTTCGAATTCTGCTGACTGCGGTGCTGGCGGCGGTTCTTTTCACGGGATGTGCGTCGGATTATTTTCTGGACGACGTGATTCCGGAACTGATTGATATCTCCACGCAGTATCCGCACGTTGAAAAGGTGACGGTCACGAACGGTGCGAACGGCGAGTCGATCGAGTACACCGATCCGGAAATGCAGGACAACATCCGGATGTTGTTTGAAGGAGTTCAGTGTACCCGGAAGAAGGGAAGCGTGACGGCAGACGAACCGCTGTTCACGGTGACGTTCCATGCACTGGACGGCGACACGGTGATTTATGTTCTGTCCGATTCTTACTATGAGATCGGGGAATACACGTACAAGGCGATCACATTCGGTGTGGACACGGTATATCTGGAGAATCTGTTTGCTGAAAATTGATTCCATACGGCGGAAAACACAGTTTTTCTGCCGTATCTTTTTGCAGATTCCACAAAAATTAAATCAACAGACTTAAAATTTAAAAATATCTTGACAAAATGTGATTTTACAGGTAAAATGTTAATATGTGAATTTTATGTACAGATTGGAGATCATTATGAAGTACAGACAGATGGGCAAGCTCGGAATCGAAGTATCCGCATTCGGTATGGGCTGCATGCGTTTCCCGATGATCAAGAACGCAGAAGGCGTGGACGTTGTGGATGAATCCGTTTCCACTCCCGTGATCCGTCATGCGATCGACAGCGGCGTGAACTATGTGGACACCGCATACGTTTACTCCAACCAGAAGAACGAAATGATGCTCGCGCACGCGCTCCGTGACGGCTACCGCGAAAAGGTATACATTGCGACCAAGCTGCCGACATGGGCATGCAATACCCGAGAAGACATGGATCGTCTTCTCGGCGAACAGCTTGCGAATCTCGAAACCGACTGCATTGACTTCTATCTCGTTCACGCGCTGAACAAGGGAAGCTGGGAGAAGGTACGTGACCTCGGTATCCGTGAATTCCTCGACAAGGCAAAGGCGTCCGGCAAGATCAAGTATGCGTGCTTCTCCTTCCACGACGGCTACGACACCTTTATCGACATCATTGATTCCTACGACTGGGATATGTGCCAGATCCAGATGAACTACATGGACATCGAAAATCAGGCGACCCTGAAGGGCATGCAGTACGCAGGTTCGAAGGGCATTCCGGTTGTTATCATGGAAGGTCTTCTCGGCGGCAAGCTGGCAAAGGCACCGGACAACGTACAGGCACTGTACGATGAATTCCCGGTCAAGCGTTCTCCCGTGGAATGGGCGTTCCGCTGGCTCTGCAGTCAGCCGGAAGTTGCGACGGTTCTCTCAGGCGTGACCAACATGGAACAGTGCGAAGATAACCTCGCGATTTTCGACCGCTGCGAAGTCGGCTGCATGACAGCGGAGGAAGAAGAACTTATCGCAAAGGTACGCGATGCATACAACAGCAGAACCAAGATCGGCTGTACCGGCTGCCGTTACTGCATGCCGTGCCCGAACGACGTTGACATCCCGCGCATCTTCTCCACCTGGAACGACCTCAACCTCTACGGTGCAAAGCTGAAGGAAAACGGTCGCTACAAGAGAATCATCGCGGACAACCACGCGGCGGACAAGTGCATCGAATGCGGCGCATGCGAAGGCGTATGTCCTCAGCAGCTCCCCATCATCGAAAAGCTCAAGCAGGCCGACGAGGAAATGAGATAATTGAAGAAATGAAGTTTTCGGAGAAGACCTTTTTAAGGAAAAGGTTCCGAGTTAGCGGAGAATACGAAGTATTCTCCGCTAATCTCGTCCGTACCCCACTCCAAAACCTTTTTGGACAAAGAATAAAAATGAGTCATCCTGAAGGGGAGAGATAATTTATGAAACTGCATATTGCTGTGATCGGATGCGGGGAATTTGCGGCGAACTTTGTGCCGCTGTTTCAGGCGCATCCGGAGGTTGAATCGGTCTGTGTGTGCGATCTTATTGCGGAAAAGGCGAAGGTGTATTCAGAACGATTTGATGTACCGGTGATCCCGTCATTTGAGGATGCTCTGGATGATGAGAACATTGACACCGTGGCGATCTTCACGCAGCGTCATCTGCACGGACCGATGGTGGTTCAGGCGCTTGAAGCGGGGAAACACGTGTATTCTGCGGTACCGATGGCGTGTACGCCGGAGGAATGCGGCGCGATCATTGAGGAGGTGAAACGGACGGGGAAGACGTACATGATGGGGGAGACCTGCATTTATTACCCCTGTTCGATGTACTGCAAAGAGGCGTATGAACGCGGAGATTTCGGAAAGTTTGTCTATGGCGAGTCGCAGTATTTCCACGATTTGTCTCATTTTCCGACCGATTTTAAGAACGACCGACCGGCTTCTGCGGTTCCGCCGTTCTATTATCCGACGCACTCGACGGCAATGCTGCTGTACGCTCTCGGTGCCCACGCGGTAAAGGTGTCGGCGTTCGGATATCGCGATACGGAAGAAAACACGCCGTATGCGGTCGGAGAGAATCCGTGGGACAACGAATTTTCCGACGAATTCTCGCTGATGCAGCTGTCGAACGGCGGTACGGCACGGATTTCTGAATGCCGCCGGATCGGGTACAAGGCACCGAGTTCGTTCATTTCCGGTTTTTACGGGACGGAAGGCGCGTATCAGTTTAATAATGCGCAGCATTTGTACACAAAACTGACGAAAGCAGGCGTGGATCTGACAGATGTCAGTGACCGCGTGAATCCGTACGTCATGACGGAACACAAAAACGATCCGGATTTCAAACAGAAAGTTGCGAATCACACGTGGCAGTGGAACGGATTCTCGCCGGTGCAGGATGCCGAACGGGAACGTCTGCCGGAATCCTTTCGGGAGATGCCGAACCACAACGGGCACATGGCATCGCATCAGTTTCTGATCGATGATTTCTGCACAGCAGCTGCAAACGGAAAACTGCCGCGCGTCAACGCATGGTTGGCGGCACGGTTTACAATTCCCGGTCTGATCGCGCATGAGTCCGTCAAACGTGGAGGAGAACTGCTCGGAATTCCCGATTTCGGCGATCCGCCGTCGGAAGAATAAATTTTTGGAGAATCTGTATGAATCATTATTTCCGTTGGTTCGGACTGCCCGGATCCTTTGTGCTGACGATGCTGATGTTTGCGCTGGCGCTGGTACTTGCCCTGTGTTTCCATACCAAAGACCGTTGGTGGTGTCTTGCTGCCATGCTGCTGTCAAGCCTAGGCGACATCGTTCTGATGAATTTCCGCGGTGTCGGCGATAAGATGCCCATTCCGTACTTTTATGTCGGTGCGTTTTTCTTTATTTTCGCTCATTTGCTGTATACGGGCGGATACCTCACGCTGATCCGCGAACATAGGTTCAAGTATATCAATCCCGGTTTCTGGACGGCAGTCGGTGTGATCCTTGCGGCAGGGCTTCTGCTGACGTTCCTGTCCTTGCGCGACAAAAACGCAAGCGCCGCGATGTATGTCCTCTGCCTCACGTACATGTGTATCATCGGTACCGCCTGCGCAACGATTTTTTCATATGCATGGTCGATCCGCAGCTGGCGTTCGATTGCCGCCCTCGGTGCCCTTTCCTTCTTCATTTCGGACTACATCATCGGCATCGGCAAACTGATGGGTTACAGTACCCCTGCCCTCCAGGAGGCAATCTGGTGGTTCTACCCGATCGGTCAGATCATTATAATTATATGTGGATAATTGGGGAAACCTTTTATTAAAAAAGGTTTCCCCAAACCCC
>JAFQFS010000078.1 GCA_017398585.1 Clostridia bacterium
TCCTCGCTTCTATCAGTCAGAGCGGCTGACGTCAAGTTTGCACAAACGCAAAGCACGAACGGCGGCAGCCAAGGAGTGCGGTGTAAAACTTAACGTAGCTGAATTCTATAAGGGCGTACTATATCGAGGTTACGGAAGTGCCGAGCGCTGAACAAAACGGAGTTTTGAGAAGTCGCTCCACTATTCCTCATGATCTTTATGACTCTACGGCTATAAGTCTAACAAATTTAAGCCATACTCCACCGAAAATTCCTTCTTTTTCCCCTCCCCATCATATCAACTACACAAACCGGCTGTAACAGATTAAAGTTCTTTGCCTAAGACACGAAGTGTCTTGTGCTTTCTTTCAAGAAAGCGACCGTCTCCCCCAAACTAACGATTTGTACAAACACCCTCTTGCAATTCCCCGGCAAATATGCTATAGTAAAACCAACAAAACAAACATTCCCGAAGGAGGAACACAAGATGAAAATAGGCGATATTGACAAGAATCTGGCGGTGGAAACGAAGCTGGACCTGCCGGACGTGGTGTGGTTTGACTCGAAGGAAGCGCCCATTGAGGTGTGCGGACTTGCGGTCTGCGGGAAGGGCGATAAGTTCCGCAGAATGCCGCAGGACGTGGCGGACGCGACCAACGACGGCGTGAAGTATCTGAATACGAATACGGCGGGCGGACGGATCCGGTTCCGGACGAACTCGCGGTATGTGGCGCTCAAGGCAGTCATGCCCGACAACGGCACGATGGCACATATCACCATGACCGGTCAGTCCGGGTTTGACCTGTACCACAGCGACGACGGCGAGTACCACTATGCCGGTTCGTTCATCCCCGGAGGACGCAATCACGGGTACGAATCCCAGAAGCCGACCGACGGAAAAATGCATACCTATACCATCAATATGCCCCTCTATGACCCCGTGGAAGAGGTGTACATCGGTCTCGCGGCAGGCGCGGAACTCGAAGCGCCCGAACCGTACAAGTACGACAAGCCCGTTCTCTATTACGGTTCGTCCATCACCCAGGGCGGCTGCGCGTCCCGTCCCGGTAACGCGTACCAGGGCATGATCTCCCGAAAACTCGACGCCGACTTCATCAACCTCGGCTTCTCCGGCAGCGGACGCGCCGAACAGGTCATCTGCGACTATATGGCGTCCCTCGATCCGCTCGTCTTCGTCTCCGACTACGACCACAACGCCCCGAACGCCGATCACCTTGAAGCGACCCACTACAATATGTACGAAACCTTCCGCAGGGCGCATCCGGATACTCCCTACATCATGGTGTCCAAGCCGGACTTCCATCCCGAAAGTGCGGAAGACGTCCGCCGCCTTGCCATCATCCGTGCAAGCTACGACAAGGCTGTCGCAAACGGCGACCGTCACGTCTACTTCATCGACGGTTCCCACATCTTCGACGGCGAGTTCGCCGATTCCTGCACCGTCGACGGATGCCACCCCAACGACCTCGGCTTCTACCGCATGGCAATCGTCATCGGCGCAGCCGTGGAACAGGCGATTAAAGAAATTTAATTTCTCGGGGAAAACTTTTTTGAAAAAAAGTTTCGAGTTTGTGAAGCAAACTCGTCCGAACACCCTTTCAAAAAACTTCAATCTATTATGTGGACAAAGTAAGTGCAGATTTTTTGTAAGAAATTTCTGCTTTTTCTGACAGAAATGGGGTATTTGCAACAATGAGAGAAAAAATTTTACTTGACGAAAACTGGATGTTCCACCGCGGGGATGTTGTCCGCAAGCGTCCGACCGTGAAGGGTCCGATCTACTCCGGTGCGAAGACCGTCCGCGAACGCTGGGGTGCGGCGTCACCGGCGTACAACGATTCCCCCGACGATTACGGCGGAGGAGAATTCCAGTCCGACCGCTGGGACCGGGTGAATCTCCCGCACGACTATGTCATTGAAGGAGAATTTGACAAAAACGAAAACAATGCCCTCGGTTACCTGAAGTACGACAACGCGTGGTACCGGCGTCACTTCAAACTTGACGATGCCGACCGCGACCGCCGTCTGACCCTGTATTTCGAAGGAGTCAGCGGACAGTCGACCATTTACTTAAACGGCGTACCGCTGTATCACAATTTCTGCGGATATACTTCGTTTGAGGTGGATATCACCGATTTCGTCCTCTTCGGCGCGGACAACGTCCTCGCCGTCTACATCGACGCGTCCCATCACGAAAGCTGGTGGTACGAGGGCGGCGGCATCTACCGCCACGTCTGGCTCGTGAAAACCGACATGGTCTGCGCGGATCTGTGGGGCGTACACATCGTTCCCGAACGGATCCACGACACCGTCTGGGAAGTCACCGTTTACACGACCGTGCGCAACGTCACGACAATGCCCGCGGACATCCGCGTCACGACGGAACTGTTCGACCGCGACGGCAATCCCGCCGGAACCTGCGGTGCGTCCGTGACCGTTCCCTCGAAGGGCACGGCGGACGTTTCGTACCGCACGGCGGTCGACAACCCGATACTCTGGCAGGTCGGATGCGGCTATCTCTACACCGCCGAAACGAAAATTTATCGGAATAAGGAAGAAATCGACGCCGTACGCGACCGGTTCGGCTTCCGTGAAGTCGTGTGCGATCCCGATCACGGACTGTTCGTCAACGGAAAGCACGTCACCATCTGCGGTGTGTGCGGACATTACGACTACGGACTCACCGGCAAGGCGGTGCCGGACAATATTTTCCGCTACAAGGTAAAAATGCTCGCCGAAATGGGCGCGAACGGCTACCGGACGAGTCACTATCCGCAGTCCGAAGCGCTCATGGATGCGCTCGACGAGGCCGGATTCATCGTCCTCGACGAAACACGCTGGTTCACGTCCACCCCGGAAGGGATCGCGCAGCTCGAAATGCTCGTGAAACGTGACCGGAACCGTCCGTCGGTGTTCTTCTGGTGCGTCGGAAACGAAGAACCGCTCTTCACCGAAGAACGCGGACGCCGCATCGTCGATTCCCTGCTTCAGACCGTGCGGAAGCTCGATCCGACCCGTCCCGTGACGGCGGCATGCGACCGTCCGGACCGAGCGGCGGTCTACGGTGACCTCGACGTGATCGGCATCAATTACGGGCTCGGCTCGTACGACGCGGTGCACGAAGCGTTCCCGGGACGTCCGGTAATGTCCACGGAAAACTGCGCGACAGGCACGACCCGCGGCTGGTATAATGACGACTGTCCGGAAAAGGGCTACATCAACGCATATGACCGCGACACGAATTCGTGGTTCCGCGGACGCGAACTGACGTGGAAGTTCCTGATGGAACGCCCGTGGGTCATGGGCGGATACCAGTGGATCGGCATCGAACACCGCGGTGAAACGATGTGGCCGCGCCTGTGTTCGCAGTCGGGCGCGATCGACCTGTTCATGCAGAAAAAAGAAGCATTCTACCAGAACCAATCCCTGTGGAAAAAGTGGACGGACGAACCGATGATCCACGTGATCCCGCACTGGAACCACAGCGGACGCGAGGGCGAAGTCCTGCGTGTACGGGCGTATACCAACTGCAGCGAAGCGGAACTGATCGTCGACGGCGTGAGCATGGGACGGGTTCCTGTGGAAAAGTACGGTCACGCGGAGTGGAACGTGGAATATCAGCCCGGGAAGATCGAAGCGATCGCGTACATCGGCGGTAACGAAGTATGCCGCGACGTGCGCGAGACGACGGGACGTCCGGTAAAGTTGAAGCTGACGGCGGAAAACGCGGACGATGTCACGGCAAACGGTCAGGACATCGCGGTCTTCACCTGCACCGCACTGGATGCGTACGGACGCGAAGTACCGGACGCGGCTCCGGAAGTAAGCTTCACGTCGAACGCGCTCGGACGGATCGCAGGAACGGGTTCGGACGTCTGTGACCATGTTCCGGTGGCATCGCCGGTACGGAAGATGCGCGCGGGACGGATCGCCGTCGCGGTGCGCGCCGGAAAAACGCACGGCACGCTGAAGCTGTATGCGGAGTCCGAAGGACTCGCCGCGGCGCGGTGCGAAGTGGAAATCTGATGTTTAAGGAGATACGCTTGGGGAAACTTTTTGAAAAAAGTTTCCCCAAACCCCTTCAAAAACTTTCAATCATGGGAAAACATTAAAATGTATTGACATTTCTTTCTTTTCTATGATATAATATTAAGAGTATTGGGGTATCGTCAAGCGGTAAGACACAGCACTTTGACTGCTGCATTCACTGGTTCGAATCCAGTTACCCCAGTTGAAAAAGCACTTGCGAATGCAAGTGCTTTTCCTTACCCTTATAGTTTCTCCTGATTTCGATAGGCAAAGGGGATTTGTACAGCATCTTCCGGAGACCATGTTTTTTCCGGCGGAGTTTCCTTCTTCTTTTCTGCTTCCGATTCCAGAATTGTACGAAACTGCTTTTTCCATCCGTTCATATAACCGATACAAGCGCCAGAGAACAGAAAACCACAGTAAATAAAAGCTGCAAGCAATACCACCCTGTACGGAAATCGAAAGGCGATATCCGCAAACAAAGAGCGTGTACCATTTCCGAGAAAACGAGCAATATAAGGTACCGGTGCGGCAAAAAACAGATACGCCATACTGAGTCGGGCAGTAAACGCACACAGAAACCCATGTGCGGCGGTTCCAAGTCCGATACTTGCAGACATGACAGATAGGTTTACACGCTCAGCAGAATGATTCCTGCTGAGAAAAAAACGTGCGGCAGATGCCCCAATGTGCGTACACAGGACACCGCATCCGACCGTACAGCAAACTTGTGAAACAACCGCATACAGAAGCCAGAGTTTCTGTTCGTCAAGGTTCATATAGTATCCCTTTAAAAAGTCAAACAAATGCGGAAGGGAGATGATATAGCTTACCAACAGAAGCAGGATATTGGAAACAAGCCCCATTACCGTGGCAAAAGCAAAGACAAGGACACCGTGAAGGAGAATAATTTTTTTCATACCTCATCCTTTCTGACCATTCTTTGAGTAAGCAAGAAAAATCACCGGCGTTTTTCCGATTTCGACCGGATACGGGAGCAATCCGGCTTTCACAATCGCAAGCATCTGTGCCATGACATAGCTGCCGAGTGCTCCTTCATGCTCGTATATCTGCCATTTATCGACATGATGAGGAACTTTGTTTTTCTGCGAACGATACAGTTCTTCCAGACGTTCTCCGGCAATCCGGTATACCCGTTCCGTCAGTTCCTTCAGCGGAACACTCCAGCGGTTCGCAGTTTCCCACGACAATGCCGGAATGTCCAGTACCGCCTTCCCATCCGCGTCACGCCGGAGAATGTGCAGTTTCTCAAACTCCGGAATCAGTTCATACAGGCGTTCGTCTTTCACCGTGATACCTCCGTCCGGAACCAGAGAAGCCAGAAAACGCCCGACTGCTCCGAAATCCGGCGAATACTTCATTCCCGGATATGCCCAGTGTGCATCTCCGAACAGGGACTGATAATCCCAGATATAGTACCCTTCGTTTCGTCTGCCCTGCTGTACCGGACCGGAACCGTAATATTTCGGCTGTTTGTCATCTTCTTCCAGAACAATTCCTGACGCATACCATCGGCCGCCGTTCGGACGTTCCGGATAATCTCCCGGATAATGCATACTTACGCCCAGCGTTTCTTCTGTTTTTCTTATACAGTTTCCCAGAATCCGGTTCAGGAAGTACAGCAGAAGGGTTACGCGCTGTTTGTCCGTCATCGCACACACTTCCTCTTCCTCCATCATGCCGGACAAGGTATTCCAGATTTCCGTCCAGAGAGGCTGTGCCAGTTCCTTCGCCGCTGCTTCCTGCGCTTCCACATCGCCGTAATGATCTTCCATCTTCTGGATATAGCAACGGGTATAATACAATCCGCCGGAGGTTCTGCCGAGCAGTTCTCCCTCCGTAAGTTTTTTCAAAAAGCCTTCCAGATACGCGCACGGAATTCCCATCGCCCCGGCGATATCGGCGGCAGACAACGGTTTTTCGTATGCTGTAATAAGGATATTGGCGTCAATCAGCGTACTCACCAGACAGAACGGTTCACTGTTGATTCCGCAGCTTCCGGCGATCTGGAATGCCATATTCTTCGGTGCATAGCTTGCTTCGGTGTACTTTTCCATATTCTTTTTCATTCCCTCTCTGAGCAGTTCCCGCCCTTTGTGAAGACGGCTCATCACGGTTCCTCGTGGTATCCGCAAAGCCTCCGCGATGGTATCGACCGATTGTCCGTGCAGATAATAGCGCACGATCACCTGACGGTATACCTCCATCAGCCGTCCGATCTCACGCCGCAGAAGTTCGGCTTCGCGAGCTTTTTCCGCTTCTTCCTCTTCCGCATCAAAGGTTTCTTCGTAGCTCAGAAAACACGCGGAAAATTCGTTCAGCGTTTCGTAATGTTCGGCGGAACGATATTTCTTCCGGAGCCAGTCGTTATATTTATGCTTCAGTACTTTCGAGAGAAATGCCTTCGGATAGGCGATCGACCCCTTTTTCCGGAGTTCCA
>JAFQFS010000079.1 GCA_017398585.1 Clostridia bacterium
ATCGACGAGCAGGAACCGTTCCGGTTTTCCTGGGACTGGCTGGTTCCGAGCGGACTGTCCGTGAAGGACTTCATTGCCCCGTCTTCCTTTGAGTTTTCCAAAGGAAGATATTTCGGCATGGGAAAGAAACTCGGTGCGGTATCGTTTCTCCAGATCATCGCACCGGAACTGAACGACCGTCTGCTGGCGGATTTTCTGGAAATGGAAAGCTCCCTCGTTGTGACGATGCACATTCAGTCCGTCGATCAGATGAAAGCGATCAAGACGATCAAACGGAAGATCACCGATCTCGACCGCAGTAAGATCGAGGAACAGAAAAAAGCAGTCCGCGCGGGATACGACATGGACATTATTCCGTCCGACCTTGCCACCTACGGGAATGAAGCGAAAAAGCTGTTACAGGACCTCCAAAGCAGAAATGAGCGTATGTTTATGCTGACATTTCTGGTTCTGAACGTCGCCGATACGAAACAGCAGCTTGAAAACAACATATTTCAGGCAAGTTCCATCGCGCAGAAGTACAATTGCGTCTTCACCCGTCTCGATTTTCAGCAGGAAGAAGGTTTGATGTCCTCTCTGCCCATCGGACTGAATCAGGTGGAAATCCAGCGCGGACTGACGACCTCCTCCACGGCAATTTTCATTCCGTTCACGACGCAGGAGCTGTTCCAGAACGGAAAGGAAGCACTGTACTGCGGACTGAACGCGATTTCCAACAACCTCATCATGGTTGACCGGAAACTGCTGAAGAATCCGAACGGTCTGATTCTCGGTACGCCCGGTTCCGGCAAATCCTTCTCGGCAAAGCGCGAAATTGCAAACGTCTTCCTCGTTACCGACGACGACATCATTATCTGTGACCCCGAATCCGAATACGGAACCCTTGTGGAGCATCTGAAAGGTCAGGTGATCCACATCTCCCCGACCTCGACGGACTATGTGAATCCGATGGACCTGAACCTCAACTACAGTGACGACGAATCCCCGCTGTCGCTGAAATCCGACTTCATCCTGTCTCTGTGCGAACTGATCGTCGGCGGAAAGGAAGGATTGCAGCCTGTGGAAAAGACCATCATCGACCGCTGTGTCCGTCTGGTGTACCGGGAATATCTGAGCGATCCGTGTCCGGAAAAGATGCCGATTCTCGGGGATTTGTACGATGAACTCCGCCGACAGGAGGAAAAGGAAGCGCAGTACATCGCCACGGCTCTGGAAATCTACGTCACCGGCTCTCTGAACGTGTTCAATCACCGTACCAGCATCAACATCGACAACCGGATTGTCAGCTTCGACATCAAAGAACTCGGCAAGCAGCTCAAGAAAATCGGGATGCTGATTGTACAGGATGCCGTCTGGAACCGTGTGACCGTCAACCGGGATGCACGAAAATCCACCCGATATTACGCCGATGAGTTTCATCTTCTGCTGAAAGAAGAACAAACGGCGGCATACATGGTGGAAATCTGGAAGCGGTTCCGTAAGTGGGGCGGAATTCCGACCGGTATCACGCAGAACGTAAAGGACCTCCTTGCGTCGAAGGAGATCGAGAACATCATGGAAAACAGCGACTATGTGTATATGCTGAATCAGGCGGCAGGCGACCGGCAGATTCTCGCGCAGAAGCTGAACATTTCGCCGCATCAGCTTTCGTATGTCACCCACTCCGGCGAAGGCGAGGGACTGCTGTTCTACGGTTCGACGATTCTGCCGTTTGTGGACCGGTTCCCGAAGGATACGGAACTGTACCGTCTGATGACAACCAAATTGGTCGAGAAAACGGAGGGTACATGATAAAACGCCCGAAGTATATTCTGTCATGTAGCGGAGGAAAAGACAGTGTGGCATCCCTTCTTCTGGCGGCAGTACATAAGGAACCGCTGGAGGAAGCGGTGTTTGCCGAAGTGATGTTCGATCATGAAACCAGCGGAGAAGTTCCCGAACACAGAGAGTTTATCTATCAGACTTTGAAACCGTTCTGTGAAAGGGAACTTGGGATTCCGTTCACGATTCTGCACTCTCTCAAAACATACGAAGATGTATTTCATCATGTGATCGTGCGCGGCCCGTACCGGGGAATGAAGCGCGGTTTTGCATGGGCGGGACACTGCTGTGTCAACCGCGACTGCAAGAGTTTACCGATCCGGCGGTATCTGTCTCCGGAAACAGTCAGCTATGTCGGGATTGCTGCCGATGAACCGGAACGGCTGGCACGTTTGGATGGAAGGACAAAGATCAGCCTGCTGAACAAGTACGGCTGTACCGAAGCAGATGCCCGGAAATTGTGCGGGAAATACGGCCTGCTGTCTCCGGTATACGAACATTGCAGCAGAAACGGATGCTGGTTTTGCCCGAACGCCGGGAAAAAGGAACTGCGGCATCTGCTGACACACCATCCCGAACTGTATGCTCGTCTGCTTGTATGGGAAAAGGAGGACAATGTGTTCAACCGGCGTCTGACGCGGAAGGAAACGCCGTCGGAGGTAAAGGCTCGGCTGATGAACGAAATCCAGACGGGGACTTCTGTATCGTAAAACTACATATATTAAAGGAAAGGATTTTGAATGGACAATAACCTTGCAGTTTTCAACAGTGAAGAATTCGGTTCCGTCCGAACAATTCTCATGGACGGTGAAATGTGGTTCGTGGGAAAGGATGTCGCCAATAGTCTGGGGTATACCAATCCCCAGCGTGCAATCCGTGACCATGTGGATGAGGCGGACAAAGGGGTGACGGAAATGGTCACCCCCGGCGGAAAGCAGAAAATGCCTGTTATCAACGAATCCGGTCTGTATGCCCTGATTCTGGCGAGCAAACTTCCGAATGCTCAGCGTTTCAAACATTGGATCACGTCGGAGGTACTTCCTTCGGTGAGAAAATATGGTGTATACGCCACCAACAGTGCGCTGAAAAAGTTCCTCGACAATCCCGAACTTATCATGGAACTCGGTGCCGTCATGCTGCGCGAACGCGACCGTGCCAATGCACTGTCCGACGAACTGAAAATCGCACGTCCGAAAGCGGAATACTTCGACACCTTCATTTCTCCCGGTGACTGCACGAACATCCGCAATACCGCGAAGGAATTGCAGGTTCCGGAACGGCAGTTCTGCCGTTTTTTACTGGAGTCCAAGTTGATGTACCGCTCTCCCGCCGGAACCCTGATGCCGTACAGTAAATCTCAGAAGGACGGACTGTTCGTCGTGAAGGATTTCTACAGCAAAAGCGGATTTTTCGGGGCGTATTCCCTCATCACGCCGAAAGGAAAAGACCTCATCCGCACAATGCTCTGTAAGGCGGCGGGATAACCGGCGATGGCGAAACTGACCTTTGATAAAAAAAAGCCGCCGTCGAAGCTGGCTCATGTGACCGCGGAAACACCCGTGGATGCTCTGGCGATACAGTTCCACCGGGAAATGCGCGAATCCGACGACAATGCCGGAACCTCTGCAATGGAAACGGGTGTATCTGCCGCTGAAACAGTCTATCATGCGGAACGATCAGCGCAGTATTCCAGAAAAATGAAGAAATCCCGGAATTCCGTGAGGGAGACTGCCGAAACATCACCGAAATCAAAACTTCAACAGAAAAAATCTATCAAACAGCAGTACGCCGATGCAAAGCGGAAATCGGACAACACCGCGACCGCTTCGGAAGTTGCCGCGAAAGCTGTGGAAAAAGTCACGGAACAGGCACAGCGGACGGTTCGGTTTGTCCGGAGGCACAGCAGAATGTTTGTGATTGTCCTCGCATTTCTGGCGGTACTGATGGTCTTCATGAGCATGATTTCGTCCTGCGCGATGATCTTTCAGGGAGTCCTCGGCAGTATGAGCAGCAGTACCACCTATCCGGGCGATGCCGCCGATATGGCAGAGGTGGAAACGGCGTACTGCGATATGGAAGCGGAATTGCAGGAAATGCTGGATGACTATGAAGATTCGGGCTACATCGTCAACGGTACGGTTCCCGGACATGATCCGTATGTGCTGACCGCCATTCTTTCTGCCGTCTATGGGGAGTACAACCTGTCCGATGTTCAGCCGATGCTTGAACTTCTCTTTGAAATGCAGTACGAACTGACCGAGGAAGACGTCATTTTCTACGACGAAATCGTCTGCGTGGTCACACTGGAATGTACGCCGATGGAAGACCTGCTTGACGATCTGCTGACGGACGGGCAGAAGGAACAATACGAAATCTACATGGAAACGCAGGGGAATTATCCTGATCTGTTCCCCGTGGAATGAGAAAGGAGAAGCATGAACCCGAAAATCAAGAAACTCAAGGCGGAGAAAGAGAAAAATCTCCGCCGGATCGCGGACATGACCGCGCGGAACACGGAAATCGACGCGCAGGTGACGGAACTTGAAAACCTCGACATCATCGGCATGGTGCGTGACAACGAAATTACGCCGGAAATGCTCGTGGAAATCCTCCGCAGAGCGAAGACAATGCCGCTTCCCGTGATGGAGGTAGCCGATGAAGAATAAAGAAAAGTTTGCCGCCGGTCTGCTGTCGGTCTGGCTTGCGCTGACGGCATTTCCGCTGTCCGCATTGGCAAGCGGTTACTACGGTTCGGACGAATCCGGCAATACCGTCCCGCCTGCTTCCATTGACAGCATCACGATTTCCACCGAGGATGTCGCCATCGAAAAGGACAGTGCCGTGACGGAAATCGAAGACGATGAAGTCGATCTGGACTCCTTTTTCGACGATCTGTACAGCGTGTTCGGCGGCACATCCGCACTGACGCCGGTTGGAAATATGACACTCGTGGATGATATTTTGCAGGACGAAAGCAACACCAGTGTCCACAAACTCGAAAACGAGCAGAAAAGCAAGCAGTTCATCACCATCCAGACGAAGAACGGGAACTATTTCTACCTCATCATCGACCGTTCCGGCGACAAGGAAAACGTGTATTTTCTCAACATGGTGGATGAATCCGATCTTCTCGCACTGATGGAGGACGGGACGGAGGAGGAGACCGAGAAACTGGAACCCGTGTGTGTCTGTGAGGAAAAGTGCAGCACCGGAGAGGTCAACACGGACTGCGAAGTCTGTGTGCTGACCATGAAAAAATGCGGAGGGAAAGAAATTGTTACAGCGGAACCTGTTCCCAAACCGGAAGAACCGAAAAACAACAGCGGAATTCTGCTGATTGTACTGCTTCTTGCGGCGGGCGGCGGTGCGGTGTATTTCCTGAAGTTCCGTAAAAACAAGCCGGATACGTCCGGTACAACTGACCTCGACGACTACGATTACGGCGAGGAAGACGAAGAAATCGAATATGAAAATGAAACGGAGGACAATGATTGAGTAATTTCAGCCTTGTGATTGCAGAAAAGCCCAGTGTCGGCGCGGCACTGGCAAAGGTAATCGGCGCGAACCGCCGTCATGACGGATATATGGAAGGAAACGGCTATCTTGTTTCGTGGTGTTTCGGACACCTTGCGGAACTGGCACGGGCGGATGCCTACGATGAACGCTATGCGAAATGGCGGTATGACGATCTGCCGATTGTGCCGCAGAACTGGGAGTTCACGCTCGGAAAGGACAAGTCCGGGCAGTTTGAACTTCTCAGTGATCTGATGAACCGGAACGATGTGACCGAGGTCATCAACGCCTGTGATGCCGGACGCGAAGGAGAACTCATTTTCCGCACGGTTTATTACCTTGCCGGATGCACAAAAACGATGAAGCGTCTGTGGATTTCCTCGATGGAGGAAGACGCGATCCGTGCCGGATTCAACGATCTCAGACCTGGCAGTATGTACGACGGTCTGTATCAGTCCGCGCTCTGCCGTTCCAAGGCGGACTGGCTGGTGGGCATCAATGCGACGCGGCTGTTTTCGATTCTGTATCACCGCAAGCTGAACGTGGGGCGTGTGATTTCGCCGACCCTTTCGCTGATCGTACAGCGGGAATGCGAAATTGACTCGTTCCAGCCGGAACCGTACTATACGGTGCATCTGGATTGTGTAGGATTTGAAGCCGTATCCGGAAAAATCCCCGGGAAGAGTGAAGCGGAAACCATCCGGAAAGCCTGTGAAAATCAGTCCGTCACCGTAAAATCCGTGGAACGCCGAGAAAAGTCCGAGAAAGCACCGCTGCCGTTTGACCTGACCACGCTCCAGAGAACGGCAAACAAAACGCTCGGCTACACGGCTCAGCAGACGCTCGATTATCTCCAGTCGCTGTACGAAAAAAAGCTGTGTACCTATCCGCGCACGGACAGCCGATACCTGACCGCCGACATGGCAGCTGCGATTCCTTCGCTGGTGTGGATTTCGGCGGATATCTGTAAGGCGGAGTTACCGGTTTCTATGAACACGGCGGTGATCTGCGACAATGCGAAAGTGACTGACCACCACGCGATTCTTCCGACCGTCAGTGCAGGAACTGCGGATGTGTCCGTCCTGCCGAGTGGAGAACGGGAAATTCTGCGGCTGATTTCACGTCAGCTTCTCTGCGCGGTCAGCGAACCGTTCCGGTATGCGGAAACTGTAGTTACACTCGACTGCGGCGGACAGGAGTTTACTGTGAAAGGAAAAACGGTTCTCGCAAACGGCTGGAAAGCATACATGGGTGAAACACCGGCAGACAAACCTCTGCCCGATTTCGTGAAGGGACAGTCGTTCACTGTTTCCGGAACCAATATTAAGGAAGGATTCACTACACCGCCGTCCCACTTTACGGAAGATACCGTCCTTCATGCGATGGAGACTGCCGGAATGAAGGATATGCCGGAGGATGCGGAGCGGAAAGGCCTCGGAACTCCGGCGACCCGTGCGGCAATTCTCGAAAAACTGGTGGCAAACGGCTTCATTGAACGGAAAAAGTCCAAGAAATCCGTCCACCTGATCCCCACCCATGCCGCAGTTTCCCTTATCACCGTTCTTCCCGAACAGCTTCAGTCCCCGCTTCTGACTGCCGAATGGGAATACCGTCTGAAACAGGTCGAGCGCGGTGAATTATCCACCGACGAATTTCTTGCGGATATCACCGACATGATCGCTGATCTCACGGAAAACTATCAGGCGGTACAGGGTGCGGAAGTCCTGTTCCCGTCCGGAAGGGACGTCATCGGCAAGTGTCCGCGATGTGGTTCCAAAGTCACGGAATCAAAGAAGGGTTTCTTCTGTGAAAACACCTCCTGCCGGTTTGGGATGTGGCGGGACAACAAATTCTTCAAGCTGAAGCACGTCACCCTCACGAAAGCGCAGGCAGAGGAACTGCTGAACAACGGGCGGGTGTTCATGAAGGGACTGTATTCCGAAAAGTCCGGAAAAACCTACGATGCGTGGGTGGTTCTCGATGACAATGGCGAGTTTGTCCGTTACCGTATGGAATTTGAAAGGAATGCGGAACGATGAAACTGACACCCGCCGAAAAGGAAACCGTTATCAATTTCGATGAAAGCGACGATACCGCCCGCGTCTACACCTACGATTCGCGTCTGAAATCGAAACTGAGACAGCTTCACAGGAAATTTCCCGAAAAAATCTATCCGGACAAGGAGGTATCGCACGGCGCGGTCAGTTACATCGTGCCGAAAACCTGTATCGTGATCTACCCGCCGCATACGGACGAGTGGAAAGCGGCAGCGAGAGAACGTGCAAAGATAACGGGATTTCAGCCCAGAATGACGGATAAGTAATCCCGGAAAAATACATATACGCCCCTGCACGGGTTTCTGCTGCGGCAGACCGTGCGGGGGCGTTTTTTGTTTATCTATCCGCGGAAAGGAGCAACATGGCACATACATCAACCAACAAGGACCGGCTGAAGGAGATCACCGAGCGGATCGAAAAAGGCATTGCGGAGGTGTTCACCTCCGGAAAGTACGCCGAATATCTCCGTGTGATGAGCCGGTTTCATAACTACTCCACGAACAACCGACTGCTCATCTGGTCACAGCGGCCGGACGCACAGCTTCTCGCCGGTTATCAGGGCTGGCAGACCAAGTTCGGACGGCACGTTGTCAAAGGCGCAAAGGGGATCACGATCCTTGCGCCGACCCCGTACAAAAAGAAAATCGAAGAAGAAAAACGCGATCCGGAGACGAATCTTCCCATGCTTGATGAAAACGGGAACGTCATTGTCGAGGAAAAGGAAGTAAAAATCCCCATGTTCAAGCCGGTGGCGGTGTTCGATGTCTCTGATACGGAAGGAAAACCACTTCCCACTCTCGCGGAAACACTGGTCGGGGACGTACAGAACTACGAAATCTTTCTGGAAGCTCTGCGCCGGAGTTCGCCGGTTCCGGTTTCTTTTGAAACTATGCAGGCGGACATGGACGGCTATTTCAGCCTGACCGGACAGGATATCCACATCCGTGAAGGAATGAGCGAGGTACAGACGGTCTGCGCGGTGATTCATGAAATCACCCATGCGAAACTGCACAACAGTGATGCGGGAGAGGAAAAATCCC
>JAFQFS010000080.1 GCA_017398585.1 Clostridia bacterium
CTTTTTAAGGAAAAGGTTCTCCCCGAACCCCTCTCCAAAACCTTTTCAGACAAATGAATTGCCATGGTGCGGATTTGAATTTTTCATTTGCCAATTTCGCAAAAACTCTTGACAAATCGTTCGAAATATGGTATAATGTTTGATGTAAAGATATATGTACCGTGGAATTCTGTCTATACTATGTAATTATACCACTTGCAGAGGTTTCTGTCAAGTGTTTTTTATTTTTCTGGGAATGTTCGGGGGACGCCCGGCATGTGTACCGGCGTCCCCGCAAATTTCTGATTTATTTTACCGGCTTTGCCTCGAGCATCTTGATGTTGATGCCCTTTTCCATGAAATTGCGTTCGTACTCGGTGATGATGTTGTTTGCCGCGCGTTCGGATGCGTGGAGGTCACGGGTCAGGAACGCGATCTCAAAACCGCAGGACGGCAGCATTTCGACGGTGTAGTCGAACAGGGTCTCATCGTCCGTCTTGAAGGAGAACAGACCGTCCGTCGTGAGGACACGCTTGTAGTTTTCAAGGTAGGCGGGATGCGTCAGGCGGCGCTTTTCGTAGGTACACTTGCGGGACCACGGGTCGCTGAAATTCGCGATGATGCCGGCGAGAGAATTGTCGGGCATACGGGTCACGACGTCGTTCGCTTCACCTACGATAAAGCGGACGTTGCCGCGAAGCTCGAGCGGCATATCCCATGCATCGCCGTTCTTGAAGAGACGTCCGTCGGGGGTCTGCCAGCCGCCGTTCGCGCCCAGCGCACCGAGTCCGCGGTGCTTCGCATACTTTTCGACCGCACATACCGCAACGTCAGAAACGCGCTCAAGCGCAACATAGTTGAATTCCGTGTCACGTTCGGAGAGTGCGGTGATGAAATCGCCCTTGCCGCAGCCGACTTCCAGCTTCAGCGGGTTGTCGTTTCCGAACACTTCAATGGGATTTTCCCATGTTTCGGAGGCATTCGGGTACAAAAGAGAAGAAAGTGCGAGAAGTCTTTCATTTCCGTGGCGTTTTTTTCTCATTCTCATATTGATTATTCCTCTGTTTTTTGATAGAATATAGGAAAGGTCATAAAATGGGGTCTTGTCCCATGTCTATGCACTGAATTTCACATATTGGATATTATACCATACCCTGCGCAAAAAATCCATTGATAAAATCCCAAAAGAGAGGTGAATCACACGGATGGAATTGAATATTTTCATGAGAGAGCTGGAGTCGGCTCTGATTGAACGCGGCATTTCCGGCGAAACGGCAAAGAAGCACGTGTCCAATCTCCGGCGCACGTTCACAAACGATGACCTTTCGGAAATCGAAGCAATTCAGTCCGGCAGCGAAATCGAACAGCTTGCAGACAGCATCTCACTCATCCTGAGCAGAAGCACGCGGAATGCCGTGCAGCAGTCACAGGCTGATGACATAACACCATCCCCCCAGCCGCAGAAACCCGCGGTACCCCAGCAGCGCCCGCAGACGGTACAGAGTACGGTCCCGTCCGGCCGCGCCGTACAGCAGCGGCCTGTCAGCCGTCCCGCCCCTGCCGTCCCGCCGCAGGAAGTTCCTGCACCGAAGCCGAAACGGCAGCAGATCGAACTTCCGGACGACGATGATGATGAATACTACACGTACGCTCCCGGTAAGGATGTTACGACACGCGGCATGCTTCTGTTCTGGGTCGGACTCTTCCTCACCCTTCCGCTTACCCTCGGGCTCGCAGCGGTCCTGTTCGGTGTATTCGCCGTTCTCTTTGTCGGACTTGCGGCGCTGATCGTCGGACTGATCGCGGCGCTGATCGTCGTTGCAGCCTGCGGTGCCGGTGTTTCTCTCGTCGGCATCATCTTCGGTATCACACAGCTCTTTACCTTCCTGGCAGCGGGGATCTACGAAATCGGTCTCGGCGTCATGGTAGCCGGCATCATCCTGTTCGTTTCGATCCTCCTCTACAACATCGCCATCCGGTTCCTGCCGTGGCTCATTTCGGTTCTCGGCAATTTCCTCGGATGGATCTGCGGAAAGATCAAAACCTTATTCTTTGTTGTCAGAAGGGAGTGCTATAAGCTGTGAAACCCACCTCGATTGTTTCCCTTATCATTGCGGTACTTCTCATCATTCTCGGTCTTGTCACCTGCATGATCGCTCAGAATATGGCGACTGCAAACGGCGAATTCCTGTTCTCCGAAACCCGTGAGGACGGTCTGGTAAACACCGTCGATCTGACGGAATCGGAAATTTCAAAAATCGAACTGATCGTTTCGGACGCAGAGATCAACATCATCGGCCGGAGCGAAAAAGCGTGCATCGAATTCGTGAACTTCCGTGAAAACTACTACAATCTGTCCGCGGCAAACCGCGTGCTGAGTTTCTCGGAAATTCCGGATATCACATCCATGCTGAAGTTCTGGGAAAACGGCTTCACCTTCAAAGGAATGCGTTACCTTCTGAACTTCAAGAAGGATCAGGAACAGCCGGCAGATGTCCGAAAGATCATCAACCTGTACCTGACAAGTGAAAAGGAAATCAAAATTTTCGACATCAGCGCGGATAACTGTACGCTGAACATCGAAACAATGTCCTCCGCGACCGACTACAACATCACGGTCAAAACCGCGGAGATCACCACGACCGGTCTGAAGACCTCGTCAAATTTCAACATCAACGCAAAGGAAACGGACATCCCTGCAAAGTCCGTGACCCTGAACATGGACACGTCGATGGCTGCTTATCTGAACGTAAACGCGGACGAGCTGAACATGGACGCGGATGTCTACCGCTGCTCCGCAGAAACCAACATTACCTGTGAATCCGGCAGCATCGACATCGAGACCGTCAAGAAAATGGACGCTCTGAAACTGGAAATCGACACGGTCTCCGGCAAGATCCTGGTCGACGATACGGAAACGGACAGCCCGTACAACCACAACACACAGAATGCGGATGACGCGAAGCTCACCATCACGACAAACTCCGCGGATGTAAGCATCCGCAGCGTCACCACGACGACCGAAGCCGAAGATCCCGGTCTCTCCGGAGAAGACGGCGGAAACGGCTAAAAGAAAGGATATCACCCATCATGCAGTATACATACAGAACCAAGGGCACCTGCTCCTCCGCGATCCGCTTTGAGATCGAAAACGGTCTGCTCCGCAACGTCGTCTTTACCGGCGGCTGCAACGGCAACCTCAAGGCAATCGGCAAGCTCGTCGAAGGCAGAGAAGCAAAGGAAGTCGCAGCGACCCTCCGCGGCAACACCTGCGGTCCCCGCAGTACCTCCTGTGCCGACCAGCTCGCTCAGGCAATCGAAGCCGCGCTGGAAGCGTAAATTCTACTGTCACCAGATACACCGATAAAAATACCGGAGTCCGTCAGGAACTCCGGTATTTTTTGTTGATTTCCGATTGGTCCATCACAGCCCTGCGGATCAGTCTTCCACCGCCATCCGGTCGGAATACCGCGTCCAGCTGTAGTCGTTGTAGAAGGAAGCATAGCCTTCGAGGGACATGTACAGTTTCGCGTCCGCAGGCGCTCCCCGGAACAGGTCAAGACCCACGGCAATACGGGTGGCATCGCCGATCGGCATGTGGATCGCCGTGAGGTTGTCACAGGAAGCGAAGATTCCGTCGTAAAGCTGTACAATGGCGGCAGAGAGATGGATGTCCGTCGCCGCACAGCCGGTCAGCGCACCTTCACCGACGGCGATGACCGCTTTTCCGTCGTATGCTTCGGGCAGCCAGAGAATATCTGCCGCTTTTCCTTCGTCCGTCACGCCGGTGATCATGAGACCGGACGCGTATTCTTCGTAGGTGAACAGCGCGCTCATGTCTTCCCGTTCCGCTTCTGCGGATCCTGCCGATTCCGGAACGATAAGCGCTCCCGGAGGTTCGGGAATCTCGAGCGTCACGGCCGCCGCGTCGCCGAGAATCCGGCGGATATCGCGGATCAGGGTCGCGGAATGCGCCGTCACGCCTGCGTCGCTGAGGTGGAAATTGGTATCGTAGAAGTAGCCCGCATCGTACAGGCAGTCGTTGATGTTGCTGATGATCTCGAAATCCAGTGCGCGGTCAAGCGCATCGTAGAACGCGAGAATGGTTTCATCCGTTGTCCCTTCGGCAAGCGCGGCACGGTTGGTCGGCGAAAAGCTGAAGTAACAGGACGCCCCCTTCCGGCTGCACATCGCCGCGTAATCGTTGAGATATCCGATGAATTCCGTGTCGATGAGATTGCTGCCGAGGTCGATGATCATGTTCGGGTCGTAGCCGAGAACCATTGTATTGCCCTCTCTGGGATAGGAAATCTCGCCGTTTTCGTCAATGGACGACCGGCTGTAGACGCCCGTCGGAGCCGGTGCGCCCGTATTCGCAGCCGTTATTTTTCCGGCGAGGTACTTCCAGTATCCGCCGAGCATATCGCCGATGTTGTCCCACGCGATGCCGTGCAGGATGGACGGATCGCTTTCCGCCGCCTGCCATACGGACTGTGCGTTGAAATACAGCGAGAAGGTCTGTTCGTCCAGTTCGGGAGCGACGATGACGATGTCGCCCTCGTTGATGTAGTCTTCTGACAGGTCGAGCATGAGCTTGGTGCCGAGCGTGGCGTACAGACCGAAGTTGACCACGTCATAGCCCGGAAGCTGTTCCTCGAGCAGATCGCTGTCCACCCCGAACGCCGCGCTGCTTCCTCCGATCAGAACGATTTTCGGGGAGGATGCCTGTTTGATGAGATCGTATTTGAGCCCCAGACCGGCGAGAAACGATTCGGAATACTGCGCCGGTGTGACGGCGTCCAGCACCGCGAATACACCGACCGGCAGGAGGAACGCGATCACGAACGCAAGCGTCAGAGCAAGTGCTTTGTTTTTCATGTTGTTCCCTCCCTTTCGTTAATTTCCGGCAAGCCATGCGAGAATGTCCTCGGCAAGCTGATGTGTGCGGATTTCCGTACCCGGATTGTTCGGGTGGAGGTCGGTATTGGAGAAATATTTCCCGGACATGATATAGTCCTCCAGCTCGGAAATCCGGATGGAATCGTAGTTCTTTTCCGCCGACGCGACGTAGTCGTTCCGGTAATCAATGTCACGGGATTTGTCGGAAAGAATGTTCACGTTGATCGGTGAGAACGACAGAAGCGAAGCCGCGCCCTTGGCGGTAATAAGTTCCGCACAGCGGTTGTACGCCTTTGACGCCTTCTTGTTGTGCATCGACCGGTTGAAATCCTGAATGCCGTTGACATAGGTGACGTGGTTTTCCGATTCCAGACCGCGGTAGTAATTGAGGTCGCCGTTGTGGTCGGAGTTGGAGTCGTGCCAGTCATAGTTCCTGCCGTTGTTGAAGATCTTGCGGCTCTCGTTGAACGACGCGAAGGTGGAGTAGACCTGACTGTATTCGCTGATGTCCACCAGAGCAAGCGCATCAAACGCGCATTCGAAAATGCCCCAGAACGTGGAGTTGAACGAAATCCCGCCCCACTGGTCGGTCATCGGTTCGGGTGCGTTGATGACAAGGTCGCCTTCCTTTGCAAAGTGTGCCGCAACTTCCATGAAAAACGTGCACGGCGTTCCCGCATGGATCCCGAAATTGATGACGGTGTATTCATTGTTCAGTTCCTCGGTGAGCTGCGGCGTGGAAAGGCCGTACAGGCTCGATGAACCGGAGATCACGATGACTTTTTTGTCGTCCGCGTGATGCAGGAGGCGTTCATACTTGACGCCCGCCACACCGCCTTCCGCGTAAGCGAATTCGGGTTCCTGCACACCGTTGATGCAGAGAGTTTTGTAGTTGTCGCATCCGCTGAACATGTTGTCAACCGCAGAGGAGATGTTGTCGGTGAGGTAGACTTTCTCGAGGTTTTCACAATCCTTGAATGCGTTGTTCATGACCGTATCAACGTTTCTGGTAATGTAGAGAGTACGGAACGTCCCTCCTTCCATCGCGGACTTGCCGATCTTCGTGACCGGATGTCCTCCGATGGTCTCGGGAATGACCACAAATTCGTCGTCGCCGGTGTACCCCTTGATCGTGACTTTTCCGTCCTTCACTTCGTATTCAAAATCTTCCTCCGGAGAGAACGGCACCCACTGGCAGTACAGATCCGCCGTCATGCCTTCTCCCGTATCGACGTTCCATCCGGTTCCGTAGAAGGTTCCGCTGCCGTCCGGCTCCGTATTGTAGCCGAGAAGAGCGTATCCTTCACGCGTAAACTGTCCCTGCATGAGAAGCGTATTCGGACAGTAATAGAATTCGGACGAATTGGTAGAGTAGAGAACGCCGCCGTCCGCCCCGTTCGACTGTCCGCCGTTGGCGTCATGGGACAGCAGGAATGTGTCCGCATCGACATAATTTGTGCAGACAGTAATGTTGGAGTCGAGCGTGAACGTATAGTCAAGATCGTTCGTCAGGAGCTCGCCGCCTTCACTGAGCGTTTTGTTTTTGGAGAATCCGAGAAAAACGGAGCCCTCGTTCGGGACGGCAGTAATGGTGATCTCCGTCCCCTGCATATATTTTTCGGACGGGAGCGAGGACTCGATGGTGCCTTCCGACTGACGGAACCGGTATTCATACCAGTAGTACTTCGGAACCGCGCAGACCGTCTCAATCGTTGCGGGATAATTCACTGCCGGAAGTGTGACCGTACCGTTTTCCTCGGAATAGACCGCACCGCCGGTCGCGCCGATCACCGCGTAGCCGTCCTCCATGTCCACAGAGAACACGGCGTCTTCTCCGGCGGGAACAACCACCGGATTTTCACCCGTGATCGTATAATGTTCGTTTTCGGCAAGCATGACACGGACAAACCGCTCGTCCGCAGGTTCGCCGCAGGAAGTCAGCAGAGCAGCGACGGACAGCGCCGCAGGAAGCATGTGCCGCAGGATAAACTTCATTTGTTTGACCGCTCCGTATGTGATATGTAATGTGTAAGATATTTCTATCGTATTATAACAGATATCCTCCCGGAATTCAACCGAGGAACTGTAATATCTGCATGAGATTTTTACCGCTGCCCGGATATTTTCGTAAAATTCCGGAAATTTTTTCACAAAATCCGGAACAAATACGATCTCCGCGTCGTCTAAGGAACAGAATCTTTCCGATACGGATAAATGTTACAATTTTATATACAGGAGGAATCCGATATGAAAAAGACAATATCCCTGATCCTTTCCTCTGCCCTGCTGCTGTCCGCATTTGCCGGAACAGTTTCGGCAGTCCCGAAAAAAAACAAGATCACCATGACCATTCCGTCGAGTTACGGCTCCGTGTACGACCGGCTCAAGGAGGCGTTCTCTCACGACAATGACGACGATGTATATGAGGAAGTACTGCCCATCGTTGACGATGACGTGGTCGTGGTGAAAAGCGAACCCGCGCCGGTCGAGGAACTGGCGGCTGAAGAAGCAATTGTTGAGGAAGCTCCCGTCGAAGAAGCCGTCGCTGAGGAAATCGTCGAAGAAACCGCCGGTGACTATTCGCAGACCAACGTACAAGTCAGCGGAATCGATGAAGGAGATGTGGTCAAAACCGACGGCGAATACATCTACGTTCTCAAAATGGCGACCGACGAGCTGGTGATCCTTGACGCCGACGGCGCGGACACCGAAGTTCTGTCCGTCAAAAAGACTGACATGGACTACACGATCGCTCCCGACTGGTACGAAAACCGGCACCGGACCAAGTGGGATTACCGCTGCGAATCGCTGGACGAGGATCCCGTGGAACTGTACATCCACGGCGACCGCGCGGCGGTGGTGATGAGCTGTGAATACAACCTCGACACCCGCACCGACGGTATTTATGATGCCGACAGTGAGAGTTACACGCTCATCAAGTATTACGACATTTCCGATCCCGCCAGACCGCGCCACATTGCAAGTTCCGGTCAGAGCGGTACCTACGAAACCAGCCGCATGACAGACGGTTCGCTTTACCTCGTCACGGATTTCTGTGCCAATCTCGACGAGCGGGAAAACTATGAAGACTACATCCCCTCGCTGCATTTCACGAACCGGAAAGAGCTTGTTCCCGTGAAGAACCTCATTTTCCCGCCGGAAATCCGCGAAAGCCGGTTCACCGTGATCGCGGAACACAGTCTCACATCCGGTTCGGTCACCGCGTCCAAAGCCGTTCTCCTGCGTCCGGATGATGTGTATATGAAGGGAAATCATCTCTACATCACCGACGAATATGCGTACCGCGACGTTCTCGCCCGCGGGACGGAGAGCATCTACACCGTGACCGAAACCGTCAGCGGACGCCGCACGGATATCTATAAATTCGAACTCGGCGAAAAAATCGTGACGAAAGCGTTCTGCACCGTTGACGGCGAACTGCTGGATCAGTTCGCTCTCGACGAATACAAGGGAAACCTCCGCGTCGTGACAACACATCAGAACAATTCCCGCATTACCTACACCGATGAAACACTCGGCTTCACGAACACAAAGCACCGCAGTTCCTCCGATACGAGCGGACTGTACATCTACGATGAAAACCTCAACCTGCTCGGCAGTGTCACCGGTCTTGCGGAGGACGAACGCGTGTATTCCGTCCGGTTTGACGGAAACGTCGGCTACTTTGTTACCTACCGGAACATCGACCCGCTGTTCGCCGTCGATCTGTCAAACCCGCGGGAACCGCAGGTCATGAGCGCGCTGAAGATTCCCGGCTTCTCCGAATATCTGCATCTGTACGGCGACGGTCTGCTGTTCGGACTCGGCATGACGGATGACCGGTTCGGTCGGGTCAAGATGTCGATGTTCGATACCTCCGATCCGTACGATGTCACGGAACTCCATAAGCTGACCCTCGGTGCAGACGACTCCGCCGCGCTTGACAATCACCGCGCAATTCTCATCTCCCCCGAACGCGGCATCATCGGCATCCCGACCGAATCCGGCATGGGTTATTCAGCAAAAATCGGCTATGCCGTCTACGGATACAGTGAAAACAAAGGATTCGAACGGCTTACAAAAATCGAACTGGACGGCAGAGCGCGCTGGGGGAACGAAACGCGCGGACTGTACATCGGAAATACACTCTACATCGTCGCGCAGAGCGGAACGTACGTCGTCGACATGACGGACTATGCCCTGCTGACCACGGTCGCGTACTGAACGACCCACTCGAACGGAGGATGACATTATGAAAAAAACGATAACATGGATGCTTGCCGTCCTGCTCCTGATTTCGTCATGTGCGAAAACGGAGCCGCAGGACGTACCGGAAACAGCGGATCCGACCGTTCCGCCGCTGACCGATGAACTCCCCGAGCCGGAAGAAACGGATCCGCCTGCGGATGAAACGGTACCCGTTCCGGACATCGCGGACCCGGAAGAAGGGGCACCTGCCGACCCGGATATCGCGGAAAATCCCGCCGATCCGCCCGCGCCGGAAGCACCGTCCGCAGGCGACGCAGAGGTCGCAGGCGACGCAGAGGTCGCAGGCGACGCAGAGGTCGCAGGCGACACAACGATCACCAAACCGGTCAAACCGGAGAAGCCGGAAGAAAAAACACCTGCGGAACCGTCGGTGATCGTGATGAACGTGCCGAAGGAATACGTACAGGTATATGAAAAGCTGGTGAATTCGCAGGCAACCGATATTTATAACGGATTTGATCTGATCGTTGAGGAAGAGGTTGAGGAAGAAATCGCCGTAGAGGAAGCTCCCATGATGGACGTATCCGACGCGATTGTCAGCGATAAGGTTGTCATGGCACCCACGGCGGAATCCGCTCCGGCACCGGAACCCGGCAAGGTTTATCGGGAAGACGAATACTCGAAGACCAACACGCAGGTCGCGGACATCGACGAAGGTGACATCGTCAAGACCGACGGGGAGTACATCTACGTTCTGAAAGACAACCGCGAACTGCTGATCCTCTCCGCCGCAGGAGAAGACACCGAAGTCCTTTCCCGCCGCACAGTCGCGGAAAACTCGGACGACAAAGGGGACGATTTCTACTATTCGTACAGTCAGAACGCTTCCGAACTCTACATCCATGAAGACACCCTCGCGGTCGTTCTGACGGCATATGAATGGTCGGAAACCTGGGAGGACGGACGTTATTCCTACACGAACGACAACCGCAGCTACATTGAATTCTACGATGTCTCCGACCCGACCGAGCCCGTCCGCACCGCAAGTGCCGGACAGGACGGCTACTACTCCGCCAGCCGCATGATGGACGGCGTGATCTATCTCATCACGAATTACAATGTCCCCTACGACTTAATCCATGAGGGTTATGACAGCTACATCCCCGGTCTGTTCGACAACAGGGGACATGAATTCATGCCCGCCGACTGCATCGTCTATCCGGAGGAACTGCGCAGCCGCACCTATTCCGTGATCTGCTCCTACTCCATGAACGGCAGGGACCGTCTGGACGAAAAAGCTGTCCTCGGATACAGCGGCACGGTCTATATGTCCGGCGACCACCTCTATCTCGCGGATTCGTATTACTTCGAGGATGTTCTGGACGAATACACCGAGCGGATCTATCAGGTGGAAGAAGTCGTATCCGGCTACCGCACGGAGATTCTCAAGCTCGATCTGACCGGTGAGGACGGCATTACCGTCGCGGCGGCGGGGACGGTGGACGGCGAGCTGCTGAACCAGTTCTCCATGGACGAATACGACGGTCATCTGCGCGTCGTGACGACATACTGGCAGAACTCGCGCAAGGTCTACCGGGATGAAGAACTCGGTTTCACAAACTACAAATACAGCGATTCCGGTCAGACAAACGGTCTGTACGTACTGGACAGCGACATGAACCTCGTCGGCGAAGTGTCCGGTCTCGCGGAGGACGAACGGGTCTACTCCGTCCGGTTCTCCGGCGACGTCGGGTATTTCGTGACCTTCCGTCAGGTCGACCCGCTGTTCGCGGTGGATCTGTCCGATCCGGCGGAACCGAAAATCATGAGTGCGCTGAAGATTCCGGGCTTCTCGAACTATCTGCATCCGTATTCCGACACCCTTCTGTTCGGTCTCGGACAGGACGCGGACGAGAAAACGGGATGGACGACGGGCATGAAGCTGTCGATGTTTGACGTGAGCGACCCGTACGATGTGTTTGAGAAGGATAAGCTCCTGCTCGACATCGGGTATTCGACCGCGCTGTATAACCACAAGGCGATCCTGATCTCGGCATCGCGCGGAATCATCGGCTTCCCGTGCGACAACGGATACGTGGTGTACGGCTACAGCGAGGACGAAGGCTTCCGTGAAATCACGAGGACAGATCTCAAAGGCGTGTACTGGAACGGCAATTCGCGCGGGCTGTACGTGGGCGATTATATGTATATCGTCCTGCAGAACTGCACGGCGGTGCTGGATATGGAAGACTTTGAACTGATCACGACGATTGAATATTGACGGATAAGGAAACAGCCTGTACCGAAACCGGTGCAGGCTGTTTTTTGGTTAATGGAGACTGTCGAGGATTTGCTTCATGTAGGTGACGGCGGTGTCTCTGTCGGGATTGTAAAGAGAATATTTGTAGATTATCCCCTTATGACAGAGATATACTTTGGCATTATACAAAGTCTTGTAGCGGTCAGTCTGCTCCGTCAGAATGATATCAGCGGAAAAGCCGCTTTCTGCTGAATACGGAATTACTTCGTCTGTTCCGCTGTAGTCAACATCATAGGAATCACCACCGTACGCAATAGCAGGAATTTCAGCAGAAATCGGAATATCAATGGAAATATTACAGCAGGAATATTCCATCCCGAGAAGATCATTTGTTCCCATAAGCAGAACAAATGCCAATTCCTCGTCACGATAGCTCGAAGTCAGACAGATCGGCGCATCTCCCAGAACTTTTCCGAACAGCTCACTGTTCAGGAGATCACATCCGAGCCACTCTTCCACATCCTGCCATGTATCAAAAATCTTTCCGATATCATAACTGCCTCTATACTTTTCCATGTCAATCTGACGGGAATCGTACTGTTTGAGTTTCTCCATGACATCTTCTGAAAAAGTAACTCTGTCTTCCTCAAGATTGACCAGAACCTCATACGCATACGGTCCTTCTTCCTCTGTGAGATGTACCATCACATTCCGGTATACCCCGTAAGCTCCCGCCGACACCGCCGTCAGCGCCAGTATGCACGCGAATACCACCGCCGCACGCGGGAACCGTACCCGTTTCCGTTCTTCCCTTTCCTTCGCCGCAAGCCGTTCCCGTACCCGTTTTTCCACCCGTTCCGGCTGTACGGCTTCCGTCATTTTTTCAAACGCATGTCTGATTTCATTCTCGTTCATGTTCCTTCTCCTTTCTGAGAATCTCCTCCAGTTTCTTTCTCGCAAGCGAATACCGCTTTCGCGCCCACGCTTCGTTTTTCCCGAACCGTGCCGCGATCTCGCCGTACCCGCATTCCTCCGCCGCACGGCTGTACAGGACCGCACGGTCGGTCGGCGGAAGCCGCATCAGCGCACACACCATCGGCTCGGACAAGCCCGGCGAAGGTGCCGGCACTTCCCTTTCGGTGTCCGCCGTCCGTCTCCGTTTCCGCGCACGCAGGATGTCCACGGACAGACGGTAGGCGGTGCGGTACAGAAAGACGGATGCCGCCGCTTCGTTCGGGATGCGGTACAGGTTCTGCCACAGTCGGATGAACGCCTCCTGTGCCGCGTCCTCCGCATCCGCGTTTCCGATGATTGCCGCACAGTAATGCGTCAGCTTCGGCGTGACTTCCGTCAGATAAGCGTCAAAATCAAATTCGTCGTGCATACCGTGCCTCCTTTTTGGGTTGTTGATGGATCCATTCATATAATAAACGCGCGGGCAGCAGATTTTGTGAAGGAACTATAGATTTTTCCGAAAAAAAGTGCAAAAAATTCCGGTATTTCCCCTTGTGGTGGAAAAATCCCAAAAAGTATAGTATAATAAAGGCAAAAAGATCACACAGACGGAGTACAGCCATGGATTATATGACAACCAAACGGGAATGCAAATATGCGGGAAAGTGCGGCGCGTGCCAGACGCTGAATCTGACATACGAACGCGAACTTTCCATGAAAATGAAGAAGGAGATCACTCTGCTCGGGAAATTCGGGCATGTGGAGGAGATCCTGTCGATGCCCTGCCCGGTACGCTACCGGAACAAGGTGCAGTATCTGTTCCGCTGGGACCGCGGACGCGTGAACTACGGGCTTTACCGTTCATCGGACAGCGGGCTTGTCCATGTGGACGACTGCATGATGGAGGACAAAGAAGCGGCGGCGGTCTGCCATACCGTTCGCCGGATGATTGACAAGTATAATATCACAGTCTTCGACGGCCGGAAAGGGCTTCTGCGGCACGTCATGGCGCGGCGGGCACGTTCGACGGGCGAGATCGTCTGCGCGGTCGTGACATCGGCGGGAGCGTTTCCGAACGCGAAGGAATTTGCGGAGGATCTGGCGAAGCGGTGTCCGGGGATCCGGAGCATCTCACGGATCATCAACGATACGGAAATTCCGCTGTGGATGAACGGTGAGGAGACGGTGCTGTACGGAGAGGGATACATCGTAGATGAGCTGTGCGGCTGTCCGTTCAAGATCTCGGCGAAGTCGTTCTACCAGATCAACCCTGCGGCGACGGAACTGCTGTACCGTACAGCGGTGGATTATGCAGGAATCCGCGAAACGGACGAAATCCTGGACGCATACTGCGGGATCGGAACGATCGGGATCATTGCGGCGAAGGAAGGATGCCGTTCGCTGGTGGGATTTGACGTAAACGCGGATGCGGTGCGTGATGCGGAGGAGAATGCGAAGCGGAACGGACTGACGAACGCGCGTTATCTCTGCGGGGACGATGCGGCGGTAGTCCGCACACTCGGCGAGAGGAAATGGAACGTGATTTTCGCAGACCCGCCGCGTGCGGGCTGTGACCGGAAGTTCCTGGATTTTGTCGGAAAGGCGGCACCGGAGAAGTTTGTGTACGTCTCGTGCAATCCGGAGACGCTTGCAAGAGACATGGGGTATATGAAGAAGCACGGGTACCGTACGGAACGGATTCAGCCGGTGGATATGTTCCCTGGTACGACGCACGCGGAGACGGTATGTTTATTGTCCAAACTTAATGCAAAGCAACATATCGAGATAAACTTGGATATGGATGAGCTGGATCTGACCGATGCAGAGAAGAAAGCCACCTACCAGGAAATCAAAGATTATGTGCTGGAGCATAGCGGCTTGAAAGTCAGCAGCTTGTATATCGCACAGGTTAAGCAGAAGTGCGGTATCATCGAGCGTGAGAATTACAATAAGCCGAAGTCTGAGGACGCTAAACAGCCCCAATGCCCGCCGGATAAAGAAAAAGCAATCAAGGAGGCATTGACGCACTTCGGCATGATTTAAGGAGGGCGGATATGACGCATTTGATTTCTTGTGAGTTCAATATGGATACTGCCTGTGTTGAACTGAAATTTACCGATGGCAGCATGATTGCGATTGATA
>JAFQFS010000081.1 GCA_017398585.1 Clostridia bacterium
TTACGCACTTTCTCGCGGAAGGCCTTTCCGGTGCTGCGGGCGACGAAGATGGGTACGTCAGCATCTTGGATCTTTTCCAGTACGCGAGTCGGAAGACGAAAAAGTACGTATTCCGCGAATTCAACCGTGTCCAGGTCCCGACCTTCCGCCAAGGCAGCGAAATGACCGACTTCATCCTCGCGAAATTGGAGTCCGACTCCTCCTCTGTTCCTCCGACCGTCTCTGAACCTGTCACTCCTCCTGAACCGCCGAAACCCGCCGTCCGCACAGCCGGCGAGCGCATGGTGAAGACCGTCAATGGCATCGAGTACGCTTTCCGCTGGTGTCCTGCGGGTACGTTCACGATGGGTAGTCCAGAAGACGAGCCGGGCCGGTGGGATCATGAAGGTCCCCAGCACAGCGTGACGCTTACGAAGGGCTTCTGGATACTTGAGACGGAAGTGACGCAGGCGATGTGGAAGAGTGTGATGGGCACGAGTATCAGTCAGCAGCACGCCAAGGCGAATACGCCTTGGCCGTTGAGAGGCGAAGGTTCGGATTATCCGATGTACTATGTGAGCTGGGAGGAGTGCCGATCTTTTTGCGAAAAGCTGTCGGAGAAACTTGGGCTGACTGTGAGTCTTCCAACGGAGGCGCAATGGGAGTATGCGTGTCGTGCAGGTACGACGGGCGCGTATGCTGGGGATCTTGGTAAGATGGGCTGGTACGATAAATATTGGGGCATAATGTGCAGAATTCATCCAGTAGGCCAAAAGAAGCCGAACGCATGGGGACTTTACGACATGCACGGTAATGTGTGTGAGTGGTGCCAGGACGGGTATGATAGAGATTACTACACCGAGTCGCCAACGAGTGACCCGACAGGCCCTAACAGCGGCTCGTTCCGGGGCCTCCGCGGGGGCAGCTGGTGCAGGATCGCCCGGAACTGTCGCTCCGCGTCCCGGGACGGGTCTCCGCCGGACTCTCGGAACTACTACCTTGGCTTTCGCCCAGTTTTGGCCAGTCCAGCTCCGGAGGAAGCTAAGGCCGAGGAAACGGCAGAAAAGAATGAGGGATCGAAACCCGCAGTCCGCAAAGCCGGTGAGCGCATGGTGAAGACCGTCGACGGCATCGAGTACGCTTTCCGCTGGTGTCCTGCGGGCACGTTCACGATGGGGAGTCCAGAAGACGAGCCGGGCCGGCTTGATGACGAAACGCAGCACAGCGTGACGCTTACGCGTGGTTTCTGGATGCTTGAGACGGAAGTGACGCAGGCGATGTGGGAGAGCGTGATGGGTACGACGCTTGAAGAGCAGGCGCAGAAAATGCTTCATGACGACACGGAGTATGATTTGGGCGGCGAGTTCGGCAAAAAAACGATTCGTGACATGATTGGCCTCCAGCGAGATGAGGATCCGGCCAAGGGCCTTGTCGGTGCGGGGGCGGACCGTCCGATGTATTACGTAAGCTGGACGGAATGTGAAGAGTTTTGCCGTAAATTGTCGAGCAAACTTGGGATGACGGTGAGTCTTCCTACAGAGGCGCAGTGGGAATACGCGTGCCGAGCAGGGAGCGAGACTGCGTTGCCGAATGGTCCGATCGAGATTTTGGGACTGTGGAACGCACCGGCGCTGGATCCGATCGCGTGGTACGGCGGGAACAGTGCGCAGGACTTCACAGGTACGAGCCGAAGGAATTCAAGTCGTTTGCCAGATAGTTTGCCAGAAATGCAGTATCCGGGCGGTCCCTGCGGTGTTCATCCGGTGAGGAAGAAGGAGGCGAATGCGTGGGGACTTCGTGACATGATCGGTAATGTGTGTGAGTGGTGCCAGGACAGGTATGATGAAGATTACTACACCGAGTCGCCAACGAGCGACCCGTGTAACGAGGATAGCAGTAGCGGCTCGTGTCGAGTCCTCCGCGGGGGCGGCTGGGACAGCTACGCCCAGTTCTGTCGCTCCGCGTACCGGTCCGGGCTTACGCCGGACGATCGGAACAGCAACCTTGGCTTTCGCCCAGTTTTGGCCAGTCCAGCTCCAGGCAAGTAAGCGTAGCGCGGTAGGCGTCAGCAGCGCGAGGGCGAGGCGGCTTCGCCGCCAAACAAGTCCAGCAGAATGTCCTCGGGGACCGCCGCAGGCGGTGGAATGTTTTCGTGCCTTTTTTCACGGACGTTACGCCGAATGAGAGCCCCCCCGGAAGATTTTTTCCGAGCCTCTGTGTTTTCCTGTATTTTAAATTTTCGAGGTAAATGACGCCTCCCCCCTCTTGACAGGATCGTATTTTTACTGTATCATAAAACTTTCATCGTGTTTAACTTTCATTTGAAAATTCAGGAGAATATCATGAAACGAATTCTAATTATGTTCCTGTTCCTGTTTACGTGCGTGTGCGTCTTGACGGTCCATGCAGGAGAGCAGAAAACATCAGACACTGTGGCCGTGCCGGGCGGCGAGATGACAGTCAAGCCCATCGTTCAGATCGAAGAGGAATCACTTCCGATCCCGTTGATCCCGGAAGAGATCATTCGCGTAAGAATGGAGATCCATTTTCTTCAGGAAACGCTGCGTCAGCTTGAGGAGGGAGACCATCCGGCACTGAAAGAGCTTGAAAATGCCATGGCGCAGGCAAAGCAAAATCTCGAGCTGGTGGACTCGATCCGGTCGGGCATTGAGAAGAAACTGCCTGAGGCTTGGAATTCCCTTTCGGAAGAGGCCCGGAAGACGCTCATAAGCAAACTCATGGAAGATCCGACGTTGGATGGCTGGCAGCTGCGCGAGTACAAAGGCGAGATGGGGCAGGACGATTTTGACAAATTGCTCGAAGAACTGCGCCGTTACATTCCCATATTGAAAGAGTGCCAGCGTGTTCAGACAGAGTGCGAGATCAAGCTCAATTCCGGCACGAAAGATGGTTTTATCAAGAGCCTGACGGAAGAATTGGCTGCCAAGAAGGAATTCCTCAACAAAAAAACGGAAGAATTCAAGAAAACGCTTATTCTTGGGCTGCTGAAAGAGGCGCCCGGATACGGTGTCCCGAATGCGAGGTTCCCGTACGACTATCTGAAAGTGCGGATCGGTAACTTTGAACGCTACGACTTCGGATGGAAAAAAGACCAACTGTTGGATGAGGCCGATAAACTGTGGAAATCTTCTTGGGCCGGTGCCCGTATGGTGAAGACCGTCAATGGCATCGAGTACGCCTTCCGGTGGTGTCCTGCGGGGTCGTTCCTGATGGGGAGTCCATCCAGCGAATCTAACCGAGGTAGTGACGAAACGCAGCACCGCGTGACGCTTACGCGTGGTTTCTGGATGCTTGAGACGGAAGTGACGCAGGCGATGTGGGAGAGTGTGATGGGCACGAGTATCAGTCAGCAGCGCGACAAGGCGGATACGTCTTGGCCGTTGAGAGGTGAAGGTTCGAATTATCCGATGTACTATGTGAGCTGGGAGGAGTGCCGATCCTTTTGTGAAAAACTTTCAAGCCAACTTGGGCTGACTGTGAGTCTTCCGACGGAGGCGCAGTGGGAGTATGCGTGCCGGGCGGGTACGACGGGCGCGTATGCTGGGGATCTTGATGAGATGGGCTGGTACGAATCCAACAGTGGAAGTAAAACTCATCCAGTAGGCGAAAAGAAGCCGAACGCATGGGGACTTTACGACATGCACGGTAATGTGTGGGAATGGTGTCAGGACTGGTTTGTTACCTACTCTACGTCGCCAGCGAGCGACCCGTGCATGTTGGACAGTAACGGCGGCTCGAGCCGAGTCTACCGCGGTGGCAGCTGGTACCGCGACGCCCAGTCTTGTCGCTCCGCGAACCGGAACGGGCTTACGCCGGACGTTCGGAACTTCATCCTTGGCTTCCGCACAGTTTTGGCCAGTCCAGTCCCGGAGGAATAGAGCGTATCGCGGTAGGCGTCGGCAGCGCGAGGGCGAGGCGGTAGCCGCCCGCGCAGCAGACGCCGTACAGCGCGCAGCGTGGCGGCTTCGCCGCCAAACAAGTCCAGCAGAAGGTCCTCGGGGTCCGGGGCAGCGCCCCGGAA
>JAFQFS010000082.1 GCA_017398585.1 Clostridia bacterium
AGGACGGCGGCAGCCAAGCCGAGCGGGAAATCTCTCTACGTAGAGTGATTGCAAACGATAGCACGAAATCGAGGTTAGCCTATACGGCGAGGGAAGTCATGGGTCTAAAAGACTTCCTCCGGAAGTCTTATGTGGCCCCTGACTTCCGTCTCCACTACTACATAGGTTTTTGATCGCTCCCATTTTGTCAGCTGGGACAAACTATATGTCAGCGCACAGACCCATCAAAAAATCCCCCTAAACTCCATCATATAAGCCAAACAAACCGGCTATCACAGATTAAAGTTCTTTGCGGAGCTTTCTTTCAAGAAAGCGACCGTTCCCCCTGAACGAGCATCCAGCACTCCCGAAACTTCTGCGGAAATCCCCTTGCAATATAATTTTTAATATGTTATAATAATATGAATGAAAAGAAGTAAGAAGAGGATATCATGCGAGGAAGACTGCTGCTGATTGACGGGCATAATCTGCTGTTCCGGATGTTTTATGGGATGCCGGACAATTTTTATACAGCGGACGGAGTGAAGTATAACGCGCTGTACGGGTTTGTGTGTGCGATGGACCGGGTGATGAAGATGATCCGTCCGACCCATGTGTTTGTGACGTTTGATTCGCCGGACTGCGGCGACCGGAGAGAGCTGGACGCCGATTATAAGGCGAATCGTCCCGATTACAGCGAGATGGCTCCGGAGGAGTGTCCATTTACACAGCTTCCCGCGATCTATGCCGCGCTCGGACGCATGAATGTGCCGTTTGCCGAGATTCACGGGTGTGAGGCGGACGACGTTATCGCGTCGTATGCCATGACGTATGCGGGGGAATATGACGTTGTCATCATGTCCACCGACCGCGATTACTGGCAGCTGGTGTCGGAGTATGTCTCCATATTCAACTACCACGGTGCCGACAGTACCCTTGTCACGCCGCATACCGTGCGGCAGAAGTACGGCGTCGATCCCGCGCAGTTCGCCGACTGGAAGTGCCTCGTCGGCGATAAGTCCGACAATATCGTCGGTGTTCCCGGCGTCGGACCGAAAAATGCCGCCGCGCTGCTTGAAAAATTCGGCAGTCTTGAATACCTGATGGAGCACGCGGACGAAATCGAGCGTCCCGCCATCCGCCGTGCCGTCACCGAGGCGAAGGAACGTCTCCTGCTCAACCGGAAACTCATCCTTCTTGACGGCAATGCCCCCCTTCCGCATCCCGCGGAGGATCTGTGTCTTGACTACATCCGGCCCGGAGACAACGTCGGCTTCTGCATGGACTGCCTCTCTGACGCGGTGCAGAGTATGATTCAATCGATAAAGGAGGAACCGTGATGCCTAAATTCGGTTACAAAAACCGCCTGTACAGCAAGCTGCACGAGAAATTGATGGAAGCGATTTCCTCCGTCGCGCCGGTGACGATCATTGTCTTACTGCTGACGTTTACCGCTGCGCCGATCCCGTCCGGGATGCTTCCGTCCTTCCTGCTCGGTGCACTCATGCTGATCGTCGGAATGGCTCTCTTTACTCTCGGATCCGAAACTGCCATGACGCCGATGGGCGAGTATGTCGGTCAGAGTATGACCAAATCCCGCAATATCGTTCTTATCATCATTGTTTCGTTCATCGTCGGCCTGATGGTCACGATTTCCGAACCCGACCTCACCGTCCTCGCCAACCAGATTCCCTCGATCCCTAACTTTACCCTGATCTTTACCGTCGGTATCGGGGTCGGTATCTTTCTTGTGCTTGCCATGCTGCGTATCATCTTTGCCATCCGGCTGCGTACGCTGCTGATCATCTTCTATGTGATCGTGTTCGGGATCTCGTTTTTCGTTTCTCCCGACTTCCTCGCCGTTTCCTTTGACTCCGGCGGGGTAACCACCGGTCCGATGACCGTGCCGTTCATCATGGCACTCGGCGTCGGTGTTGCGTCCATCCGTTCCGACAGCAATGCCGAAGGCGACAGCTTTGGTCTCGTTGCACTGTGTTCGGTCGGTCCGATCCTCGCTGTTATGGCGCTCGGACTCATCTTCGGGGCGGGCGGCTCCGATTACGAAAGCGAAGTGGTCGAGATCGCGGAAGACTCCCGGACAATGTTCACTTCGTTCATCGTCATGATCCCCCATTACGCCAAGGAAGTTGCGATGGCGGTCAGCCCTATCTACATCTTCTTCATGATCTATCAGCGCATCTTTGCCCCCATGAAGCGTGACACCCTCGTCACCATCACGGTCGGCGTTCTCTATACTTATGTGGGTCTCGTCCTCTTCCTTACCGGTGTCAACGTCGGGTTCATGCCCATCGGTAACTACATCGGAAGTGTTCTCGGCGGTACCTCCTATGCGTGGCTCGCCGTTCCCTTCGGTATGCTGATCGGTTACTTCATCGTTTCCGCCGAACCCGCCGTCCACGTCCTTACCAAGCAGGTCGAAGAGATCACCGCAGGCGCGATCCCGCGCAAGGCCCTCTTTACCACCCTCGGTCTCGGTGTTGCCGTGTCCGTCGGTCTCGCGATTCTCCGCGCACTGACCGGTATCTCGATCTACTGCATGATTTTCCCCGGCTACATCATTGCTATGACCCTCGCTTTCTTTGTTCAGGACATCTTCGTATCCATCGCGTTCGACTCCGGTGGGGTTGCGTCCGGTCCCATGACCGCGACCTTCCTCCTCCCGTTCACCATCGGTATCTGTGAAGCCGTCGGCGGAAACGTCGTTCAGGATGCGTTCGGCGTCGTTGCCATGGTCGCTATGACCCCGCTGATCGCGATCGAAGTCCTCGGTCTGATCTACAAGCTCAAGCTCAGAAAACAGCAGAAGCTTGCAGGCGATGCTGCTCCCGAAGAGACCGATGAAGTCATTCTCGAAACCGATGACGATATCATTGAAATGTAAAAACGCCGGCCAAACGATACTACAATGTCAAAGTTGACAAACAGGTGACAATATGGAATTGAATATGATACTGACCATCACCCGTCGGAACGACAGCGAACAGTTCACGGAATTCTTCCGAAAATACGGCTGTTCCGTCGTGATGAGCGTGGTTGCAAACGGGACGGCAAACAAAAGCCTGCTGTCCATGCTGGGGCTGAGTGCTTCCGAAAAAATGGTGTCGGTTACGTTTGCGGATCCGGCACTCCGGCGCAAGCTCATGCGCAAGCTGTCCAGTGAAATGAAAATTGACATGCCCGACCGTGGAGTCGCGGTTTCCGTGCCGTTCTCCAGTGCGGGCAGCTATACGGCGGCGGCACTTGCGCCGTCTGCGGATGAAACAGGGAATACAGACGCAAAAGAGGAGGATTCCATGGATTCCAAATACGAACTTATCATCACGATCTGCTCCGGCGGACATACCGATACGGTCATGGATGCCGCACGTGCCGCAGGCGCGGCCGGCGGTACGGTCATTCACGCGAAGGGAACCGGCGCGATCAGCGCGAAGAAATTCTTCGGTCTCTCCATCGCGGCAGAAAAGGAAATGGTCTTCATCGTCGCGAAAAACACGAACAAAAAGGAGATCATGCGCGCCATCCTGCAGCACGCCGGTGCCGATACCGAGGCAAACTCCCTCGTGTTCTCTCTCCCCGTCAACGATACCGCGGGCTTCAAGCTCATGGAAGAGGACGAATAAGATTTTGCAGAACCCGGAAACCGTCCGGGTTCTTTTTTTGTCCGGGACTGCTTTTTTTGTATAGATTGGATGAAAAAACCGGGGGATTTTTGAAAGGAGTAACGAATAATTAGTTGTATTAATAATATGGATTATTAATATGAATTATTAATATCCGATTAATATTTTTGCCGAATGACTTGAATTTTGCGGGAGACTTTGTTATAATGGGGAAGTACAGGTGCGGAAACGGAATTTCCGCGTTCCGTGCCGTGCATAATCCATTTCATATTTCATTTGGAGGCCAAAAATGAAAAAGCTCTTCAGCGCGCTTCTCGCGGGTGTTCTCACTGCAGCATCCGTGTTCTCCGTAAGCGCAGCAAGCCCTCACGGCGGCGGGCTCTATGTATTCGACAGCTCTGACAGCGAATACTGGGCAGCCGACCTGAGCATGCTTGACAAGACCGCTCCCGCTCTCTGGCTGGAAGACGGCAACGCAGGCGGTTACAACGACCCCTCTTACACCGACGCAACCGGTTCCGTTCTCATGGAAACCCTCGAACCCGGCTGGTACGAAGTTGTTCTCTGCAACCTCGGCACCAATCCCGAATGGTTCCCGGAAGACGTAGCAGGCAAGGTTGCCCTCGTTATCCGCGGTGACTCCACCTTCACCGTTAAGTCCCAGAACGCAGCAGATGCAGGCGCAATCGCTTGTCTCGTCGGTAACAACAACCGTGCTGCAGAAGCAGTGGACGAAGAAGGCAACGTATCCTCCGGTACTTACGAAAACGTAAGCATGTCCGTAGAATACTACACCATCCCGATGTGCTCTCTCGGTTCCGACTTCTCCGCACGTCTTCTCGCTCAGACTGCAGGCGTATCCATCGCTGACGCAGTGAAGGCAGTAGACGAAGTTCAGGCAGGTGCCCTCGAACTCAGCCTTATCCACAAGCAGAGCGCTTGGGTGTTCATCGGCAACGAAGAACAGTACAAGGCTAACACCACCCGTACCGACGCCAACACCAAGACCGGTGCAGGCGTTACCCCCGTTGCTGTAGGTTCCGCTCCCGCAGCTGAAGCTGTAGAAGAAGGTCCTACTCTCCAGAACCTCTGCCTTGGCGCGACTGTAGAATACTCCGGCGTTGAAGCGGCAGGTTACGAAGGCGAATTCGCAGTTGACGGCGACCTCGCTACCCGCTGGGCATCCGACTACGTTGATGAAGCTTACATCATCGTTGACATCGGTCAGCCCCTCCCGATCGGTTATGTAGAACTCACCTGGGAAACCGCATGTGCTCAGGACTACACCATCGAAACCAGCTCTGACGGCACTTCCTGGGACGTTCGTGCAACCGTTACCGGCAACACCGCCGGCACTTCTCCCGCATCCGATGCAGGCGTAGTTGTTCACGAATGGACTCCCGCTACCGCTCGTTTCATCAAGATCAACTGCACCAAGAGAAACACCACTTACGGTAACTCCCTCTGGGAAATCGTAGCTCGTAAGGCAGCTGATACTCTCGAAGCAACCGCTCCCGCTGCATACCCGGCATCCGGCACTGAAATTCCGGACGGCTCCGTTCTCATCAACGGTGCGCGCATCGGTCTTGAAGAAGGCTGGGGCGGCAACGCAGCAGCAGGCCGTGACGCAGCGTTCGACGGCGATGTCAACACCTTCTTTGACCCGCTCGGAACCGGCGACGGCTGGGCAGGCATTGACGCAGGCGAAGAAATGATCCTCACCAAGATCATCATCCATCCGCGTGACGCATGGGCAGCACGCTTCAACGGCGGTACCATCGAAGGCGCTAACGAAGAAGACTTCAGCGACGCAGTTGCTCTCTTCCTCAGCGTTGAAGAAGCAGGCGAAGTTACCTTCCTTGACGTATCCGATGAAATCGAAGAAGCAGACAACACCGGCTACCGTTACTTCCGTTACATCAACTACACCACTCACGGTGACGTTGCAGAAGTAGAACTTTACGGTAAGGCAGTTGACGGCTCCAACCCGACTTACGGCGCAGCAGAAGCTCCCGCAGCTGAAGCTGCTACCGAAGAAGCTCCCGCAGCAGCTACCGAAGTAATCGCTATCGAAGCAGTTGCTCAGGATTACCCGTCCATGGATCTCGTTGCCAACAACGGCGCATCCTACGCAACTCTCGAAGAAGCAGCAGCTTCTCTCGGCAAGACCCCGATCACCGGCTACACC
>JAFQFS010000083.1 GCA_017398585.1 Clostridia bacterium
GAAGGTCTTGAACATCAGGTTGAACTTACGGATATCGGTGAAGTCGGTCGCGCCGCAGTCCGGGCATGCGATACCCTTTTCCGCGATGTAAGCGCTCATTTCCTCGTCGGTCCAGCCGGCGGGATTGATGTCGAGGTTGTTCTGGAACGCGTAGTCTTCGATGAGTTTGTCGGCTCTGTGACGGCTCTTGCAGGACTTGCAGTCCATGAGCGGGTCGGAGAATCCGCCGAGGTGACCGGAAGCAACCCAGGTCTGGGGATTCATGATGATTGCGGAGTCAAGACCGACGTTGTAGGGGCATTCGGTCACGAACTTCTTCCACCATGCCTTCTTGACGTTGTTCTTGAATTCAACGCCGAGCGGGCCGTAGTCCCAGGAGTTCGAGAGACCGCCGTAGATTTCACTGCCTGCGTATACGAAGCCTCTGTTCTTGCAGAGAGCAACGATCTTGTCCATCGTCTTGTCCGAGTTTGCCATTCTTGCCATGATGATAGTGCTCCTTTATGTATGGTTGGTTTTAATTGCGGTATTCATGGAATTTTTCGAGACCTGCCTGCAGGTCGGGGTCAAAGTAAGCGGCTCTGTCTTCGTTCGCTTCCACGAACTTGCCGGGATAGGAGACAGACACGCCTTCGAAATACGTCACGGCTTCAAGAACTTCATGCATGCCGTCGTAATCGTTCATGGTGTAGTTGGTCTCAAGGATCGGACCTTCCGGTTCGGCAAGCTCAAGAAGCCAGATCCGGTTGATCGTTTCCTCGGGTTCTGTTTCGGGTTCTTCCCCTTCTGCGGGAGTTTCGCCTTCCGCAGGTTCGGAAGATGTGCCGCCGGTGTCTTCCCACGGATTGTACGGTTCATCTTCCGAGGGTGCATCCGGTGCGTCCGGAATTTCCGATGCATCCGGCGCATCCGGTGCATCCGGTACGGATGCCGCGGGATCTTCCGGTGCCGGTTCGGTCACTTCGGGTTCCGGTTCCACGTAATTCAGTCCTTCGATGTTGCTCCATTCGGACTTGTTCGTGATGAGCTGAGCAAGCAGCGCTTTGCTGTTTTCATGGGACACAACAGCATTCAGATACGCCTTGACGATCTCAACCGTCCAGGCTTCTCTCGCCGCAACGTCCGCCGCATTCTGCTCGGTAATGGAATTGAGGATATCGAAATTCTCCGCAGTCAGCTCGATTTCGCCCGCACCGAGCACCAGCGTATTCGGGAGATGCTCCGTCCACGGATATCCGTCGTCGCCGATGTGTTCCTTCGTGGTCTCGAACTGGGTGGTATAGACCATGTCGGCGTTCTGGTAGATGTCCTTCGCGAGGTTAATGGTGGGTGCGCCGCAGACTTCAACGAATTCGTCGAAGTTGTACGCGTTGAGAAGAAGCGTATACTTGATCTTGAGACCCGTCATCGCGTGGATGTGATCTGCCAGCGTCTGTCTGCCGTAGAGACCGTAGACTTCGCCGAGGGTATGATAACCGGTCGTGGTATAGACCTGCGTTTCGGGTGAGAAGTACGTATAGACAAACTGTCTGGATTCCTTGTCCGCACGTACGAGCACAATGGAAGACGCTTCGGGTTCGCGGTATTCGCCGGAAAGACAGCCTCTGGTATCGGATGCGCTGACCGAATACCAGTCGGTCTTGTACATATGCTCGAGCGTGGGCTTGTAGTTGTCGTGGAGATCGGGGCGATAGTCGGTCGTCACGACAAGGAAACTGAAGCTTTCGCCCTCCGGTATCTTTTCATTGGTTGGGTTCTGCGGCTGCAGAGGCTCCGTTTCGGCGCCGGCAAGAGTCTGACCGTCCTCGTTCTGCATGATCTCGGTGAGTTCGTCTTCCTCATCGGTCATGATGCTGTTCATCGTACTGGTGACAAACCCTGTCGCAAAATATGCGAGCACGCCGAACAGCAGCGCGGCAATCAGAAACGTCACGCCAAAATTTTTTAATGCCGACAGCATGGTGGTTTTCCTTTCAAATGGTGTTTTGTGGAGGAACCTTTTTAAGGAAAAGGTTTCTCCACCCCCCTCCAAAACCTTTTTTTACTATGGGATGGAATTGAGACGGGTGCGGGAATAAATGTATATTTATGAACGACTGTCCGTTATAAAATACGTTAGCTTATATTATACAATAAGGATTTTGTTTTTTCAATAGCAAATTTGTAACAGGAGTTTGTTCGGATTGGTAAATATTTCGGAAATTCTGCGGTATTGCGCAAAAAAAGCAGGTACTGTTTCCGAAAAAACAGCACCTGCTCGGGAAATCAGTCTTCCAGACTTGCTTCGATGAAGCGGTCAAGAATCTTCTGTACGGGCTTCTGGGATTTTGCGAGAGTGGAGGCGATCTGGGTATTGTTCGAGCCGCCCCATCCCTGGAAGGTGTCCGCAAATCCGCCGAAGTTGTAGATGATCATCGGGTCAAAGACGCGGTTGTTGATGATAATATCGAGCATTCCCGCGGATTCCGCGTCACGGGAGTACTTGGTCTTGAGGGATTCTTCGATGTAGGTCGGGATCAGTTCATAGTGGGATTCTGCCGCCATTGCTTCGAGAATGATGCCGAGGTTGGAGAGTTTTTCGCCGGTGAGAACGAGCGGAATGGACATCAGACCGGTGGTATGCTGGGAAACCATGCTGTAGTAATTGTCCTGGGATGCTTCGTACTTCGGGGTCGGGATGATACCGAAGTCGGTGTCACCGGCACGCATGTTGGTGACTTCGTCCAGACGCATCCAGAAGAAGAGACCGTGACCGGTTTCGAAGAGCTGGGTGTAGTAAGCGTCGTCGGTGTTGGCGATCTTGTGATGGTTGAGGAACCAGCTCTGGTTCATCAGACTGACCACGCGTTCCGCCGCAGTGATGGAACGTTCGCTGCCGAAGGTGAACTGGAAGATGTCGTTTTCATCCTTGGTGACCATCAGTTCACCGGAACCGAACCAGAAGCAGGACATAACGTCGTTGCCGCCGAGCAGGCCCCACATATCGGTGTCTTCCATGATGCCGTTGCCGTCGGTGTCAACCGCAGCACCTTCCGCCATGGAAATGAGCTGGTCGTAGGTCCATTCGCCTTCGTATACGATTTCATAAATGTTCGGAAGACCGAGGGATTCCGCATAGCCCTTGTTGAACGCAAGTGCAGCGGTCGCGTCCTTGTCGTTGATGTTGAGAGAGCCGGCAACCGCAAGAAGACGATTGTTCATCGACAGGGATTCCACGCAGTTTCCGTCCCACCAGGGCTGGGTCAGGTCGAGATTCGGAACTTCAAAGAGGTTCAGGAAGTAGTCCTTCTGATACATGCTGGCTGCTTCGTACAGTCTGGGGTAAACGACGTCGTAGGTGTCGTCGCCGCTGGCAACCGCCTTGGAAACGGCACCGTCGATCTGACCGAGGTCAAGGTTTTCGAACGCGATCTTGACGTTGTAGTCGGTTTCGATCTTCATGTTCCGGTTGTAAACCACGTCATTGATTGCTTCACCGGTAAGAGATTCCGCGTAAATGTCACGATTGGTGCGCACGGTGCTTGCCCACGACGGATGGTACCAGTGGAGGAAGTAGATCTCATCACCGCCGAAATCCGCCGTCGCGGGAATATTGGGCTTGATGCGTTCCTCTTCGGTTTCTTCGGGAACGGCTTCTTCCGCCGTGCCTGCTTCGGAGGTCGTGCCGTTCTGTGCTTCGTCAGGATTGGTCGTATCGTTGGAGGCACAGGATGCAAGCGGAAGTGCAAGGAGAAGTGCGAGCAGCAGCGCTGCAAGTCTGTTCTGCTTTTTCATGGATGCAGTCCTTCTTTCATTATTTTATCGGAATTGGCTGTCTATAGAATATCATATTTCACATGAAATGTCAATTCCGGTGAATTCTTTTGTGGTGTTCCAAATTGGAGAATCTGATAAAATATGCAGGGTGCGGGGGTGGAGGACGGGGGATACGGTCGCTTTTTGAAAAAAGCTCCGCAAAGAACTTTAATCTGTTGCAGCCGGATTTTGCAGTTGATATGATATAGAAGGGGAAAATGGAAGGAATTTTCGGTGGAGTATGGCTGAAATCGTTCGGGCTACTGACATATAGGCATAAAGATCATGAGGAATAGGAGAGCGAC
>JAFQFS010000084.1 GCA_017398585.1 Clostridia bacterium
AAGAAGACTTCAGCGACGCAGTTGCTCTCTTCCTCAGCGTTGAAGAAGCAGGCGAAGTTACCTTCCTTGACGTATCCGACGAAATCGAAGAAGCAGACAACACCGGTTACCGTTACTTCCGTTACATCAACTACACCACCCACGGTGACGTTGCAGAAGTAGAACTTTACGGTAAGGCAGTTGACGGCTCCAACCCGACCTACGGCGCAGCAGAAGAAGTTGTGGAAGAACCCGCACCGGCTCCTGCAGTAGAAGAAACTCCCGCTGAAGAAGTTCCCGCAGAAGAACCCGCTGCTGAAGAAGTAGTGGAAGCTCCCGTGGAAGAACCCGCAGAAGAAGTTGTAGAAGAAACCGTTGAAGAAGTTGTTGAAGAAGAAGCTCCTGTTGAAGAAGCTCCCCAGACCTTCGACTTCGGCGTAATCGCAGCAGCTGCAGCAGTTCTCTCTCTTGCAGGCTTTGCAGTTTCCAAGAAGAGATAAGGTTTCTGTAAAACAATTCCAGACGGAATAACTTTCCGGCATCCCTCACGAATGTGGGGGATGCTGTTTTTTATATTGACAACGCCGCAAAAATATTGTACAATTAAGAAAAAAATACGTCCAATCAAAGGAGTTATTATCATGGCAAAAATCAAGGTCGGCGTGATCGGCTGCGGTACCATCGCAAATTCCGCGCATATCCCGTCTTACATGGACTGTCCCGATGCAGAAATCAAGTACTTCTGTGACATCATTCCGGAACGCGCACAGGCAGCGGTAGAAAAGTACGGCTGCGGTATCGCAGTTACCGACTACCACGAAGTTCTCGCAGACCCCGAAATCACTGCGGTTTCCGTCTGCACTCCGAACAAGATGCACCCCATCATCTCCATTGACGCTCTCCACGCAGGCAAGCACGTTCTCTGCGAAAAGCCCGCTGCACGTACCTATGCGGAAGCGCTCACCATGCAGGCTGCACAGCATGAAACCGGTCTGACCCTGAACATCGGTGTTGTAAACCGCTTCAACACCGCGGTCAACGAAATCAAGAAGCTCATCGATGCAGGTGAACTGGGCGAAGTATACCATGTATACGTATCCTTCCGCGCACACCGTTCCATCCCGGGTCTCGGCGGCGCGTTCACAACGAAGGAAATCGCAGGCGGCGGCGCGCTCATCGACTGGGGTGTACACTTCCTCGACATCGTTATGTACTGCACGGGCGACCCGGCACCGAAGACCGTTTCCGGCAAGGCGTTCAGCAAGCTCGGCGTTGACATGCCGAACTACGTCTACGAATCCATGTGGGCGGAAAATACCAAGGATCTCAACGGTACCTATGACGTTGACGACAGCGTTACCGCATTCGTCCGCACCGAAGGCCCGACCATCACTCTCAACGGCGCATGGGCGCAGAACATCGGCGTCGGTGAAATGTTCATCGACTTCCTTGGCACCAAGGGTGGTATCCGCCTCCAGTACGGCGGAGACTTCAAGGTCTACACCACCAAGGACGGCAAGCTCTACGACTACACTCCGGCTTACGAAAGCACCCCCATGTTCCAGAACGAAATCAATGCGTTCGTAGCATGCGTACAGTCCGGCGAAAAGCTCGCAAGCCACATCGACCGCAACATCCTCACCTCCAAGCTCATGCAGGGCATCTACGACTCCAGCGACACCGGCCGCGAAGTTGTAATGGATTAAGACATAAAATTTCTCGGGGAAAACCTTTTTGCAAAAAGGTTTTCCCCGAACCCCTTTCCAAAAAACTTTAAACGGAAAAGGCAGACAAAGCTGGGTGCAGACCGAAGGAAAGAGGCGTACGTTCCGTCTGCAAGCTGAACTTTATCCCCAGCCTCCGCGGTCAGCGCATAATCCACGCAACCCTTGCACCGATACGAGTGTGTCGGGGGAATCACTTGATTATCCAGCCAAACGAACGCAAGGGAGGTCCAGGAGGGAACGTCCTGGTCGCCGAGAGTCAAGAGAGGCTCGCGACCGAGCCTCTTTTGCGCCGCCCTGAGACACGAAGTGTCTCGTGCGCTGAGGGCATAAAATTGAAAAATGACCTGAAAGGTCATTTTTCCACCTTATAAACTGAGGTAAACCACATGTTAAACGTAAAAAGAACAACCCCGTACAACGTACAGGAAGTCTTCCGGAAGTGCGAATACACCTCCGACGGCTACACGCTCCCGTACCGTCTGTACATCCCGAAGAATTACGACTGCGGCGAGCGCTACCCGCTCGTCCTGTTCCTCCACGGCGCCGGTGAACGCGGCACGGACAACGAAGCTCAGATCAATGTCGGCATAGCGAAAGCTTTCGAAGACGTGACCAGCCCGATCTACGACGCGATCGTAGTCGCACCGCAGTGCCCGGTCGGCTCCCAGTGGGTGCTGACTCCGTGGGAAAAGGGAAACTACATCGTTGACAACATCCCGGAATCCCGTGAACTGGAATGTGTCTGCGGCATCCTCGACGAGTGCCGCGACTACTACAACATCGACGAAGACCGCGTCTACGTGACCGGTCTCTCCATGGGCGGCTTCGGTACATGGGACATGCTCGCCCGTCACGGCGCACGCTTCGCAGCCGGACTCCCGATCTGCGGCGGCGGCGACCCGTCCCGTGCGAAGTCCCTGAAGCGCATCCCGATCTGGACCTTCCACGGCTCCGACGACGGCGCCGTACCGGTCGCAGGCACCCGCGCGATGTTCTCCTCCATCAAGAAGGAGGGCGGCGAGGAAATCGGCTACACCGAATTCGACGGCGCAGGCCACAACGTCTGGGACGCCGTCTACACCGACCGCCAGATCATCGACTGGCTCTTTGCTCAGTCCCGCGAAAAACGCCGCAAAAAGGCTGAGTTACGTGCGAAAATCACCAAGGCTGCCGCGGTTGCCGGCGGCGGTGCGCTCTCTATTGCTCTGCTGATTCTGAATATCAGCAAGGGGAAGAAGAAAAAGAAATAAGAGTTCAGCAGTAGCCGGAAGGTTACTGCTGATTTTTTGTTTAGGGGGAACGCGCTTTCTTGAAAGAAAGCTGTGCAAAGAACTTTATACTGCGGTAGCCGGATTTTGCAGTTGATATGATATAGAAGGGGAAAAAAGGAGGAATTTTCGGTGGAGTACGGCTGAAAGCGTTCGGGCTGTAGCCATATAGTCATAAAAATCATGAGGAATAGTGGAGCGACTTCTCAAAACTCCGTTTTGTTCAGCGCTCGACACTTCCGTAACCGTGATATAGTGCTCCCTTTTAGAATTCAGCTACGGATGCGCCAGCATCCGCACTCCTTGGCTGCCGCCGTTCGTGCTTTGCGTTTGTGCAAACTTGATGTCAGCTGCCCTACCTAACAGAAGCGAGGACGGCGACAGCCAAGCCGAGCGGGCAATTGCTCTACGTAGAGTGATTGCGAACGATTGCACTAAATCAAGGTTATCCTAACCGGCGTGGGAAGTCAGGGTCTCGGTGGTCCCTGACTTCCGTCTCCACCCTTTCTCAGAAATTGGATCGCTCCCATTTTGTCAGCTGGGACGAACTATATGTCAGCGCACAGACCCATCCAAAAACCCCCTTCAAACATCAGGTTTGCACAATACAAACCGGCTACAACAGCCTAAAGAGGTTTGGAGGGGAGTTTGAGGGGAACCTTTCCTCTGAAAAGGTTCCCCTCAGAAAACTATATTATAAGAAATAGCAAACCGTCAGCAGAACTCCGAAGAAAGCGAAGTTCATGATGGAGAACAGAACGATGTACTTTTTGGCGCAGCCGGGGTTGTGGGAGAGGTATTCGCGGAAGGTGATGAGGCTGGCGAGAGAAGCGATGAGAGTACCGCAGCCGCCGATGTTCACGCCGTAGAGGAGGTCGGTGTAGTTGGTGGTGAACTTGGAAAGGAGGACGGCGGAGGGGACGTTGCTGATGAACTGGCAGGAGAGGGCGGAGAAGAGGATGGTGGACTTTTCAAGGAGAGCTTCCATAACGACGCGGACGGCGTCCATGCGGGAGACGTTGCCCGAGAAAATGAAGAAGCAGACGAAGGTGCCGAGGAGGGCGTAGTCCACATCGCCGAGGGACTTGCGGTCCGCGAAGAGCATCACGGCGGGGATCAGGATCAGACCGATCTGATAGGGGATCACGCGGAAGACGACGACGATCGCGAGGGCGAAGAGTGCGAGGTAGAGCGCGAGGCGTGCCTTCGGCATGGAATGGGTCTCACCGTCGTAGACCAGCGCGGTCTTCGGAACGGCGAAGCAGCAGGCCGTGATGAGGGCAACGGCGAGGATGAAGGGCGGAAGCATGGTCATCATGAATTCGCCCGTCGGAATATTGAAATAGGAATAAAGATACAGGTTCTGCGGGTTGCCGAACGGGGTCAGCATGCCGCCGAGGTTCGCCGCGATGTTCTGCAGGATGAAGACGTACGCCATGTATTTCTGGTTGTTCGTCCGTTCCAGCACGATGAAGCCGAGGGGCAGGAATGTAATGAGCGCCATATCGTTCGCGATCAGCATGGAACCGATGAACGTGATATACACCAGAGCGATGACGGAGTTCCGGAGATTGCTCGTGAGGCTGATGATCTTTTCCGCTGCCGCGCTGAAGAAGTGGATGCGGCGGAGGGCGCAGATGACGGCGAGGGTGCAGAACAGGCAGGTCAGCGTCCGCGGGTCAAAGTAGGTGAGGTATTCCGCGTCCGGCGGGACGATGATGGAGGTGATCGCCGCTGCCGCAAGGGCGATGACGAACACGGTATTTTTCCGGAGGAACGCGGAGGTATGGGAAGCAATTTCGTGCAGGGGAAGTCCCAGCTGCACGGCGGTATGCTGTCTGCGTTGTGTAAGTTTATTCATTAATGTTATCACCTTTCGTGTGCGGGATACAGTCGCGCACGATTGGTATTATATCTCATTGAAGTTGTAAAGTCAATATGAAATATCGGTAAATTGGCTAAAATCCACGGAAGTGATTTGTAGGAAATGCACAGCGATTTGGGGGGCCAAACTGTTCGTTTGGATCATAAGGAGGAAAAATGACCTTTTAAGGTCATTTTTCAATTTTTATGTGCCTGCGCGGCACGGCGCCAAAGAGGCTCTGTCGAGAGCCTCTCTGGACTCTCGGCGACCAGGACGTTCCCTCCTGGACCTCCCTTGCGTTTTTGAAGCTGAAGGGGGGAGAAAAAACTCGACACATTTGTGACGGTGCAGGGGTTGCGCAGATTATTGCTAACCGCGGGTGTATGGTGGCGGATGTGCGCGGACGGGGTGAATTGCGGGATTTCGTATTGCAGCGCAAGTTCCGGTTTGGTATTCTCTCCTACTTACGGCTGTGCAGGAACGGGAGAAAGCCGTAAACAAAACAAAAAATCCGCACTCGCGGAAAACAGGCTTTCTCCGGAGAGCGGGAAACAAAAGA
>JAFQFS010000009.1 GCA_017398585.1 Clostridia bacterium
TGGGGAAACCTTTTTGCAAAAAGGTTTCCCCAAACCCCTTCCAAAAAACTTTAAACGATGATAGATAACGAAGCAAGTGCAGATCTGAAGTGCCTGAATTTTGCCTGCTGCACTGCCGGTCCGGTATTCCGGGTCTCTGCGGAACCTTGTCCGTCCGATTTGTTTGGAAGTTTTTGAAGATGGGGTTTGGGGAAGAAACTTTTTTCAAAAAGTTTCTTCCCCAAAAAATATATGGCAGAAGGAAAAAAGATCATTGCTGTCAACCGGAAGGCACGGCACGATTATTTTGTGGAAGACACGTACGAAGCAGGGATCGCGCTGTACGGGACAGAAGTGAAGAGCGTACGTCTCGGGCAGGTGAACCTCAAGGATTCGTACTGCCGCGTGATCGACGGAGAGATGTTCGCGCTCGGCGTGCACATTTCGCCGTACGAAAAAGGGAACATCTTCAATCGCGAACCGATGCGCGACAAGAAGCTGCTTATGCACAAGAAGGAGATTCTCAAGCTCCAGCAGTACGTGACCCGCGACAGCTACACGCTCGTTCCGCTGTCGCTGTACTTCTCCGGTTCCAATGTGAAGATGGAAGTGGGGCTGTGCAAGGGTAAAAAGCTGTGGGATAAGCGCGAATCCGACGCGAAGGCAGAGGCAAGCCGTGAGATCGAGCGCGTGACGAAGTCCCGCGGACGTCGCGGGGGATATGAGGAATGAGGATTTTTGGGGAAACCTTTTTTGAAAAAAAGGTTTCCCCAAACCCCTTCCAAAAAACTTTAAACTAGTGGGATTGACATAGTGAGTGCAGAGTTGCAGGAAGGAAATCGTTGCTGACTGCACAGTCGGTTTTGTATTCCGGATTTGTACCCTACCTTTTCTGTTCTATCCAGTATAAAAGTTTTTGAAGATGGGGGTTGGGGAAGGAACTTTTTTCAAAAAGTTTCTTCCCCAAGGAAAAATACATAGAACACAGGAGGAACTCCATGGAATTCCGCGATTTACTGATGAAACGCCGGAGTTATCGTTCGTTCACCGGCGGCCCAATGACAAAGTCCCAGCTTGACTATATCCTCACCGCGGCGACCCGTGCGCCGAACGCCTGCAACATGCAGTCGTGGCATTTCACCGTGCTGTGCGGTACGGACGCCGTCGGAAAACTTTATCCCGACGTTTATCGCGGGGAATGGATCAGAAATTCCGCTGTTGTGATCGTCGTTTCGATCGACCGCGAAGGGGTAGAGACCAGGTTCGGCGACCGCGGACGCGACCTGTTCGCGATCCAGGATACCGCGTGCGCGATGAACAACATCCTTCTTGCGGCGGCGGACATGGGCTTCGGCGGCTGCTTCATCGGCGCGTTTGACGAAGACGCGTGCCGGAAGATGCTGAATCTTTCCGAACGTTATCGTCCCGTGGCTCTTGCGGCGATCGGTACCGTAGAAGCGGAAGTTCCGCTCCGTGACCGCAAACCGATGGAAGAAGTGATCGACATCATCGGCGAACTGCCGGACGACGGGCCTGCCGAACCGAAGAAAGAGGAAAAGAAGCCGTTCGAACTGCGCGGAGCCTACCTGCCCGATGCGGTGTTTGACGACCTTTACCTCGGAAATGCGGTTTTCAACAACATCTGTCTGACAAACGCGAAGTTCACAGACATCACGTTTGCCGGTTCCAGCTTCGGCGGACTCTGCATGAACGATACGAAATTCGGCTGTGTTGATATGAAAAACGCGGCGTTTGACAACCCCGATCTCACGGGTACGACGTTCCGCAACTGCACATTGAAGGATGTGAAGATTGATAACTGTGACATCGACGGTCTTACCATCGACGGTGTAAACGTAAAAGATTTATTAAAAAACGATTAATCCCCTTGTAAACGGAAGAAGAATCGTATATAATATCAAGGTACTGCAAATTCGTACCCAACTTTGCAACATACCTTTTCCAAAAAGGGTTTCGAAGGGGGTGCGGTGGAAACCTTTTCCTTAAAAAGGTTTCCACCGCGAAACTCCATTTTATCCACACGGGGACGTAAAGGTTTCGACGGGGATTGTGCAGTGCGATAAGCGGGTAGAGATGGGGAATCTCTTTAATAATCCTCACATTTAAATTAAACGCTAACGACGAAATGTTAGTTGCTGCCTAACTAAGGCAGCTGTCCGTTCGGGGAGAGCCACGGCCCCGAAGTGTCCCGATCGGGAGTGCGTCCTTATTTGACCACGGCATAAAATGAGTGGCGTCCGTGAACGGTGAGTTCGCTCTTGTAACCGTCACGCACGAAAGGGCTACCGACCTGTGTACCCTGTCCGCCGGGGATGCAGGCGGGAAACACAAAAGACGGTCTGCACCCGGAGAAAGTTGCATGAATCGGTTTTCGGACGCGGGTTCGACTCCCGCCGTCTCCAGCACGGAAGGCCGTGCAGCCAAACTCGGCCTTTCTGAAGTTGAAAATTGTAGCATTCCCACGACCGTGGAGTTCGTACGCTGTGTGGGATGCTCCAGCACGGAAGGCCGTGCAGCCAAACTCGGCCTTCATAAACTTGAAAATTACAGTATCCCACGACCGCGGAGAATATCCGTGGAAAGGGGATACCTGGCAGTGAGGAAGCACCGTTATGCGGTGTTTTTTCATTATGAGTGCGGCGACGTGAAAAGGCATACGGAAAAAATTCCGTATGCCTTTTTGCTGTTTGTATGTACGATCGAACAATCGGAGGATCAGCCGCCGAACGCATAGGAGGGGATTTTGTTTGTATAGTCGCTGTAGGTGTACGAACGGAGAAGCTGTTCGGAGGTTGCGTATACATTTCCTTTGACATAAAAGACTGCGTTGTCCGCGCCGGCGAGATGTTCTGCGCACCACAGGCACCATCCTTCCGTGCGGACGGACTGTGCTTCCTCGAGTGTTCCGGCAAAACACACCGTTCCGAATGCACGGCAGGTGGGATCGAGATGGATTTTTCCGTCCGACGGTGCCCAGAAAACCGCGACATTTTCCAGCATACCGGCGAGTTCCTCCGTCATGGCAGAGGTGTCCGGTGCGGGAACGGCTTCCGTCGGAGGGACGGAAGGCAGTACTGCTTCGGAATCGGAAGCGGGAGTAAACCAGTCGGTGTCCATCCAGTCTTCGTTCGGTTCTTTGTCGGAGGGAACGGATACGGAAGGAACGGAGGGCTCCGGAGACGGCTGTTCCGCGGGAACGAAAATCGCTTCCATCCAGTCGGAGAAATCGATGTCCGGCTCCGGTGCGGGATCTTCCGGAAGGACGGGTAACGGTTCCGGAACGGGATCCGGTACAGGCACAGGCGAAGGTTCCGGGGCGGGTTCCGGCAGAACTTCCGCGGCAGGCGGTGTTACGGGAACGGTCACGGGAGTTTCCGGCTTTTCGGTTTCCGGTGCGGTGTACGATGGTGCGGGCGCAGTGGTGAGCGTCTGTATGGTTTCATCGGCGGAAGGAGTTTCGGTCCGGTCGGAAACGACGGTGACAGAGGGCTTCAGGATTTCAAAGTAAGCGGGAACGTCGGAAAAATCCACGGAAGCGCCGACCATGGAACCGGCAGCAAAAATACCGGCGGCAGCGGCAAGTTTCCTTTTGTATCTGCTGTTGAGTTTGACGGTGACACCGTTTTTTCGTTTTGCCATGATGTTTTCCCTCCCGACTGTTTTGAAGTTTTCCACAGGTCTGCAATGCGTTGTCCTTTCATTATACCGCGGAATTGCCGCAAAATCAATACGAATTCCGAGAGATTCCCCACTTCCGGTTTACAAAATCCGCCGAATATGCTATACTTACCTTATAGAACCGATTTTCACAGGAGTATGGATTGTGATAAAACCGATTGTATGTGACGTGATTTTTCTAGCGCAGAAGTCCGTCCCCGCGACGCAGGATGACCTCTCCGTTGCGGACGACCTGCGCGATACGCTGACTGCAAACGCGGAGCGCTGTGTCGGCATGGCAGCGAACATGATCGGCGTGTCGAAGCGGATCATTATTTTTGATGACGACGGAGAATACGTTGTTATGTTCAACCCCGAACTTGTGAAGGTTTCCGCACCGTTCGAAACCGAGGAAGGATGCCTTTCCCTCGATGGCGTGCGGAAAACGAAGCGTTATAAGAGCATCAAGGTGAAGTATCAGAATGAGGCGTTCCAGAACCGGCTCAAAACCTATACCGGCTGGACAGCGCAGATCATCCAGCACGAACTCGATCACCTTGAGGGGATCATTATTTAGGGAGGTTATTGGGGAAACCTTTTTTGAAA
>JAFQFS010000085.1 GCA_017398585.1 Clostridia bacterium
ATGTCATCCGCTCTAACTAACAGAAGCGAGGACGGCGGCAGCCAAGCCGAGCGGGCACTGACAAAATGTAGAAGGATTTCTCTCCTTCGCACTATATTACGGTTATCCTAACCGGCGAGGGAAGTCAGGGTCTCGGTGGCCCCTGACTTCCGTCTCCACTATTCCTCAGGATTTGGATGTCTATATTTTGTCAGCTGGGACAGACTAAATGGCTACGCACAGACCCATCAAAAACCCCCCTTTAAACTTCAAGTTTGCATTACACAAACCGGCTGCAACAGCCTAAAGAGGTTTGGAGGGGAGTTTGAGGGGAACCTTTCCTCTGAAAAGGTTCCCCTCAAGAAAAACTCTATTTGATTAACCCTTCTTAGCATCCTGTGCGCGAAGCTCGACGCGGCGGATTTTGCCGCTGATGGTCTTGGGGAGCTCAGGCAGGAATTCGACGATGCGGGGGTACTTGTAGGGAGCGGTATGTTCCTTGACGTAGGTCTGGATTTCCTTCTTGAGGGCGTCGGAGCCTTCCTTGCCGGGGACAAGGACGATGGACGCCTTGACGATCTGACCGCGGATTTCGTCAGGAACTGCGGTGATGGCACATTCGAGAACGTAGGGAAGTTCCATGATGACAGATTCGATTTCGAACGGACCGATGCGGTAGCCGGAGGACTTGATGACGTCGTCGATGCGGCCGACGTACCAGAAGTGACCGTCTTCGTCACGCCATGCGGTGTCGCCGGTGTGGTAGTAGCCGTCGTGCCATGCTTCCTTCGTCGCTTCTTCGTTGCGGAAGTAACCCTTGAATAAGCCTGCCGGAGTACCGTTTGTCGTGCGGACAACGATTTCACCCGTTTCACCAACTTCGCAGGACTTTCCTTCCGGTGTCAGAATGTCGATGTCGTACATCGGCGACGGACGTCCCATGGAGCCCGGCTTCGGTGTATCACCCACAAAGTTTGCGATCGTCAGTGTTGTTTCCGTCTGACCATAGCCTTCCATCAGCGACAGACCGGTGTATTCCCGGAACTTGTAGAAGACTTCCGGATTCAGCGCTTCGCCTGCGATGGTTGCATGCTTCAGGCTGGAGAGATCGTAGTTTTCGATGCCTGCCTTGATGAAGAAGCGGAACATGGTCGGCGGTGCGCAGAAGGACGTGATGCCGTACTTCTGGAACAGCGGGAGAATGTCTGCTGCGTCGAACTTTTCAAAGTCGTACGCGAAGACGCAGCTTTCGCAGAGCCACTGACCGTACAGCTTGCCCCAGAGTGCCTTGCCCCAGCCGGTATCGGAGATCGTGAAGTGGATGCCGTTCGGGTCAACGTTGTGCCAGTAGCGCGCCGTGATGTAGTGACCGAGCGCGTATTTGAAGCTGTGCGCCGCGATCTTCGGGTAGCCTGTCGTACCGCTTGTGAACAGCATGTACATCGTTTCGTTGCCGCATGCTTCCATACGGCGTTCGAATTCTTCGGGATAGTTCATGAATTCGTCGTCGAAGGAGTACCAGCCGTCGCGCTTGCCGTTTGCCATGATCTTGATGATGTCCTGTTCGACCAGCTTTTCCGCGTTTTCCGCATGCATTGCGGTTTCACCGTCGCCGGTGCAGACGATTGCCTTGACGCTTGCGGACTTGTAGCGGTATTCAAAATCGTGTTCGACGAGCATGTGGGTTGCCGGGATCGCTACCGCGCCCAGCTTGTGGATCGCGATCGAAGCGATCCAGAACTGCCAGTGACGCTTCAGAACGAGCATGACCGTGTCACCGTGACCGATGCCGAGGGATGCGAAATAGTTCGCCGCACGGTTGGAAAGGAGGGAGATGTCGCGGTAGGTGAAGCGGCGTTCGTTCTTGTTCACGTCGAGGTGCAGGAGCGCCAGCTTGTCGGGCGTCTTTGCCGCGATCGCATCAACGGTATCGTATGCAAAGTTGTACTTGTCGTCGTTGTGGAACTTGATTTCCTTCAGCTTGCCTTCTTCTTCGATGCATTCGATGAAGCGGAGCGCAACCGGATCTTCCGGAAGGGGAGAGAGAACGTTTTCGGCGGATTCCACCTTGGGTTCTTCCAGCGTTTCCGGATAGTCGTACGCCGCGCCGCCGCGGTTGATGACAACGGCGAGAAAGTCGCAGTCGCCGTCAACGGCTACCATCCCATGCGGCTTGCTGCTGTCGTAGTAGATGGAGTCGCCGGGTTCGAGGATCTCGGTGTGACCGTCGAGGGACACTTTCAGTTTACCGGAGATGATGTAGTTGTATTCCTGTCCTTCGTGACGGCTGAGCTTGATCGGCGCGTTCGCTTCTTCCGCGGAAAACTTCGCCTTTACGAAGAACGGTTCTGCGATTTTATCCTTGAACAGCGGGGCGAGATTGTTGTAGCGGAAGCCCTTGCGGCGTGCGATCGGAAGACCGCCGCCTGCGCGGGTGATGCTGTATTCTTCGAGGGTCGGGCTTTCACCCTTGAGAAGGTCGGTCGTGTCGACACCGAAACGTGCGGCACACTTGTAGATGAAGGTGAAGGAGAAGTCTGCATTGCCGGCTTCCAGTTCGCGGTAGGTTTCGACGGACACGCCGGTGGCGGTCGCCATGTCTTCTTCGGTCAGTTCGCATACGAGTCTTGTTTCGCGGATACGACCGGCAACTTCTTTGATGATCTGTTCCATACTGGTAAACTCCTTATAGGTGGTATAAAACCAAAAAAGACCCGTCTCGACTTTGAGACGAATCTGCTGAAAATGCAATATTCGCGGTACCACTCAAATTGCACATGAATTCATGCGCCACCTCTGCGGGTTCCATCAAACCCTATGCCGTTACGTGGCATCTACGGGGAACCATTACTCACGGTCGTACGCGCCGCTTTCCTTTCCCGACTCGGAAGTGATGATGTATCCTCCTGCCGTGTCCGCTTTCCACCGCCGCGGACTCTCTGTACCGGTATTCCCGGATGATACATGTCTTCGTCACAGTCTTTACAGGTCTTATTTGCTTGTGCTAAAGTATAGCACAGCCGTCCGATGGTGTCAAGTGTCATTTTTAACAAAATTCCAGATGAAATTTTGGAGATACAGCCGGATTTTTTGCTTTCCATACGTTGTATTTCCGTCGGAGATATGGTTTATAACGGAAAAAAGATAAAATAAATTTCACAAAAAATCCGGTAAAATTTATGTAAATATTATATAGTGTTAATAAAACTCTCATAAATATATGTTATAATAATACCAGCAACAAAAACATGAACCATGGAGGAAAATTTATGAACATCCTCATGCTCCTGAAACCGAAAAGCGAAGTGGAATATCTGACCGATACCTGCACTGTACGGCAGGGACTCGAAAAAATGCGTGCCAACGGCTACATGGCAATTCCGGTTATTACAAAGGACGGACTGTACGCGGGAAGCGTCAGTGAAGGAGATTTTCTGTGGCATCTGGTTGACCGTTCCGGTGAGATCGACAGCATCCGGAAGTGTGAGAATTACCGGATCCGCGAGATCATGAAGACCGACCGGAATCCCGCCGTCACCGTGGATGTGGATATGTCGATTGTTCTCGAACGTGCGACGCATCAGAATTTCATTCCCGTCACCGATGACCGCGGTTACTTCATCGGGATCGTCACCCGGCAGGACATTATCCGCCGCTTCTGTCCGGCCGAACCAAAAACGATTGCCGCACCATCCGCATACCGTACATATCAGTAAAAACGAAACAATAAGAAAAAGCAGGGAAGTCCCTGCTTTTTGTGTTTCAGGTGATGATCCGGTAAGCACACGATTCGCGGATGCCGTACGCCGCTTCGTACTTCCGTTCGAACGGAATCCAGCGAGCCTCGAACATTTCAAGCATCTCCGCACCGTCACGTCCGAGAATCCGGCGCTTCTGCTCCGCTTCGTCTGTCTCCATGAAGGCACGGATATCCGCATAATCGCCGAACTTCGGGTGGAGCGCGTACGCTCCTTCGATGATCGTCACAGGTGTCTTCGGCAGAACCGCATTGTGTGTCACTGCCATTTCTGAACAGTCGAACACACCGTACGTCAGCGCATCATCCGCGAGATGGCAGACCACTTCATCATAAAAACGCTCATAATCCACGTTTCCGCCCGGTTCCGCGAACCGTTCCGGCGTGCGCTTTGACGGCGGCAGGAAAAAGTCGTCCATGTGAATCAGCCGTGCATCGAGAATTTTCGCAAGCCGTGCCGCCAGTGTCGATTTGCCGGAAGCACAGAAGCCGTCAACGGCGAGAACCGCGTGACCGTTCCGGGCAATTGTTTCGTCCAGCTCCGCAAAGAGCGGCAGTAGGAGCGTCATGTCCCGCCGAACCACCCGGTACGCTGGACGATACGCCGCACGGTATTTCTCACTGTGGCTCACTGCCCAGATGCCGTCCGCCAGATAACCGCTCAGATAGGCTTCCAGCGCGTCCGTGCCGAACGGAAATACGCCGTCACGGGTCAGTTTCCGCAGAATGTCCAGACGTTCCAGAAACCGCTCCTCAGTCCCGCAGACGACGGTACCTGCGTCCAGAAACAGAGAAGCGATCCGACCGGCGGACTCCTCACGGTTCAGATAAAGCCGCGCAAATCCGCCGCCGATGTCCTCTGTCTGTGGACATTCCGGCGCGGGAACGACTGTTTTTTCTTCCTCCGCGATCCGTGCGCGGACGGTTTTCTCATCCGCCAGCAGATGTCCCACGCCGAACGTCGCCTGATAGATCAGCTTGACCGCGTCGCACGGCGTCATCGCGGGATACCATGCGGCATGGTTGCGGAGAACATTCCCGAACGGGCGTGTATATCGTAAATCCGTCATAAAAAAACTCCTGCGTAAACAAAAAATATGAATATCATAAATTTCTATATCTGTTTAAAAGTTTTTGAAAAGGGGTTCGGGGAAAAACTTTTTCTAAAAAGTTTTTCCCCGAGAAAAATTCTTATTTCGTAGTCTGTGCTTCGACGAGACGCTTGCCGCAGTAGATTTCGCGGAGCTTCGGCTTTTCGATCTTGCCGGTGGGGTTACGCGGAACGTCGGCGAAGATGATCTTGCGCGGACGCTTGTAGCGCGGGAGTTCCAGGCAGAATTCGTTGATTTCGTCTTCGGTGGCGGTCATGCCGGGCTTGATTTCGATGATTGCAGCGGCAATTTCGCCGAGACGTTCGTGCGGGAGACCGATGACGGCAACGTCCTTGATCTTGTCGTGCTTGCGGAGGAAGTCTTCGATCTGTACCGGGTAGAGGTTTTCACCGCCGGTGATGATGACGTCCTTCTTACGGTCAACGAGGTAGATGAAGCCGTCCGCGTCGCGCTTCGCCATGTCGCCGGTGTAGAGCCAGCCGTTCTTCAGAATTTCGTCGGACGCCTTTTCGTTCTTGTAGTAGCACTTCATTACGCCGGGACCGCGTACGATCAGTTCGCCGACGTCTTCGCCGGTCACGCTGGTTCCGTCGGGCGCAACGATGTCCGCTTCCCAGAGGTAGCCGGGAACGCCGATCGCGCCGACCTTGTGAATGTTTTCCACGCCGAGGTGAACACAGCCGGGGCCGATGGATTCGGACAGACCGTAGTTGGTGTCATACTGATGGTTCGGGAAACGTTCCTTCCAGCGCTTGATGAGGGACGGCGGAACGGGCTGTGCGCCGATGTGCATGAGTCTCCACTGGGAGAGACGGTATTCGTCGGGATTGATGTCGCCGCGGTCGATCGCATCAAGGATGTCCTGTGCCCACGGCACGAGAAGCCATACGATGGTTGCGCGTTCTTCGGAAACGGCGCGGAGAATCCATTCGGGAGAAACACCCTTCAGGATGACCGCACGGCTGCCGGAGAGAAGGCTGCCGAACCAGTGCATCTTCGCACCGGTATGGTAGAGCGGCGGTATGCAGAGGAACACATCGTCGCGGGTCTGTCCGTGGTGGTGCTGTTCGACCTGGCAGGACGCGAGAAGTGCGCGGTGTGCGTGCAGGATCGCCTTCGGGAAACCGGTCGTACCGGAGGAGAAGTAGATCGCCGCGTCGTCGTCTTCGTCGTATTCCACCGCGGGAGCGATGGAGGAGCAGTAGGTTACGAGACGGTCGTAGCTGTCCGCGAATTCCGGCGGGTTGGCGCCGACGTAGAAGTAGTCCTCGATCATGGGAAGTTCACGGTAAACGGATTCCACACGGTCGATGAATTCCACGCCGAAAATGAGTACGGAAACGTCCGCGAGTTCCGCACAGTACTTGATTTCTTCGCCGGTGTAACGGTAGTTCATCGGAACGGCGAGGGCGCCGGTCTTCAGAATACCAAAGTAAACGGGGAGCCATTCCAGGCAGTTCATGAGAAGGATCGCGACCTTGTCGCCCTTCTTGATGCCGCGGGTCATGAGCAGGTTAGCGAAACGGTTCGCCTTGGTGTCGAATTCCTTCCAGGTCATTTCACGGCGGTACTTTTCGCCGGGAGTTGCTTCAATCAGGGAGAATTCACGCCATGTGGTGTTGGGATTCGGCTGGTTCGCCGGGTTGATCTCAACGAGCGCGACTTCATCGGGATGAAGTTTCGCGTTTTTTTCAAGTAAATCAGTAATAACCATTGTAAAACCTCTTCGATATGCCGGTTGCAAAATAAAAACGTCCCCGGCTTAAAATAAAAAATTCAAGCAGAGGACGGAACAATTCCGTGGTACCACCTCAGTTTGTCATACCTTCACAGGGATGACCTCAGCAGGCACATCATAATGCCCTGACGGTTAACGCCCGCCACACGGTACAGCCTACTTGTCTGCGGAGACGTTCGGTGTACTGCTCCCGGAATGTATTCGCGCCGCCTTCTTCATGACTCGCACCGACCGTCATTTCTCTTTGGAAGGGGAGGGAGACACTACTTCTTTCCGATCATCGCATTTCAATAATAATAACACTATTTTGGAATTTTGTCAAGATAATTTGCAAATTTTCTGAGGAGGATGTTTTTTCTCTCAGAGTATGGTATAATGGATCTGTACCGTACGGAGGTACGGTGTGAATTTCATAGAAAGGAGGATTTTGCATGCATCGTATACACACACTGAAACCGCTCGGGAGGGGCTTCGTACTTTGAATCTCCGTCCGGAGCAGGAGGATTTCTATGTACATTGAAACAAACCGTCTGATCGTGCGCACTTTCCGTGAGAGCGATGCGGACGCATTATACAGAATCAAAACCGATCCGCAGGTCATGTATTATTGTCCCGATCTTCTCGATGTGGAGGTACAGCCTGCAGAGACCGTAAACTATATCCGGAAATTTCGTAAGTTCGAGGAAAACGGCGACAGCAATCCATGGCGGTGCTACGCTGTCGCACTCAGGCACACCGGTGAGGTTGTCGGGTGCCTGACATTCGGAAAATCGGAGATGCTGCATGAATACGAACTCGGCTGGATGATGATCGGAGAACATACCGGACACGGCTATGCCGCAGAAGCAGCCGAAGCATTTGCGGAAGAATTCTGCCGGACAACCGCCGTTGATTATCTGATTGTCGTAATGGATGTGGACAATCCGGCGTCACGCAGGACCGCCGAAAACAGCGGGTTCAGACTGTTCGAAAAACGTACGGTTTACGACTATTCCTGTAACCGCTACTGTGATGATTACTATTATTTCCGCCGGTACTGGTCGGGCTGTACGCTGACGGAAAAGTTTTACGGAGATGTGCCGTATACCGGACGTTCTGTCAACTGAAGCAAAACGAGGAACCAAAAAACGGTTCCTCGTTCTTTATTCTGTCCGTAAAACAAAAAGCACAGCCGGATCTCAGCTGTACTTTGTCTCATTCCATATTCAAAAGGTTTTGGAAAGGGGTTCGGGGAAAACCTTTTCCTCAAAAAGGTTTTCCCCGAGAAATTCCATTTGATTAACCGTTCTTCTTTGCCAGAACCTTCTGACGTCTTGCAGCTTCGCCGGCCTCCTTGGCAGCGGCGGTCTGCGTGAGCATACCGGAGTCCTGACGCTGTGCCATAACGAGACGCCAGTAGAAGCCCTTCTGATCGAGGAGTTCCTGGTGTGTACCGCATTCGGCGAGGTGACCCTTGTCGAGTACGATGAGACGGTCTGCGTTACGGAGCGTGGAGAGACGGTGTGCGATCGCGAAGCAGGTTCTGTCCTTGGCGAGCTTGTTGATCGCGTCCTGGATGAGCTTTTCGGTCTCGGTGTCGAGCGCCGCGGTCGCTTCGTCGAGGATGAGGATCTTCGGGTCGTGGATGAGCGCACGTGCGATTGCAACACGCTGACGTTCACCGCCGGAGAGGGAATAACCCTTTTCACCGACCATCGTGTTGTAGCCTTCCGGAAGGTTGACGATGAAGTCGTGTGCGTTTGCCATCTTTGCGGCTCTGACCACTTCTTCATCGGTCGCGAACGGCTTCGCGTACTTGATGTTGTCACGGATCGAACCGGAGAACAGGTGCGTTTCCTGAAGAACGACACCGATCTGTGAACGGAGCGCGTTCTGGGAAATGTCCTTGATGTTGACGCCGTCGATCAGGATTTCGCCTTCCGTGACGTCGTAGAGACGCATGAGAAGGTTGATGAGCGTTGTCTTACCGCAGCCGGAGTGACCGACGATACCGATCATTTCACCCTTCTGTACTTCGAAGTTGATGTGTTCGAGAACCGGGTTGTAGGAGTCGTAGCCAAAGGTTACGTCGCGGATGCTGACGTCGCCTTCGATCGAGATGTCGATCGGGAGCCCGATATCGGATACTTCCGGTTCTTCTTCGAGAATTTCGAGAACCTTGCCGAGAGAGGTAAGGAACGCGGAAACCTGACGCGGAATGAAGGTGATGGTCATCAGAGGACCGTAGATGATGTTGACGTAGGAGTTGAACTGGTGAAGTTCACCGTAGCTCATCGTGCCCTTGAAGAGCAGGTAGTTGCCGTAGAACATGATGAGGTAGCTGCCGATACGGACCGCAAAACCGAGAAGCGGGAATACGGTGTCGTACAACTTTGCATTCGCTTCCGAATATCTGGAGGAACGGTCGGTGCGCTTATGGAAGCCTTCCACCGCACGTTCTTCGTTGCCGAATACCTTGACGATACGGATACCGTTCAGCACGTCCTGGAGATACAGGTTGACGTGGTGTGCGAGGATCCAGTTCTTTACGTTTCTTCTCTGCATGATGCCCCAGAAGCGGTACACCAGATAAATGACCAGCGGGAGCGGGATGAAGACGAAGAGGCTCATGACCGGGTTGAGGATGAGCAGGAGAACCAGCGCGAATACGAAGGAGATCGCCTGAGAGAACAGGCTGGGGAGCTGACCGGTCATGAACGCCTGCACAGCGTTGACGTCACCGGAGATACGGCCCATGAGGTCGCCCGTGGACTTGCGTCCGATCGAGGAGACCGAGAGAGTCGAGATCTTTTCATAAAGAAGGGTACGCATCATCAGCGTGAACTTGTTGCCGGAGATCGCGGAGACGCGGCTCTGGAGAACGCCGAGGATACGGTGAGTGAGGTCGATCGAGATGATCGCGAGGAAGATCAGAAGGAATGCGTGCAGGTTCGGGTCACCGATGGAGTTTACCGGACGGATGCCTTCGTTGAGGAGGTATCCGTCAACAGCAGCCTTCTGCACCTGCGGGAGCAGGAAGGAGAGGCAGAGGGAGATTGCCGAAACGATCAGCGGGAAGAAGAGCATCAGACGGAGACCTTTGGTGAGCCCCCAGAGCTTCATGTAAACTTCCTTGGTATTGCGGCAGAACGGACAGATCTTACTGCCCGCGATGAACGGACGGCCGCAGGTGGGGCAGAAACGTTCCGCTTCCTTGTTGACAACAGGTTCGCCGGGATCGGCGTCTTTGCGGCACTTCTCGGCGAGGTCTTCGCAGGCCTGAACGAGAACGGAGTAACGGGGCAGGTTGCGTCCGCTGAGGAAACGGCAGATCAGCGTTGTGGTGCCGTCGATCACCGCGTAGAATCCACAGTTGCCGTAGAGAACTTCCGTGGAGAAGACCGTGCACTTCGCGAGGTCGAAGGTGTTCAGCACCTTGCCGTCGAGGATACAGTAGATCTTCTTATCCGTTACACAGGTCCAGCCGCTTACAAACTTGTCCTCAACAATATTGAAGGGAATAACGTACATTGTTTTTTCACCGGGGGCAGCCGCATCCAGGGCGGCCTTGTCAACCTCCGGCAAATCATACATAAGTTTCATAATTATTCACCATTTCTGTTTTTGTCTAAGTATTCCGTGGAGCGTGGGACGATCAGATGTAGATTTCGATGTACTTGTAGCTCTGACGGTCGAGCTTCGAAGCATCGGGAATGATGAAGCAGTTACCGTCCATGTCGGAGATGAAGATACGTCCGTCTTCCAGTTTGCGGATGTTGTTGAAGGGGTTGTTGAGAACGAGAGAAACGCTTCCGGCGGAGGTGTCCGCTTCCCAGTAGTTGTAGCCGAACTTTTCCTTGGCGGAAGTGATCTTCGTGATCGTGGGCGTGAAGTAACGGAGTTCGAGTTCCGCGTTGAGCAGATCGATCGTCGCCTTGTCGAAGACGTTGATGTGGCGGATCATGCCGATTTCGGCACCGCGGCCTTTCTGACGGGTGTCGGGTTCGCGGACGGAGATGAATTCGTCCGGTGCGGTAACGGGGAAGGAACGGCGGAGAACCACACGTTCAAAGAATTCTTCTTCGCCTTCCGCGTTGATGATCTTCAGGGAGATCAGTCCGCCGGGAGATGCGGAGAACCAGGAGTTTTCCTTCGTCATGTCGATCGAAACGCGGCGCTTGAACAGCTCTTCGGTGTCGGTTTCTTCTTCCGCAGTGTCCTTCTTTGCGTCGGTTTTGGGTTCGGCAGACTGGTTTTCCTTCTTGATTTCTTCTTTTTTATCGGTTTTCACCGGTGTTTTGTTGTTAGCCATAATAACCTCCATGCTGCGAAGCAGCACAAATTTCTTTTGAAAATTTCGGTCGCCGCAGGCGATTGCAAATGGTTGGTCCCATTTGCAAAGAAATTTTCAGAGTGTGAAACAGCTTCACCTCCGATTTGGCTGGCTGTATTTTCACACGAATTACTTCCGATGTTCCGGCTTACATGCCTGCAAGCACTTTCTTCATAGCTTCGCTCTGGAGCGTGTAGAGCTTATAGTATACGCCGCCCTTTGCGAGAAGTTCTTCCGGCGAACCTTCTTCGGCGATTTCACCGTTTTCAATCGCAAACAGGTAGTTACAGTCCTTAAGAGTGGAGAGACGGTGCGCAATGGTAATACAGGTACGTCCTTCAACCAGCTTCGAGAGAGCGTCGCTGATGAGACGTTCGGTTTCGGTGTCCATTGCCGCAGTCGCTTCGTCAAGAATGAGGATGGACGGGGAGAGGAGCAGGGCACGTGCGATGGAGACTCGCTGGCGTTCACCGCCGGAGAGGGAACGTCTGCCGGCACCGACTTCGGTTTCGTAGCCTTCGGGGAGACGTACGATGAAGTCATGCGCATTCGCTGCTTTTGCCGCAGCGATGACTTCTTCCATGGTTGCATCCGGACGTGCGTAGCGGATGTTGTCGGCGATAGTGCCGCGGAACAGGTAGATTTCCTGCGATACGATCGCAATATTTCTGCGGATGCAGGAGGTCTTGATGTTCTTGATGTCGATGCCGTCGATCAGGATCTGACCGGAGATCGTGTCGTACATACGGGTAATCAGGTTCGCGATGGTACTCTTACCGGAACCGGTATGACCGACGAGACCGATGTTGTCGCCCGCATTGATCTTGAGGTTGACGTCCTTGAGGATCGGGCGGTTCGGGTTATAGTGGAACGATACGTTGCGGAATTCGATTTCGCCGCGGAATTCGTTCATTTCCTTTGCATCCTTCGCGTCCATGACTTCCGGAACCATGTCAAGGACTTCAAACATACGCTGAGCGGAGTTCATCGTGTCGGTGACAATGTTCGTGAAGGTGGAGAAGAACTGAAGCGGGGCAAAGATCATGCCGATGTAGCCGAGGTAGGTAGTGAATTCACCGTAGGTCATGTGTTCGCCCATGACGAGGAAGCCGCCGTAACCCCAGATTGCCTGAGAGGACAGACCGATCAGAAGGCTGACGACCGGGAAAATGGTCAGGGTGGTGATATTTACTTTGAGGTTTGCGTTGTAGAGACGTTCGGAGTAACCGTAGAAACGGTGGGTTTCTTCCGCTTCCTTTGCAAACGCCTTGACGACACGAATACCGTTCAGGGAGTCGGCGAGCATGGAGTTGAGGGAAGAGGAGCTGCGGTACTGCTTGGAATACATGCGGTGCAGCTTCGGGAGCATGATGCGGAAAATAATGATGATGATCGGCACGGGGATGAAGACCATGAGGGTCAGCTGCCAGTTCAGGTAGAACAGGAAGATACCGATACCGATGAAGTTGACAACGTTGATGATGAAGTGCGGGAGACCGTCAATGTAGAAGCTGCGGATACGGTCGGCGTCGTAGTTGACCCGGTTGTTGAGCTGACCGCTGGAGTACTTGTTGAAGTAGCCGAGAGAGAGCGCCATCATGGCGTCAAACACGTTCTGCTTCATTTTGTTGGTCATCCGTGTGGACATGGCCGCGTTGAGGCGGTTCTGGATGATGCTGATGAAAAGGGAGAGAAGCGCGAGTGCGAAGATCACGCCGAGAACGGCGAAGAGCATTCCGACGCTGTGCCATTTACCGGTTTCGAAAATGACATTGTCGAGAAGGATCTGACCGCTGAGGATCGGGTTGATCAGGGAGATTGCGGAACTGGCGATCATACAGAGGACGACGCCGAATACCAGACCCTTGTAGGGGAGCAGGAGCTGCAGGAGGCGCTTCATGATCGCGCCCTGCTTTACACAGTGCGTACAGATGCGGCGGTACTGGTTTTCGTATTTCTGACCGCATTTCGGACATTTTGCGTTGAACTGGTCGAAAATCGAGTCGTCTTCGGTGATTTCGTCCCCGCGCATCGTGCGGTCAACGATTTCACAGAAAGCGAAGAGCTTCTGACGTTTGGCGTTGGTGCAGAACGCTTTGATCTCGGTGCATGCACCCTTGTTCCATGTCTTGTGGATTTCATCTTTGGCATCTTTATCGAGCTTGTCGTCGACTTCCGGACGAACCGTATCGTGCTTGAGAACCAGCAGACGGTTCGAAGCCATGCACGTGTCGACGGTCAGATCCGAATAGTAATCGAGCGAAAAGCTGTCGTAGTATCTGGCGAATTTAGCGTCTGGGATTTTCCCGAAGTTTTCGAAGTTCGGGTCGTGTTTTGCGTTCTTTTTCGGAATCGAATCGACGTCCGCCAGAACGCGGTGAATGAGCCTGGTGTTTTTGTCGTAGATGAGCCAGCTTTCACCAAAATTGCCTTCAAAGTCCAGGTCCATCCGGACGGCGATTGTCATATCGTCGGGCGATAAACCGTGATCCCTGAGAGCCGCGGCTGCAGCATCCGTTAAGTGGTCAAGCGGAAGCATAACATTCACATGCCTTTCCTCTGAATTTTGTCCGCACCGGGACAATGGGTTCCGCTCCGGAAGCGGAAGGAATGCACCGGAAAAATGCCGTTGGAACGGCTGTATTCGTTTCCGGGACGGAAAGAATGTAAAAATTTCTTGTTTTTCCTTCACACAGGGGAGCTTTTGTGTTATAATTTCTATAGGCAGGCGAAAAACGCCTACTTTAGTAAATTAATAATAGCCTGTCATCACAATTTTTGCAATAGTTTTTTATAAAATATTCAAATTTCAGCACTTGACACAAAATCTGAATAATTCAATGAGGGAAATATGCTCAAGAAATCAAAACACTGGACAAAAAGCAAGAATATAAACAGCAAGCGATATAAGAACGATCTGGCGAATTATCTCAATGGCCGCGGACTGAAATGTGTGACCGAACGGATCGAAGGAATCGAAGAAGTAATCGGTCACAAGGGTTCGATCATCCGCAAGGACGATGAGCTGATTGTCTATGCCAGCCAGGAGATAATTATGCGTACAAAGGTGGAATATCTGTCCGCATGGGAACTTCTTTCGCTTGAAGGCGTGGTTATCACCGCGATCGACATGGAGCACGGAAACGTGGAACGCAGCATCATCGCATATTACAGCTACTGGCGGGAACTTGAGGATTAAGCCCGTAAAATGGATATAATAATTGAAAACAACTATGAGGGAATGCTTATCCGCGAGGTACTGAAAAACCGGCTCGGGTATTCCGTCAATCTCATCAAAAAACTGAAGTTCTCCCCCGACGGCATCCGTGTCAACGGGGAATGGGTGACGGTACGTTACCAGCTGAAGCACGGTGATGTCCTTTCCCTCGCTGTCGAGGACAAGGACGAAGACGTCAGTCCGTACATTATTCCGGCGGAACTGCCGATTGAGGTGATCTACGAGGACGAATACGTTACCGCGGTCAACAAACCGTACAACATGCCGGCGCACCCGTCGCTCGGTCACCAGCTCGATACCGTGGCGAACGCACTGGCGTTCCGGTATGCCGACCGTGTATACGTTTTTCGTCCGGTAAACCGCCTCGACCGCGACACCAGCGGATGCATGCTCATATCCAACACCAGGGATGCCTCCTATAAAATGTACCTCGCCATGACAAACGGAGAGATCCACAAGTCCTACATCGCCGTACTCGACGGAATTCCGCCGGCGGACGAAGGGATGCTGGAATCGCACATGCACCGCAAGCCGGACAGCATCATCATGCGTGAGGAGACATCCCCCGATACACCGGACGCGAAACCCGCGCTCACGACCTACCGCGTTCTCGCGAAGACGGAGACCCATTCCGTCGTCCTCGCCAGTCCTATCACCGGACGGACGCACCAGATCCGCGTGCAGTTTGCCGGGATCGGATGTCCTGTTGCGGGAGACTCGCTGTACGGTACGGAATCCCCGTATATCGTCCGTCACGCGCTGCATTCGTGGAAGACGGATTTCCCCCATCCCATGACGGGAGAAACGATTACCGTCACCGCGCCCGTTCCGGAAGATATCCGTGCGCTGATGGATGCGCTCGGATTCTCTGATTTCCAACTTTAGAAAGGCATTGCAATGACCCGTTTTTTCCGAAGACTGAACCGGTATGTTCCGAAGGCGTCGATCGTGTTTTTCATGATCGGACTTCTTGCCGCCGCAGTGTACCTGATCTGCATATTCTCTCCTGCGTTTGCGGATTTCATCAATATTAATATATCGTCCGTTTTCCGTGCACTGAACGCGCACCTGACCGGTTGGATTCCGTTCTCCCTCGCAGAATTCATCCTGATCGGTTCTCCGGTGATCCTTGTCTGGCTGGTGGTCGCGACGACAAAGCGTTCCATGCGCGGCAGACGCTACTTCATCCGCTGCATCGCGGGTATCCTGTCGGTCGTGGTGCTCATCGGCTCCATGTTCGTGTTCACGTTCGGCGCCGGCTACCGTGTTCCGACCATTGACAAAAAGCTCGGCATCGCCCGCGAAAAGGTTTCGGCGGAAGAACTTGCCGCGACGATGGAAATCGTTATCGAACGGCTGAACGCCCTTGCTCCTTATGTTACTTATATGGAAGAGAAGGGCTCGATCCGTCCGTACACACATGAGGATACCGTGCAGCTCTGTCTGGAATCCTATGCGAAGCTGTCGGAACGGTATCCGTTCATTCAGAAGCTGGACGCGCCGGTCAAGCAGATCATGCTGTCCGACTACATGACCTACACCCACATTTCCGGTGTGTACACCTTCTTCACCGGCGAAGCGAACCTCAACACCAACTACCCGTATTTCGTTAATGTTTATACAACCGCGCACGAAATGGCGCATCAGAGAGGGATCGCGCGTGAAAACGAAGCGAATTTCCTCGCATACCTTGTCTGCATCGGTTCGGACGATCCGTACATGCAGTATGCGGGATATCTCAATATGTACGAATATCTTGCGTCTCCGCTGTACAGCGCGTCCCCGTCCCTGTACAGCAAAACGATCGGGAAGCTCGATCAGTACGTGCGCTACGACCTCATCTGCTACAGTGAATTTTTCGACAAATACCGCGACAATGCCGCCGCTGAGGTGAGCGACGCGGTGAACAATACCTACCTCGTTCTGCAGGGAACCGAAGGTTCCAAGAGTTACGGCATGGTTGTCGACCTTGCCGTTGCGTATCATCTGAACGGGGAATGAATTTTCCGAAAGGAGGGTGCCCGTGAAAAAAATCTGCTGCCTTCTTGCGGCGGCTGTTCTGCTGATTCTTTCCGTGACGCTGATTTCAGCGGCGGAAGGGGAAGCGGTCGTACCAAGCCTGTTCCACAACGACGAGGCATGGTACAAGGACGGCGCCGCTCCGCTCGTCTGCCGGGAGGAGATCTATTACGTTCCGGCTGAGCTGTTTGATCTGTTCGCGGGGGTTGACGTAACCGAACCGACGGACAACAATCTGCTGATTTCCAACAAAGACGGACGTTATATTTCCATTCTGTGCGCAGAGGGACGCGCTGCGGTGAACGGAGTGATCGAGGAAGATGTCCGCGTATTCCGAGAAGGAAGTGTGACCTATGTGGATGCCGGACAGATCGCCGGAACAGTGGGGATTACGGCGGAAACAATTCCTCATGCGGACGGCAGTGTCTCCATGCGTTTGACGGACGGGACGGAACTTCTGACAACCGAAGATCTCCTGGCTTCCTATTTTCCGGAAGAACCAGTGGAAGACGAGTTCGCCGGGCTGGAGGAAAAGGAACATCTGAACCTCAAGCGAATTTTTATCCTCTGCCGTGAACCGGCTGCGGATACGGATGAGGATCATCGTGCCCTCGATCTGCTGCAGAAATATGACATGGGGTACACGCTGTTCCTCTCCGGCGGCACAACCACGGAATCGCTTCTTCATGCGCTGGCGGGGGGCGAGTACGGCATTCTTCCCGTTGCGGAAAGCGGGGAAGATGCGGTCACGGAGCTGAACGAGATCAACGAACGTTTCGGCGTGATTACGCAGTACCGGACACACTTTACGATGACGACCGGGAGAATCAGTGAGGATGAAAAACTGATCGCCGCCGCGTATTGTCCCGTCACACCGGACTTTATCGTGGACGCTTCCGTTAATGCGGAGATCATGTTTGCCGATATGCTTCAGTATCTCGGCGAGCACACCTACTGTTTCCTGCTGCTGGAAGACTGTCCGCAGACGGCGGAGATGCTGAAACTGATGAACAAGATCAACCGCGAACAGTTCATCACGTCCAATCTGGGACATTGAGTAAAAGGAGATTTTTATGGAAACCAAAAAGAAGATCCTGATCGTCGAGGATGAAAAAAACATCGCGATGGTCCTCGCATATAATATAAAAAAGGAAGGGTTTGAATGCGACATCGCTTATGACGGCGAAGACGGTCTGACAAAGGCGATAACGGGATCGTACGACCTGATCCTGCTCGACATCATGCTTCCGAAGATGAACGGCTTTGAAGTCTGCGAAAAAATCCGGTACAAGAGTCAGGTGCCGATCATTTTTGTGACCGCCAAGGAAGAAGAGAAGGACAAGATCTTCGGGCTTGAAACCGGCGCGGACGACTATGTTACCAAGCCGTTCTCCTTCCGCGAGCTTCTTGCGCGTATCCGCGTCAACATCCGCCGTTCTTCCGGGGAGGTTGTGCGCGCCGCCGTTCAGGAAGCGCCGGCCGGTTCTCTGCTGACGGTCGGGGAACTTGTCATCGATCAGGAACACTATTCCGTTACCAAAAATGGGGAACCGATCGAGCTGTCGAAGAAGGACTATGATCTTATCGCTCTTCTCGCGGAAAACGTTGGAAAGGTGTTCACGCGCGAAGATCTGCTCGAAAAGGTCTGGGGCTACGACGATTATTTCGGCGACATCCGCACCGTGGACGTAACGGTCAGCCGCCTCCGCAAGAAGATCGAAAAGGACCCCGCGAAGCCGGAATACATCATGAGCAAGCGCGGCGTCGGGTACTACCTCTGCGCCAGATAAAAGATTATGTTGAAAAGCCTGTATTTCAAAATCGTACTGATCCTGCTGATTTTCATTATCGCGGTCATGTGTGCGGTCGGCGCCATCCTCATGAACGGGGTGACCTCATTCTATATCAGCGACTTCACCGGACAGATGACCGAGTGTTTCTCCGGAGACGGTCTTCTGATGATCGAGCTGGAACAGGTGACGGCAGACGAACAGTACGCAGACCGCATGAAGCAGGTGCTGTCTTCCTACGGCAGTATCCTCGGCGTTGACCAGTACCGGAACTATTATGTTCTCAATACCGAGGGCGAGATGCTGGCGGGTTCCGATATCGAACTCGGGGCCGAACTGCCTGTCACGCCGAACATTCTCTCCGCGATCAACAATTCCGGCGGAAACATCGGTACGGGCGGCATGGACTATGCGGACTGGGCGGTCCGCATGAATCCCGGCAGTGAATCCGACTGCATTATTTACATCAAGGACTCCCTTGAAGAGATGCGCCAGCTCAACCAGAAGCTGTTCACCATCATCCTGCAGGCGATGGTCATCGGGATCCTGATCGCCGTTCTGCTGTCGTTTTTCCTTGCGAAAGCAATTTCGTCCCCGCTGCAGAGCCTGACCTACGACACACAGCTCGTTGCATCCGGGGAGTTCACCCATGAAATCGAAGTCCGCTCAGCGGACGAAATCGGCGTTCTCGCCGATAACTTCAACTACATGAAAGAGCGTCTCCGCGCGACCCTTGAGGAAGTGGACGGGGAACGCGAAAAACTTGACATCGTTCTGTCGTGCATGCGGGACGCGGTTCTGGCGTTCACTGCCGACGGACGGGTGCTTCACTTCAACAACAGCGCGGTCGAGCTGTTCGGCGAGCCGCTGAAAAGTGAGACGCTCGGTATGGAAGAATGCTTCGAGATCCTCGACATTCCGCTGATTCTGGAAGGAAACAGCATCAAGCTTACTTCTCCCGATGCCGCCGCGGAGCACACAAAAGACGGATTTATTTTCCGCGACCGTACCTGCGGTGCGCGCGTGTACGACGTCAGTTTCGCGGTCATCCGGTACGTCAGCGGAAAGCGGCAGTCGTCGGGCTGTGTTATCATCATCCACGATGTCACCAGCCGTTATGAACTGGACGAAAGCCGCCGTGAGTTCGTGTCGAACGTATCACACGAGCTGAAAACGCCGCTGACCTCCATCAAGGCGTACACGGAAACGATTCTCTCCGACCCCGAAATGGATGCGGAAACGCGGGAATACTTCCTCGGTATTGTCCTCAGCGAAAGTGACCGGATGCACCGGATCGTCTCCGACCTTCTTGTGCTGTCGCGGCTTGACAACAAGCGCACGAACTGGAGCGTCGAGACGTTCGATCTGCGTCAGTCGGTGCGTCGTCTCTGCGAAGTCATGCGCGGACAGGTAAGCGAACACAATCACCGTGTCACGTTCGGATGCCAGCGCGGACTGCCGGAAATCACAGCCGACCGCCAGCGGATCGAACAGGTTATCCTCAATATACTCTCCAATGCCATCAAATATACCCCGGACGGCGGGAAGATCGACATCAAACTTACGCAGCTTCCGAAGAAATTTGTCCGGATTGAGATTGCCGACAACGGCATCGGGATCCCGGACGACGATATCGGGCATCTGTTCGAGCGTTTTTACCGCGTGGAAAAGTCACGTACGCAGGACGCAGGCGGTACCGGTCTCGGCCTTGCCATTGCGAAGGAGCTTGTTGAGGCGCACGGCGGACGCATTGCCGTGAAGAGTGCACTGGGAGAGGGAACGACCGTGACGATCGACCTTCCCGTAGAATGCAAACTCGAAAAGAATGAGAAAAAATAAAGCCGGCCGAAACTGCTGCCGGTGAACCGAAACAACCAGTCAGAAGAGAAAGCAACATGAAGAAAAATGTCTCCAGATCCTCCCGTGAACTTGTCGTCCGGATCGCCGTGCCGGTTCTTTTTGCCGCGCTCTGCGTTCTTACGGCTCTGACAATTTTTACGATCAGCTGGAGCAGCATCGGTGCCGGCGGCGAATTTGACCTCGCCGGTCTGACCAACGAAGCGCGGCGGGATGATGCGGATGTTTCCGGATATCTTCTGCCGGAGTTTATCGGCATCACTGTGGACGGTACCCGGCGCGGGATTTCCGTTTCCGCCAATGTCGTTTCCGAGTTGTACGATATTCTGACACCGACGCTTCGGAGTGCGTTTTCCTCTGCGGAACCGCAGTCCGATACGGTGTGGGAGGAGTATACATCCGTACGGAATTCTGTGTACATCAAGTATCACAGCGAACTGCCCGACGGAATTCTTGCTCTGTTTGCCGGAATGGCGCAGGAGGGACGGGAAACTTCCGTGACCTTTGGCGGAAATGTCCGTGAGATGTTTATTCTGCCGCCGTCGTCCGTTTCGGCAGAGACACTGCTTGTGACACGGAGTGATTCCGGCAGCGTGAAAAAATACGTGATCCCGAGCCGCAAGGCGGCGGTCGGGACAGACGAACTGGAACGTTTTGTGCGTTTCTACGGATCCGGGATGTCGGAATTTCTGTTTAATGAAGAACGATATCCGAATCTGGCATGGACGGAACCGGTCTATACGGAGGCGCTCCAGACAAGAAAAGTCCTTATGACCGACCGGACCGCCGTTCTGATCCAGAACAGTCCGGAGGAAAAGGAAGCGGTTCTGCGTCTGTTCGGGCTCAACCCCGACAAGCTGCTGAACGTTCACGAGGAAGAGGACGGATCGAGCAGCTACTACGACACCCACGGGATTCTGTACTTCCGTGCATCGTCCATTGAATATCTGCGCTCATCCGCGGACAGCGGAGTGAGCGTCAGCGAGATTCTCGGAACGGCTTTTCCCGAAGACAATCCGTCGGAGATGCTGAAGGCATACATCCGGACGGCGGTTCTGCTGTATGAAAAAGTTGCGGCGGTCAATCCGGTTTACAGCGGCGGAGAAGCGGATCTTCTGCTTCGCTCCGTGACCTCGGAGAACGGGGAAGTGACCCTGCAGTTTATGTATGCGGTGGGGAATGTTCCGATTTCCGACGATCAGGATGCTTACCGGATCACCTTCGCAGACGGAAGAATCCGTCATGCCGTTCTGCACACCGTGGCGGTGCGTGTACTGGCAGATCGCGAGACATCCTACACCGAGTGGTGGTTTGCATCCAAACTGGGACGTTTTTCGTCGGATGTACGTCTCGTGTACCGCAGCGACTATCTGTCCGAATCCGTTGCGGCGGAATGGGCGGCGGAGGAACTGATTTTTCCGGAGCCGGAAACGGATCGGAACATGGATCCGGAAGAGGAGGATGAGTATGGAAAGTAAACGAATCATGAGCGTTCTTGCCGGCATCCTTCTGATTGCATGTGTGATCGTTTCCGTTCTGCTGATCCGGGTCCGGTACAATATGGATTTTGTGCCGTCGGAAGCGGTCGACGCTCTGGTGGCGATCATGGAGAGGGACGGCATCCGGATCGACCGGAACATCGTTTCTGAAAAACGGCAGAACGGCAGTGTGTATATGTTTGACTCCGACGGTTACACCCGTACCGTCGCCGAGCTTCTGAGCGGTTCTGCGGTGCGGGAAAGCTACGCCATTCCCGACGGAGAACTGATGATCCTCGAAAACGGCGACCGCTGTGAGTTCGGAGAGAATTTCACCTTCCGGTATGAAGCGAAGGACGCAAGTACATTTTCGCCGAACATTGTGGAACTGCGCTATTACGCCAGAGCCAGACTGCCGAAGGACAAGGAAGTTTCCGTGGAAGCGGTGCGCACGTTTCTCAACAACGGCAGCCGTTCGTTCGGAAACAGCCGTGAGCTGGACGTGGACGTGATGATCGATGAGATCTGGGAATACGACGGGGTGGATTATATCCTGTGTTCCCGTACCATTGACGATGTGGTGATTACCGGGAACCTTGTTCTCTGTACGGTGGAAAACGAAAAAGTGACCGCAGCATACGGAACATGGTGCTTTTTCACCCCCGGGACGTCCTACTCCGCACAACTCGCCGATATTCTCAATATACTGTTTAATGTTAAAAAAGACCTCGGCACATCGCCGCTGTCCGCGTCGTCTGCATCCGGAGATGAACCGGAGAGAAATCCCGTGACGATTGAAGCCATCAAATCCTGTTATTCCCTTTATTTTTTCGGCGAGGAACGGAATTTCTGCCTCATTCCCTGCTGGCAGATCACGACGGATACCAGAGGAGATTTGATTTACAATGCAATAAATGGTACACTATATACAAAAATAATGGAATAAAGCAAAGTAAATATGGCGCAAACTGATAATATGTATGAAATTTATGAAAATCCTGCAAAAACCTCTTTCATTCCTGCACATAAACTGTTATAATATAACGAGTTAAGATGGTCGAGTATCCGGTTTTTTCCGGATCTGTTCTGTCTGACACCTGAAATACGATATCACAGCTCCGGCTTCTGGAAAGGCTCGGTATACAATACATGGAAAAAATTATCGTAAAGGGGGGGAATCCCCTGTGCGGAAGAGTAGAGATCTCCGGCTCAAAAAATGCAGCTCTTCCGATTATTTATGCCTGCGTACTGGTGCGCGGCAAGTGTATCCTTGAAAATATCCCTGCGATCAGCGATATCGCGGATTCCTTTGAAATTCTCAGCGGTATCGGCGCGAAGATCCGCATGCTCGACCGTACGACCTACGAAGTGGACTGTACCAATGTCGGTCCCGGCAAGTCGAATTACGACCTTGTCCGCAAGATCCGAGGCTCCTATTACCTTCTTGGTGCGGAATTCGGACGTTTCGGACGCGCCAAGGTCGGTCTTCCCGGTGGCTGCAATTTTGGCGTCCGTCCGATCGACCAGCACATCAAGGGCTTTGAGGCTCTCGGCGGCAAGGTAAACACTGAAGGCGGTTATGTAGAGATCGAATCCCAGCGCGGAACGGTCGGCAACAATATCTTCTTTGACGTGGAAAGCGTTGGCGCGACCATCAATGTTATGATCGCAGCGGCAACGGCGGAAGGTACGACCATCCTCGACAACGCTGCAAAGGAACCCCATGTAGTTGACTGTGCGAACTTCCTGAATACCTGCGGCGCAAAGATCAGCGGCGCCGGTTCGGACGTCATCAAGATCCGCGGTGTCAAGGAACTTCACGGCTGTACGTATGCCATCATTCCCGATATGATCGAAGCCGGTTCCTTCATGGTAGCGGCAGCGGCAACGGGCGGTTCCGTACGCATTGACAATGTTATTCCGAAGCATCTCGAATCCATCACTGCAAAGCTGGAAGAAACAGGTGCGGAAATCGAAGAATTCGACGATGCGGTTCACGTTACCGCAAACGGCAAGCCGCGCAGAACCAGCGTGAAGACCCTGCCGTACCCGGGCTTTCCGACCGATATGCACCCGCAGATGTCCGCTTTGCTCTGTCTCGCGGACGGCGTGAGCTACATCAACGAAAGCATTTTCGAAAACCGGTTCCGTTACGTCGAAGAACTCCGCCGCATGGGCGCGCGGATCAAGGTCGACGGACGTATCGTTGTGATCGAAGGCGGCAATCCGCTGACTCCCGCACCGGTCATCGCAACCGACCTCCGCGGAGGTATGGCGGTCATGATCGCGGCACTCGCAACGGAAGGCAAGACCGAAATTTCCGACATCCACCTCATCGAACGCGGATACGACGAAGTCTGTGCAAAGTTCCGTGCCCTTGGTGCGGATATCGAAAAGGTCACCTATCCCGACCCGATCGAAATCAAAAAAGCAAACTGAACCCCAAAACGGAGGATTTATAAAATGGAAGTAACCTACGAAACCATCATCGGCGACATCGTTGATTTTGACGAAGATACCGCAGACATTTTCCTGGAATGCGGCATGCACTGCATCGACTGCCCGGTCTCCCGCATGGAAACCGTCGAAGAAGCCTGCATCGTCCACGGCGTAGACCCGGACGAACTCATCGAAAAGCTCAACGAGTATTTTAAGAATAAGAAATAAGGAGTGATCGGGGAAAACTTTTTTGAAAAAAAGTTTTCCCCGAACCCCTTTCAAAAAACTTTATACGATATAAATAGACAGAGTGAGTGCAAATTGTCAGCAACAAAAGAATTTTGTAGGCTGCACAGCCGGTTTGGTATTCCAAATCTGCACCCGACTTTGTCCGTACATTTCGTCTGAAAGTTTTTGAAGAGGGGGGCGGGGAGAAACTTTTTTCAAAA
>JAFQFS010000010.1 GCA_017398585.1 Clostridia bacterium
GGCGGAATCATACACGGCGGGAGCATTGTCGAGGGTTTCCCAGACCTTCGGCAGCATCCATTCGCTTGAGATGCGTCCGCCGTACCGGTTCAGCCATTCCTCACCGCGCTCGCGTGCGAGATCGGTCATACGGTCCGCGTATGGCTCGCCGGCGTGATGCTTCCACAGCTTGACGTAGGCGTGCGGATTGTCCGCAAAGCGTCCATCGGGCTGAAGGCAGAGAGGCGTACCGGAGGCATCCGTGGGAAGGAGGGTGCAGGTGGTGAAGTCCACGCCGATGCCGATGATATCGTCGGCGGAAACGCCGCAGGTATCCAGCAATTCGGGGATGATATGATCGAGGGCGTCAAGGTAGTCCTGCGGATGCTGGAGCGCAAAATCCGGCGGGAGCTTGACGTAGCCGTACGGGGTGATGAGAGTTTCGTCCATAACGGCGTGCGGATAGTCGAACACGGTCGTGCCGATCTCGCATCCGTCGGAGGTTCTCACCAGAAGCGCGCGGGCAGAAAGGGTCCCGAAGTCGAGACCGATGGTATAGGCGTCTCTTTTCATGGAGAGTTCCTTTGTTCTGATTGTTCTGATAATTTACCATTTAACATTATACTCTATTTCTGTACGGAAGTCAAGAAAAGAGGGAGATGAATTCTTGAAATTGAGACAGGGACGTGATATAATGAAGAAAAAACTGACAGGAGCGACTGTATGAGCGTACTTTTAATCACCGGTGCGCCGGGAACCGGAAAATCCACCGTTGCGGCGATGGTCCACGAGAAGCTGAAATGTCCGTGGTTCGAGTTCGGATGGATCCCGGAATTCCGGAATCTGAATCCGCATACCGAGATTTCCTATGAGGATGAGGAACGTATGTCGTTTGAAAATCTCATGCTCGTCACGGAAAATTACCTCCGTCACGGATTTGAAACCGTGATCCTGACCGACATCCGCGAGGAGTTCACGGACGAGGTGCGGGAGCGTTTCGGCGATCGGGTGCGCGTGATCGTATTATACAGTACCTCTGACGAGGTTATCCGTGAACGTGTGCTGGGACGCGACAACGGAAACGAATACCGCAACGCCGATGAAGCCGCAGCGATCAACCGGCGTTTCATGGAACGCGTGCCGATGCAGGGCGAGATCCGGGTACGCTGCAATGACAGATCCGTGGAAGAAGTTGCACAGTGCGTGATCGATGCGGTTCATATTGAAAAAATGCCGTTACAGATGTAACGGCATTTTGTGTTGTCAGAACAGTTCGTCGAGAAGACGGTAATAGCGGAGCAGGTCGCGGTCGGGTGTGATGCCGAGAACGTCGAACAGACGGTCGGGATTGAAGCCCTCGCGGACTCTGCCGCCGTATGAGCCGTCCATGTTCCGGGTCAGACTGCGGTAACAGAGCGCGATGTCCTGATACCGGTCGGCTATTCCGCTGTCACCGAGGTCGATGAAGCCGGAGAGACGTCCGTTTTCCGCAAAAATGTTCGGCAGGCAGTAGTCGCCGTGGGACAGGACGGGCATTTCCGTAGGGCGGTTGTCGTACAGCCACGCGAGAAGATGTTCGGGAGATGCGAATCCGCCCGGACCGAAGGTGTCCGGTTCGACGGCGTTCACATCGACCTGTCCGTTTACGACATGGCGTTCCGCGGCCTTCAGATGCCGTTCGAGCCGACTGTCGCACGGGCAGTCGGAAATATCGGTTTCCCACAGCATATGCATCCCTTCCGCGAGAACCTCAAGAAGAACATCCGAGTTGTCGAGATATTCCTCCGCGCACGACATTTTCCCGGGAACGCGCGACATCAGGAGATACCGCGTGCCGTCGACAACCTGTGCGTGAAGCACCTGCGGGACGGGGAGATTTTTCGAGACCATCCACGGGAGCATGAAGACTTCGCGGTCGTGCGCGGCGGTGTGCTTTCCGATTTTGAGCACCATATCGTCGAAACACAGGACATATGACCCGGACATTCCCACGTTATCGAGGGTGTACGGACGGTCTCCGAGGAGTTTCCTGAGTTCAGCTGGAATAAACATTATTCTTCAATAAAATTCTTAATCATGCGTTCGTAGGTCTTGTCCATGACCTTCTGCTTGGACGTGAACTTGGACGCATACGCGCCGGGATCCTTGAAGAGGTCGGCAAGCTGCCATGTCCAGCCGTTCCATCCGCAGTAGAGGTACGCGAAGTCCATGACGCGGCTGTCGAGGACGATCTGCATCATTTCCACGGATTCTTCGTCGCGCGCAACCTTGGTCTGGAGCGAAACGTCAACGAACGCCGGAACGACGTTGTTCGTGGAGTATGCGGACATCGCTTCGATCAGCGCACCGGTCAGTTCGGGATTCTTGATGACGACCGGAACGGAAATGCAGTTGCAGCCCGCGTCGCAGAGGGTCGCGTAGGATTCCTGTGCGGTGTCGTTCTTCGGAAGCGGAAGAACACCGAACGTACCTTCGAAATCGCGTGCGTGACCGTAATAGTGGTGGAGCTGCGCCGGTGCGAAGACCGCAACCTGCTGCATCATCGCGTAGAGCGGGTAGCTGTGACCGGTGAAGACGGTGCTTCCTGCCTGATTGTTCAGTTCGTAGAACTTTTCGGCAACTTTCTGGGCTTCTTCGGTGCCGAGCAGATGGTCGATGGTGTAGTCTTCGTTGATCTTCATGAAGCGCTGACCGGCACCGTAGAGAAGCGCCGCGCCTTTGCATCCGTCGATGCCGTTCGATCCCATCGTGAAACCGTAGCGGTCGCCTTCGTCGCGGACACCGTCGCCGTTGATGTCGATGTAGATTTCGGAAGTGATTTCCTTCAGCTTGTCAATCGTCCACTCCCCTTCGCGGACGAGGTCATAGAGATTTTCGATGCCCATATCGGTGGAGATGTCCTTGTTGAAGCACATCGACCAGGTCTGACCGACGTAGCTGATGCAGAGGTCACTTACCATCAGGTAGAGCTTGTTGTTCAGAGACGCGGATTCGATGACCGACGCCGGATACCATCTCTGCGTGAAATCAAGATAAGGGATTTCGTTGAGGTTCATGTAGTTCCCGTTCAGCGCGTCCGAAGAGGTCTGGGCAAGCTGGTTGAGAATAATGTCGTAAGCGGCATCCCCCGCCTGAACGGTCGCCTTGACGGCGGCGGAAACGGTGCCGTAGTCGGTGGCAAGCGGTTCCGTGAAGGAGACGTTGAAGCGTTCCTCCATCGCAGCATTGCGGTTGAAAATCGCGTCGTTGAGGACTTCGCCGGTGATTTCTTCACTGGAAATGTCGCTGCATCCGTCGCTCTTCTGTCCGGCGATGGTAACGGTTTCGCCGCCGAAGTCAAGCTCGGGCACGTTGTCGGTCAGGACTTCTTCGGTTTCCGGCTCGGTTTCTTCGGAAATTACTTCAACTTCGGAGGAAACGTCCCCGGACACGGAATCCGCATCACCCGTACCGGCATCGCTGCACGAGGTCAGAGCTGTATTCGCCAGCATGAGCAGTGTCAGAAGAAAGGAAATCTTTCGCAGAGCAGTCGTTTTCATAATGTATCAAGCCTTTCACAGGAATACTTTTTTCTTTTTTAGTTGAAAAGTTTTTGAAAAGGGGTTCGGGGA
>JAFQFS010000086.1 GCA_017398585.1 Clostridia bacterium
AAACCTTTTCAAACGAATGGATGAACGAGGTTGGGTGCAGATTCGGAATACCAAACCGGCTGTACGGTTGACAGGGGTCTTGTTACTTCAAATTTGCACTTGCTTTGTCATCCATTATAGACGGAAGCTTTTTGAAAGGGGTTCGGGGAAAACTTTTTCTCGAAAAAGTTTTCCCCGAGAACTCAATTTCTTCTCAGAGAGCACCAAACTTGCACATCTGCTTGCAGAGGTCACAGCCGACGCACATGGAGGCGTCGATCTTCGCCTTCTTGTTTGTTACGGAGATGCAGGGGCAGCCGATCTTCATGCACGCCTTGCAGCCGACACACTTGGATTCGTCAACGACGAGGGCGGGCTGGCGCTTTACGGACTTCAGGAGAGCGCACGGACGGCGGCAGATGATGACGGATGCGCACTTTGCGGCGGTTTCTTCCTTGAGGATCGCTTCAAGTGCAGGGAGGTCGTTCGGGTCAACCGCGCGGATGTGGTCGCGGGATACACCGAGGGATGCGCAGATATCTTCGAGGCAGAGGTTCGGGGTCGGTTCGCCTTTCAGGGTCTTGCCGGTCAGCGGGTTGTCTTGGTGGCCGGTCATGCCCGTGATGCTGTTGTCGAGAATGAGGGTGGTGGTGTTTCCGCCGTTGTATACGACGTTCACGAGACCGGTCAGACCGCTGTGCATGAACGTGGAGTCGCCGATGACGGAAACGTACTTGTCTTCTTCGCCGCGTACCTTGACGGTGCCGTGGAGGGACGAGATGGATGCTCCCATGCAGTATACGCTGTCGATCGCGTTCAGCGGAGCGACTGCGCCGAGCGTGTAACATCCGATGTCACCGGAAACACGCAGCTTCAGCTTGGAAAGCGTGTAGAATACGCCGCGGTGCGGGCAGCCCGGACAGAGTACCGGCGGACGCATCGGGATCGGGGAACCGATTTCACAGTAATCCGGTTCGATGCCGAGGAGCTTTTCCTTCAGCAGTTCTTCGGAGAATTCGCCGCAGATCGGGAGGACGTTCTTACCGATGACGTTCAGACCGAGCGCACGGCAGTGATTTTCGATTACCGGATCGAGTTCTTCGATGACGATGACCGTTTCGTAGTTGGCTGCGAAGTCGAGGATGAGCTGCTTCGGGAGCGGGTTCAGAAGCCCCAGCTTGAGGTAGGATGCGTCCTTGCCGAAGGTTTCCTTCGCGTAGTTCCAGCAGTTGCCGGCGGTAATGACGCCGACGGTCGTACCTTCGTTGGCTTCAATGGTGTTCAGCGGGCAGGTTTCCGCGTATTCCGCGAGAGCTGCGAGGTGTTCTTCCACAACAACGTGGCGTTTCTTCGCGTTCGCGGGCATCATGACGTGCTTCGCGGGGTTCTTTTCGTAGGGCTTGATGTCGTATTCGGTACGGTCGAGAAGTTCCACCGGGGAACGGCTGTGGCTCACGCGGGTTGTCAGGCGGAGAATGACGGGAGTGTCGAACTGTTCGGAGAGGTCATAGGCGATCTTGGTGTAGTCCTTGCATTCCGCAGAGGAAGCGGGTTCCACCATCGGCAGCTTCGCCGCGATCGCATAGTGACGGCTGTCCTGTTCGTTCTGGGATGAGTGCATGCCCGGGTCGTCGGCAACGCCGATAACAAGACCGCCCACTACGCCGGTCTGTGCCATGACGAACAGCGGGTCAGCGGCTACGTTGAGACCAACGTGCTTCATTGCGCAGAACGCACGGCCGCCGCCGATTGCTGCGCCGAGGGCCGCTTCTGCCGCAACTTTTTCATTCGGTGCCCATTCTGCGTAGATTTCGTCGTATTCTGCCGCGTATTCGGTGATTTCGGTGCTGGGCGTGCCCGGATAGCTTGAAACGAAACGTACGCCGGCTTCGTAAAGACCGCGCGCTACGGCTTCGTTTCCGAGGAGTAACTTTTTCATTGGTGGGGTATGTACGAGGAAAACTTTTTTAGGAAAAGTTTTCCTCGAGCTCCTTTCAAAACCTTTTTGGACGAATAAAAGAATAGAGTTAGTTTATATTTATAGGGTCAACTTCTATTTCGTACCCTATATTATACTATAAATTGAGGTATGCCGTCAATAGAACGGCGGGGATTTTGCGGAATTTTACAGAATTCCGCGGAACTGTGATGCGAGCGATTCGCGGTCGAGTCCGGCGATTTTTTTGATATGCGCGAGGGAGCCGTGCGGGATCAGAGGATTGTCCGCGGCGAAGATGTGCGTAGGCAGTGACAGGGTTGCCGCGATCGCTTCGCCGATGCCGCCGGAGGTTACACCTTCTTCCACGACCACGACGGCAGTGAAAGGACGGGACGCGGCGATTCTGCACAGTTCATCTGCAGGCAGGGGAAGAATGCGGTCGAGAACGATCAGTTCGGCGGAGATGCCCTCGTCAGCGAGAACGGCGGAGACCTCGTGGGCGATGCGTCCGTATGTGAGAACGAGGAGCTTGTCCGCCGTGCCGAACGATGCACGTTTGTACATGTCGTTGATTTCCGTGAACGGAATCTGCCATTCCTGCGCGGTGTCTTTCGGGTATCGGACAATGAAGAGCCCCTCGCCGGAGACGGCGCGGTCGAGGTCGGTGCGCAGTTCGTCCGCAGTGGCGGGGGAATACACGGTGACGTCCGGGATGGAGCGGAACAGAGACACGTCGTACAGTCCCTGATGGGTCACGCCGTCACCGGGGACAAGTCCGCAGTGGCTGAGGACGAGGACGACGTGGGCGTTCTGCAGGCGGATGTCGTGCCAGAGCTGGTCGAACACGCGCTGTGCGAAGGTGGAGTAGAGGACGAGGACGGGCGTCATACCCGCCATCGCAAGACCGCCCGCAAGTGCGGCGGCGTGTTCCTCGGCGATCCCGACATCAAAGAAGCGGTCGGGGAAGCGGTACGCAAACTCCGTCAGTCCGCAGCCTTCCGTCATGGCGGCGGTGATGGCACAGACGCGGTCATCGTTTTCGGCGAGCCGGCAGACGTGGTCGGACAGCACGGACGTGAAGGTGCCGCCCGACGAGGGTTTCTTCGGTGCGCCGGTACCGATGTCATACGGTGCGGCACCGTGGAACCGTTCGGGATGCTCCTCGGCGGGGGGATAGCCCATGCCCTTTTTCGTCTTCATGTGAACGATGACGGGACCGGGTTTGGATTTCGCTTCCGCGAGGACGTGTACCATGCGGCGGTAGTCGTTGCCGTCGGCGGGACCGATGTAGTCGAGTCCGAGATTTTCGAAGAAGGTTTCGGTATTGGTGACGCGCTTGAGAAAGTCACGGACGGCGCGCGCCGCACGGACAAGCCCGTTCCCGACGAGGGGAATGGCGGAAAACGCGCGTTTGAGTACCAGTTTGAAGGTGAAATAGCCTTCGCTTGTACGGATGTACGAGAGGTATTTCGACAGTCCGCCGACATTTTTTGAGATGGACATCTCGTTGTCGTTGAGCACGATGATGAGGTTGAGCTGACGTCCGGCGAGGGAGTTGAGCGCTTCGAAGATCATGCCGTTGGTGAACGAACCATCTCCGACGACGGCGACCGTCCACGGGGCGTCTTTTCCGATGCCGTAGTTCAGACGGTTGGCCTCGGCGATGCCCATCGCGGCGGAGACAGACGAGCCGCTGTGTCCGCAGGTCATGGCGTCGTACGGGCTTTCGGAACGGTTGGTGAAGCCGGAAAGTCCGCCGCCCTGACGGACGGTACGAAAACGGTCAAATCGGCCGGTGAGGAGCTTGTGCGTGTAGCACTGGTGTCCGACGTCGAACACGATATCATCGGAGCGTTCTCCGCCGGTACAGGAAAACGTGCGGTGGAGGGCGAGGGTTGCCTCGACCATACCGAGGTTCGAAGCGAGGTGACCGCCGTTTTCTGCGAGCGTTTCGATAATTTCCTGTCGGATTTCACCGGCGAGGACGGGAATGTCACGGTCGGAGATGGAGTTCAGATCGGCGGGGGAATGGATCTGCGGGAGAAATTGATAGTTATTCATAACGGTAAGGGGGCAGAGTACCCGGTTATTCCATCATGGTTTCCTTGGCGAGTGTGGTGAACTTGGTGTACCGTCCGATCCAGCCGAGCTTGACCTTTTCGAGGGAACCATGACGGTTTTTGGCGACGATGACTTCGGCGACGCTCTGTTCGACGGTTTCTTCCTTATAATACTCGTCACGGTAGAGGAACATAACGATGTCGGCGTCCTGTTCGATTGCACCGGAGTCACGGAGGTCGGACAGCATCGGGCGTTTGTCGGGGCGGTTTTCGGGACCTCTGGAGAGCTGTGCGCAGCAGATGACGGGGACATTCAGCTCTTTTGCGAGGAGCTTGAGACCGCGGGAGATATCGGCGACTTCCTGTACGCGGTTGTCGCTGTGGCGGTCGCCCTGCATGAGCTGAAGGTAGTCGATGACGACGAGACCGAGGTCCTTGACGCGGCGGAGCTTGGATTTCATCGCTGTGACGGTGACGCCGGGGGTATCGTCGATGTAGATTTCGGCTTCGGAGAGTTTGCTGGAAGCGTACGCGACGGCTTTCCAGTCTTCCTGATCGAGATTGCCGGAGCGCATCTTATAGCTGTCGACCTGCGCTTCGCTGGAGAGCATACGGTTGGCGAGCTGTTCGGCGGACATTTCGAGAGAGAAAACACAGACGGCCTTTTTGGTTTTGAGTGCGGCGGAGACAGCGATGTTCATGGCGAAACTCGTTTTCCCCATACCGGGGCGGGCGCCGATGAGGACAAGGTCGCTGTTGCCCATGCCGACGATGACGTTGTCGAGGTCGTCGTAGCCGGTGGGGGTACCGCGGAGTTCGTCGGGATTCTCGGAGAGTTTGGTGAGGCGTTCGTAAACCTGAAGGAGGGCATCGCGGATATGGACGAAGTTTTTGTTTTCGCGTCCTTCGGCGATGCGGAAGATTTTGGTTTCCGCGAACTCGACGAGGTTTTCGGCCTCGTCGTCGCCGGCGTAAGCGGCTTCGGAGATGTCCTCGGACGCACCGATGAGCTGGCGGAGGATGGCTTTATCGCGGACGATTTTCGCGTAGTCCTTGGCATTGACGGCGGCAGGAACTGCTTCGGCGATGAGCTTGAGGTACTCACGTCCGCCGGCCTCATCGTAGGTGCCGCTCTGGACGAGCTCCTCGATCAGGGTGACGACGTCGATGTTCTTGCTTTTGAGGTACATCGACTGCATGGCGGCGTAGATCTCGCTGTGCTCGGGCATATAGAAGTCCTCGGCGGAGAGGAGCGGAGCGATATCGTCGAGGCACACGGGGTTGATGAGGATGGAGCCGAGGAGGGACTGCTCGGCTTCCAGGGAAAACGGCATTCGCCGTTCGGAGAGGATATCGTTATTCATGGAATACCTCAGTGGGTTCAAACTGTTCGTTTGATTAATAAGGAAGAAAAACGCCTTCAGGCGTTTTTCAATTTTTATGCCACAGCGCACGAGACACTTCGTGTCTCAGGGCGGCGCAAAAGAGGTCCTCGCGCGGGACCTCTTTTGAATCTCCCGCGCCAAGGGGGTTCCCCCTTGGATTCTCCCTTGCGTTCGTATTGCTTGAAATTTGTGTGATTCACACGACACGTTTGTGCCGGTGTAAGGGTTGAGCAGATTTAGGCTAACCGCAGGGACAGATTTCTTCTTTTGTCGGCTGACGGAAGGTGTATTCTTTAAATTTGCAGATACTTTGTCCGTCATTTCAGTATAAAGCTTTTGGAAAGGGTGTCCGGATCCGACTTGCGGAACAAGTCGACTTGCGGAACAAGTCGGGGAAAACTTTTTCTCGAAAAAGTTTTCCCCGAGGACTACATTTTTTCAGTTAGCAGCGACGACGACGTTGATTTTGCCGGAGATTTCCGGGTAGAGCTTGACGTCGATGGAGTATGTACCGTACGCCTTGATGGGGGAGTCGAGGACGATCTTGCGGCGGTCGATTTCGATCTTATGCTGTGCTGCAAGCGCTTCTCCGATGTCTTTGGTGGTGACGGAGCCGTAGAATTTGCCGTCTGCGCCCTGCTGGATCTTCAGCTTGACGACGATGGACTGCAGCTTTGCTGCGGTTTCGCGGGCAGCTTTCTTTTCCTGTTCGATTTTATATTCGCGGGCGGCTTCCTTATTTTTGATATCGTTCATGACCTTTGCGTCGGCAACGGCCGCGAGCTTCTTCGGGAAGAGGAAGTTGCGTGCGTATCCGTCGGATACTTCGACGATCTGGTCCTTTTTGCCCTGTCCTTTTACATCCTGTAACAGTACGACTTTCATTGTGGTTCTACCTCCAAAATTGGTTGATTTGTGATTTTATATGGCATCTCTTTTATTTGAGATGCTTGTCAATGGCGGCTTTCAGTTCGGTGATGACTTCCGCCGCCGATTTTTCCTTGATCTGCGCGGCTGCCGCGCTGAAATGACCGCCGCCGCCGATTTCTTCCAGTATGAGCTGGACGTTGACTTTATCCGCACTTCGTCCTGAAATGTGCAGGGTATCACCGATGCGGACGGCTGCGAACGATGCGTCGATGCCTTCCAGCATCAGCAGGTTGTTTGCCGCTTTCGCGACGATAATCCGGTCAGCGGGGGACGCTTCACCGTCTTCGACGAAGGTGATTGCGATCCGTTCCCGGTAGATCTCGACGTTCGAACGGAACCGTGCTTCACGCATATAGTCGCTGTAGCTTTCGCGGAACAGATCCTGTACCACGACCGGGTCGGCACCGCGGTCGCGCAGGTACATCGCCGCCGAGAAGGTACGCGTACCGGTATCCTTGGTGAACTGCTTGGTATCGAGGCTGATGCCGGCGAGCATGACGGTCGCTTCGGCGGCGCTCAGTTCGTCGTTCGGGAGAACCTGTTCCAGCATTTCCGCGACGATTTCGCACGTTGCGGAAGCGGACGGTTCGATGTATTCCACGTCGGGATCGCGCTCGAATTCCGCTGTCATACGGTGATGGTCGATCACGGCGAGCATTTCCGTACGGTAGGCAAGTTCCGGAAGTTCGGAACGGGAGAGGTTGTTGACGTCCGCTACGATGACGAGCGTACCCGTTTCGAGAAGATCGAGCGCGTCGGCGGAGTCGACGAAGATCCCGCGGTATTCGCTTGCGGTGTCGAGCAGACTGCGGCATCCGATGAGGTTGCGGTCCGCCATATTAATGACGATGTTTACGCGGGTTTCGCAGAACATGGCGATCTGCGCCAGTCCGACGCACGCGCCGAACGCGTCAAAGTCAGCGAATTTATGTCCCATGATGAGGACGTTGGATGCCTTTTTCATCGCGGAGATGAGCTCGTTGGAGATCACGCGGGAGCGGACATTCGTGCGCTTCTGGACGGTTTTGGTGACGCCGCCGTAGAAGTCGATGCTGCCGTCGCCCTTGACGGCCGCCTGGTCACCGCCGCGCTGAAGTGCCATATCGAGAGCGGCATGGGCTGCGCGTTCTTTTTCCTCGTAGGCACCGTGGATGTTGGAAACACCCATGGAAATGGTGAGCGGAAGGTTGGTGTCGCCGACACGGACGGCGCGGACACGGTCGAGGATATCGAACTTCTGCAGGATGAGTTCGTCGAGGACGCGGGTCTCGGTGATGAAGATGTATTTGTCTCGCTCGTATTCCTTGAGGATACCACCGTATTCGTCCGCCCAGTCGCGGAGGATTTCGTCGATCTGGGAAGCGGCGGGACGGTAATGTTCGCTGTCGTACTGCATCATTTCGCCGAGGTTGTCGATCATGATGTAGGCGACGACGAGTTCGTCGCCCGCCATTTTTTCAACGAGGGCATCGAGCTGGGTGGTTTCCGTGGTGATAACGAGAGCATAGTCATCATCGTCGGTCTTGATGTGATTGAATTTTGCACGGAAGGAACGGCCGTCGCAGGTGAGGCGCGCACCTTCGTCGCTGCGGTTGGCGCGGATCTCGGCGAGGGTGACACCGAAAAGTTCGGAGACGGATTCGCCGTAGAGTTTGTTTTTGCTGGAATGGAGTTCCTCGGTGGTATTGTTGTACCAGATGATGCGCTCGGAGGAGTCGCAGAGGAAGACGGGCGTCGCCATTTTGACGACGGCGTCAAACATGATACGGCCCATGACGGGAGCGAGTGCTTCGTCGAGGGAGCCGGTTTTGGAACGTTTTTCGAAGAAGTAATATGCGACGACGGAGGCGGCGGTATGGATGCCGAGGAAGATCAGAGCGAGGAGGAGGATCTTAGGAGTCGTCACTTCGTTCAGCGCGATAATGCTGAGAGCGAACAGGACGATGCACGCGAGACCGCTCACACCGAACACGGTGACTGTTTCCTTCCGGAATCCGCGCAGGTCATTCTTCTGTTTTGTATTTTTGGACATTGGGTGGCTTCTCGGGGAAACTTTTTTTCGGAAAAGTTTTCCCCGAACCCCTTTCAGAAAACTTTATACGATAGGAGACTGGAAACGCAGAGCGCAGGTTTGCGGGGATACGGGACGTTTATTCCCATTCGCGTTTTTCCTTTTCGCGTTGTTTTCTCCGTTTCCGGAGGAAATCTGCGATTACGAAATAGGCTCCGGCGACGGACAATACCAGCACGGCATTCGGGATTCCCATTGCGGCAAACGCCATCACCATCAGCAGGGATGTAAGCGCGCGCTTCTGGCTCGCGTAATACATCCGCACGCGGATTTTTCGCAGAATAACCGATAATCCCACCGATGCACAGGGGAGCATCATCGCAATCATCAGACTGTTCAGCATGGTATAGAGGAACGGTGCCTGTTCGGGAATCGTCATCAGCACCAGGAAAAACACCGTGATGTAGATCACAGCGTACGGGAGCGGCAGCGTGATCCGGTGGGTGATCCCGATGAACAGATCACTGCAGCCGAGCAGGCGGAACATGCTTTTCGCCATTGTTTCCGTAAACCACGCGAGTGCGAGCGATACCACCGCCAGATACGATGGTGTGAGCACGAGAATATTCCGTGCGGCCTCGCGGATGTAGGATTCCGTCGGTACCATGCCGTACGCCGTACCGAGCAGGGAGGCCAGGCCGTCCATGCACAGTGAGGCAAACGCTTCATACGACGGTGCATGGAATCCTGCATACGCCACAATGGTAAGCAGGAGACAGACTGCGGCGGCAATCGAAAGCGATCCGAGCCGCTGGAATTTCGGCTCCCGTGCGATCAGAGATACCGCAAAAACGTACGACGTGAACAGGAGCGAAAGCGTTACCGTTACGGCAGTGAACATCGCCGAGCCGGAAAGAAGCATTGCAGTGAAGGAGAGCGGTGTCACCAGAAGAGACGCAAACTTTCTCCAGAGCAGAATAATAAGCGCGTACAGACACGATGCCAGCGCCAGAAACGGGAGCGAGGCGATTACGCCGACCGCGTCGGAGGCAAGCTGTCCGGCAGCTGCCGTCAGTACTGCAATCGCCGCCGTCAGAAGGATCACAAGAGGAACTGTCATCGTAGGGAGATCATCCCGCCTGCGCATTACCGAAAACATCTTCATTCCGTCACCTCCTGCCAGCATACTTTTCCCATTTTATTCTACTTTATATTATAACATATTTTATCGGATTTATCTACTGGTATCTGTAAGTTCATAAAAATTTACGATTGCAGGGGAAACGGTCGCTTTCTTGAAAGAAAGCGACCGTTTCCCCCGAACTAACCTTCCGCACTCTCTTGATTTTCCCATCCATCTATGATAAACTAATGTCAGAAAAATATAATCTCCGAAAGGAAAACAATATGGGAATTATCACGTATAACGACAAATCGTTCCTGATGGACGGCAAGGAGTATACCATTGTATCCGGCGCGATGCATTATTTCCGCATCCCGCGCGAATACTGGACCGACCGTCTCACTAAGCTGAAGGAGTGCGGCTTCAATACCGTTGAAACGTACACCTGCTGGAATCTGCACGAACCGAAGGAAGGTCAGTTTGACTTTACCGGCATGCTGGATCTTGCTTCTTATGTGGACGAGGCGGCAAAGCTCGGGCTGAACGTTATTCTCCGTCCGGGTCCGTACATCTGCAGCGAATGGGAATTCGGCGGTCTTCCGGCATGGCTTCTCAGCTACGAAAACATTGCGATCCGCTGCAACGACGAACGTTTCCTTGAAAAAGTCCGCCGTTACTATCATGCGTTGTTCGAACACCTCGGTACCGGCCGTCTCGCGACTCACGGCGGCAATATTGTCATGGTACAGATCGAAAACGAATACGGCTCCTACGGTGACGACAAGGAATACCTGAACGCCGTTGTCGATATCTACCGCGAATGCGGCGTCGACTGCACGCTGTTCACCTCCGACGGTGCGTGCGACTGGATGCTCTCCGGCGGTACTCTCCCCGAATACCTCTGTGTTGCCAACTTCGGTTCCCATCCGAAGGAAAACTTTGCTGAACTCAAGAAGTTCCGTGACAATCAGCCCTCCATGTGCGGCGAATACTGGTGCGGCTGGTTCGACCACTGGTATGAAGAACACCACGTCCGTGAAGCGGAAGAACTTGCGGGTCTGTTCCGTGACATGCTGAACGCAGGTGCGTCCCTCAACTTCTATATGTTCCACGGCGGTACCAATTTCGGTTTCATGAATGGTGCAAACCACGGCGGAAAGTACGAACCTACTATCACCAGCTACGACTACAACGCCCTTCTCAGCGAAGCCGGCGACATGACGCCCGCTTACTACGCAGTCCGCAAGATCAACGAAGAATTCTTCGGCAGCGTTCCCGAAATCACCACGAAGAACTCCGAAAAGAAGGCATACGGCAAGGTCCGCCTTACCGAAAAGGCATTTGTTCTCAACACTGTTGACTCCATTTCCGCGCCCGTTCATACTGCGGCTCCGAAGTATATGGAAGAAATCGGTCAGAACTACGGCTTCACGCTGTACTCCACCACCGTCAAAGGTCCGATGGCGGAAAACGGTGGTCTGCCGCTTCGCTACGACTGCGTTCATGACCGTGCGATTGTCTTTGTGAACGGCGAAAAGAAGGGCTGGATCGAACGTTCCCGTCACGCGGACGACATCCGTATTTCCGTGAAGAAGGGCGAAGAAGTCAAGGTTGACATCCTCGTGGAAAACATGGGACGTGTCAATTATGGTCCCGAAATGCGCGACAAGAAGGGTATGACCGGCATCCGTTTCGGTCAGCGCAACCACTACGGCTGGGATATGTACCCGATGGAAATGAAGGATCTCTCCGGCGTGAAGTACGAAGCGTGCGACGGCGGCGTGGATGTTTCTTCCTTCATGCGCGGTACCCTCACCATCGAAGGCGAACCCTGTGACACCTTCATCAAGCTTGACGGCTTCCATCACGGCTTCGTGACCGTCAACGGCTTCAACCTCGGCCGTTACTACAACGACGCTGGCCCGCAGAAGACCCTCTACTGCCCCGCACCGATGCTGAAATCCGGCGACAACGAAATCGTTGTCTTCGAAATGGACTCCAGCGACCGCAACGTCATCGAATTCGTCGACGTTCCTGAATTGGGTTAAATGGAGTTTTCCGGGGAGGAACTTTTTGCAAAATGTTCCTCCCCGGACCCCTCTTCAAAAAACTTGAAACTATAAACGAGACAAAGAAAGTGCAGATTTGAAGGAACGATACGGCTGTATGCTTTACAGTGATTTTGTTCCTTTAAGTTTGCACTTTCTTTGTTTTTCTTTTTCGTCTGAAAGTTTTTGAAAAGGGGTGCGGGGAAAAACTTTTTTCAAAAAGTTTTTCCCCGCGAAACATCATTTCACAAAAACTTCATCCGTGTCGAAGTTGACGGTGACGGTGGTGCCGTCGGCGAAGGTGGTGCGCTGGGTGCGGCGGTCTGCGGTGATGAATTCGTGCTTCAGCATGGGCTGGAGGGCGAGTTTTTCCGCGTTTGCGCAGGTTGCCGTGACTTCTGCGATCTCCGCTTCGTCCGCGGTGATCGACAGGTACTGCGGACCGCCGTTGAGCCATGCGTGTGCGTAGGCGCTGTCGTTGCCGGGGATACCCCAGCCGCCGCGGCTGTTTTTGCGGCCGATCCACGGGATCACCACACAGTCGTGGTAGACGAGGTTTAAGAGCGGGATCGGAATGCCCACCGGCACCGCTTCGCTCGAGCCGAGGTTCGACGTGAAGAACGGTGCGTGGTGGCAGAGTACCTGTGAAGGCAGGATGCAGTCGAGGACTTCTTCCGAGCTCGGGATGATGTTCCGGTCGGTCAGGACGTCGAGACATTCGCGGCGGTACTGTGCGCACTGTTCGCGGGTCACGGGATGCGCCGGGTTGAAACATTCGTCAAGCTGAACGACGGAGAACACGTCGAGGTAGGATGCTTCGATACCGATGCCCAGTTCCTCGAAAGTCGCGTAGTTGCGGCGGACGTAGTCACGTGCCACGGACGAGCAGAGGAACGAGTGCTTGCCGCCGTACCAGACCGAGCAGAACGGATGCGTTCCGTCCGCATACATGACGGCGTTGTCGAACGAGAAGGACGGACCGTCATAGTAGTAGTCGCGGTACTGGTCGTGGATACCGAAGATGAAGTTCACGCCGGTCGTCGTGTCAGCAAGTTCACGCATGCCGTCAACGCCGCCGGCCGCTTCGTGCGGCGGGAACGGATCGGGATGCAGGTTGTCGTAGCCGTGATTGCCCCAGCCGTCAAAATGGGTGTACGCCTTCTTTACGCCGCGTTCGGACAGAGCCTTGATCTGTTCCGCGCGGGTATGGAAGGTGGTGTGGTAGTCGTTGTGTGCCGGATCGTCCGGTTTATAGTAGTCCGAATCCGGGGAAATGTGCGTCGCGATGCCCGTGTGAATGACCGGACAACCGAGCAGCTTTTCCACCTTCGGGTTGCGCGCGATCTTTTCGCGGAGGGTGATGAGACGTCCGCGTTGTTTTACGTACGCACGGTAGGACTGCGCGAAGTCGTTGTAGCTGCAGTTTTCCATGAAGCGGTACAGCATCCGGCGCGGGTATGTCATGAATCCGAGGGACGTTACCCACAGCGGCGAGACCTTTTCACCGCCGTTTTCATAACGCAGTTCGTAGCGGACGTCAAACGGAGTGTCGTAGATGGCCAGATAACCGGTGCTTCCGCGGACCTGACCGTAGATCGGCATATAGCCGTCGCGTTCCATGATCTGTCCGCCGGAAATGCGGATCTGGGTACCTGCCGGGATGAGCGTCCCCTGCATACGGGAGAGGATGGTGTAGGATTCCGGAAGGTTGGCAGCGGTGTTGTCGGGACGGTCGCCGTACGCGGCGCCGAAGTCGAACGGAGCGGGGAAACTGACGCGGTCGATTTCGCATTTTTCGTCCCCTTCAACCTGTACGGTGAAGTATACGTCGTCGGTGATCGCTTCGATTTCCGCTTTTGTGCGGATGGTGATCCTGTGGTCACCGAAGTCCGTGTAGACGGCGGTGATGCCTTCGGTGGTGCCGGTTCTGCAGGGCCCTTCGGACTCCGGGACGGGGAACGGGACGACGGTGCCGTCCGTGAAACGGACGTACGGACGTTCGGTCATCGTCCACTCCTGACCGGCGATCTCTACGGTGTAGGTACATGCCGTCGGGTCACCGGAGAGGGTGAGGGCACGTCCTTTTACGAAGTAGTTTGCCATTATTTTGTCCTCCTTTGATGGGGGTAGGGATGACGGGGTCAGCCGAGCTGTTCGGCTTCGAGCAGTTTTTTCGAGCAGTTGACGTCGGCGAAGCTGAGGGCTTCGTCGGTGTATTCGATTTCGCCGGACTGGTTGTCGTAAGGGTCGAGACGCATGTAGGTCTTCGGCGGATCGAGCTGACGCTGGAATTCGGTGCAGCAGATGTAGCGGTACGGGTCGAGGTTGCCGAAAAACCAGTTCCACGCTTCGTCGTCGCCGCGGCGCTTTGCTCCTCCGCCGTAGGACGGGTCACACGGGAGCCAGCCGTACGGCGCGATGTAGAATTGTGCCCAGTCGTGGCTGCCGACGCGTCCGTAGGAACCGTCGCGCGGGGGATGAACGGCGTTGCCGGACTGCCAGCGTGCGGGAACGCCAGCGATGCGGCAAAGTGTGATGAACAGGAGCGCCTGTACGCCGCAGTCTCCGCGTCCGTTGACCGCCGCGTACATCGGGATGTTGTCGAACAGGCGGTATTCGCGGGTGTAGGAATACCGGACATGGCTGGTCACGTAGTCATAGATGCGGCGGGCTTTGGCAAGCGGATTCTGTGTGCCGGAAGTGAGGTAGACGGCGAGTTTTTTCAGATAGGGCGTGAAGACGATGTGCGGCTCAACTTCCGTGAGGTAGGGAAGAACTTCCGGCGGGAGTTCGCCGGTTGCTTCGGCTTCCTTTAAATCATGGTAGGTCGCAGTGTTCGTGAATTCCAGTGTGATCTCGAATTTTTCGTTTGTGTTGTATTTAAATTCGCTGTAGACGGTACGGATCGGGGCATCGGAGATGTATGCCTGATGGGAAGCGGCAAGAAGTTGGATACCGCTCTGTTCGGGAGTGATCGCGGGGAACGGGAGCCAGATGCGGACATGTTCGCCGGGGCGTTCATGTTCTTCGTCGGGCTGCATCCATTCGCGGATCTTATAGCGCCAGCTGTGGGAACCGTGTTCACGCATGTGGCGCATGTTGTCGTGCTGTTCTTCACTCGGGCAGGGAGAGGGAACAAAATCGGGGTTCACGAGCTTGTTCAGGTAGTTTCCGCAGCATTCGCGAAGATTCGAGTAGGCTGCGTTTTCGAAGTAGATGCCGTCGTTCTTGACCATGAAGTCGGCATGACCGCTGTTGACGAGGTCGATGAGATTGCATTCGGTGAAGTTCGGGTATTTCTCACGGAAATTTTCGACCATATCTTCGAAGGGTACACTGTAATCATGTGCCAGTTCGGTGGCGAGGAAACGTTCGAGTTCGAGACGCTTGACCATGATGGGGTCGTAGTGCGGGTGGGTATGGTCCGCGAGAAGACGGTCGATCTCACAGATGACGTGGCTGAAACGTCCGCTGTAGCGGAGGTTTTTGAGGGAATCGGGGAGTTCTACGGTGAGCAGGGCGAGGTCATCGTAGTTGAACGGTGTGTGTTTCATATCGTTACCTCTTGATGATGTTGGGATATTTCAAAAAATGAATGGTACGGTACCCACGTGTGTGAGAGGATGTTTGGCGGGAAAACGAAAAAAGCCTGCCATCCTGAAAAGGTGACAAGCTCATTTGCAAGATGGCTTTGTACGGAATTATCCGATGGAAACGATTTCGACGTCGAGGTCGATCTCGCTGAAAAACTCCTGGACGGTTTCGGGGGAATCGGTGTTCAGTTCTTCGGCAATGAGAAAAGTACCGCTTGCCGTGACTGTATTGCTTTCACCGACAGTGAAAGCTACGGCGACGGGAACGGCGTCTTCAAACGTATACAGATAGATCGTATCGTCGGTGATCTCATCGCTGACAAAGGTTCTGCCGGCGGTGCAGATGCTGGTCGCGGCGAGAGCTGTGGAGCCGCCGCGTGCGTTGGCGATGTTGATAATCGACGCCTGCACCCGTCCTTCGAGAAAATCCTGAAGGTTCGGGGAGAGTGAGGTCAGCACATCCGTTCCGCACAGGGATTTCACGGATTCTTCCGAGAGGGTGAGCCGGTAGATGGTTTTCGGATCGGAGTGATCGCCTTCCGCGAAGGAAGCAATGATACTCAGAAGTTCGGGGTCGGCACTGTAGATGTTCAGATATTCATCACTTTCCGCGATCTCCTCCAGCATGGAGACGATCTGCATTCCGCGGATTTCCAGCGAGGGAAGCTCGAAATCCGTCGATCCGCAGGACGCAAGCAGCATCAGCAATACCAGAACAGCGGTCAGCACTTTCTGAATCTTCACAATACAACCTCCGGTTTAATCTATACTATATTATACAATAGATTGAAGTTTTTTGAAAGGGGTTCGGGGAAAACTTTTTTGTAAAAAATTTTTCCCCGACTTGCTCCGCAAGTCGGAGCCGAACCCCTTTCAAAAAACTTCAATCTATTATGGTAACAAAGTAAGTGCAGATTTGGAGGATATAAATTATGTTTGTAGTG
>JAFQFS010000087.1 GCA_017398585.1 Clostridia bacterium
AAAACCTTTTTGCAAAAAGGTTTTCCCGAACCCTTTCCAAAAAACTTCAGACTGGATGGGACTACGAAGAAAGTGCAGATTTTCATTGAAAATCCCCTCAAATCCTCTTGACGGATGTGGGGCGATGTGATATAATAACTTTATCCGAAATATTTTAAATGCAGTGATGGGGAAAAACGGACCGGAATCCGTGCAGAGAGCTGTCGTCTGGTGCAAGACAGCAGGAGGAACGTTTGATACTCACCCCGAAGCAGCCGTTTGAACGTGCGGGAGACCGCGCCAGTAGATGCGGACGGAACCCTCCGTTACAGGGGCAGGGCATCATGTGTGTCCGGGAGAGGGTAGTTTCTACCGAAAAAGAGTGGTAACACGAGGTTTTTCGCCGCGTCTCTTTGCAGAGATGGGCGTTTTTTGTTTCTATCCTCCGAAATCTTATAATTATTACAAGGAAGGCATCATGAAATACGATTTTAGTGCGATTGAAAAGAAATGGCAGGATAAATGGGAAGAAGCCGGTATTTTCCACGCTTCCGAAGATCACAGCAAGCCGAAGTTCTACGGTCTTGTTGAATTCCCCTATCCGAGCGGTGCCGGCATGCATGTCGGTCACATCAAGGCGTACTCCGGTCTGGAAGTCATCTCCCGCAAGAGACGTATGCAGGGCTACAATGTTCTGTTCCCGATGGGCTTTGACGCATACGGTCTGCCCACCGAAAACTATGCGATCAAGACCGGTATTCACCCCCGTCAGGTAACCGACCAGAACATCGCGAAGTTCACCTCTCAGCTCAAGAGAGTAGGCTTCTCCTTCGACTGGACACGCGTTGTCGATACTACTGAAGAAGGCTACTACAAGTGGACCCAGTGGATCTTCCGCAAGATGTTCGATGCGGGACTCGTTTTCCGTGCGACCACGCTCGTCAACTACTGCCCGTTCTGCAAGGTCGTTCTCTCCAACGAAGACTCCCAGGGCGGCAAGTGCGATATCTGCCACAACGATATTATCCAGAAGTCCAAGGACGTATGGTATCTCCGCATTACCGAATACGCGGACAAGCTCCTCGAAGGTCTCGAAAAGGTTGACTACCTGCCGAACGTAAAGCTCCAGCAGGAAAACTGGATCGGCCGTTCCGAAGGCGCATTCGTCAACTTCGCTCTCACGAACTGCGACGAAACCCTCCGCATCTACACCACCCGCTGTGACACCATGTTCGGAGCGACCTTCATGGTCATCGCTCCCGAACATCCGATCATTGAAAAGTACGCGGACCGTATCTCCAACATCGACGCGCTGAACGCGTATAAGGAAGAATGCGCAAAGAAGACCGAATTCGAACGTACCCAGCTCGTCAAGGACAAGACCGGCGTGCGCATCGAAGGCATTGCTGCGATCAACCCCGCAACGGGCAAGGAAATCCCGATCTACATCTCCGACTACGTTATGATGGGCTATGGTACCGGCGCGATCATGGCAGTACCGGCACACGACGAACGTGACTACGACTTTGCAAAGAAGTTCGGCATCGAGATCATCGAAGTCATCAAGGGCGGCGACATTTCCAAGGAAGCCTACACCGGCGACGGCGAAATGGTCAACTCCGGATTCCTGAACGGCATCGAAACCAAGAAGGAAGCCATCGCAAAGATGCTCGAGTACCTCGGTGAAAAAGGTCTCGGCGAAAAGGGCGTACAGTACAAGATGAAGGACTGGGCGTTCAACCGTCAGCGTTACTGGGGCGAACCGATTCCGATCGTACACTGCCCGAAGTGCGGTATGGTCGGCGTTCCCTACGAAGAACTCCCGCTCAAGCTCCCGAACATGGAAAACTTCGCACCCGGTGAAGGCGGCGAAAGCCCGCTCGCAAAGGTCGAAGAATTCGTCAACTGCTCCTGCCCGAAATGCGGCGGCGCGGCAAAGCGTGAAACCGACACCATGCCCCAGTGGGCAGGTTCCTCCTGGTACTTCCTCCGTTACGCGGACGCGCACAACGAAGACGCATTCGCGGATCCGGAAAAGCTGAAGTACTGGCTCCCCGTTGACTGGTACAACGGCGGTATGGAACACGTTACCCGTCACATGATCTACTCCCGCTTCTGGCACCGCTTCCTTTACGACATCGGCGCAGTTCCGGTGGACGAACCCTACGCAAAGCGTACCGCACAGGGTCTGATCCTCGGTCCGGACGGCGACAAGATGAGTAAGTCCAAGGGCAACGTTGTTGACCCGAACGATGTCGTCAACGAATACGGCGCAGACGTTCTCCGTGTGTACATCCTCTTCATGGGCGACTATGCGTCCGCGGCTCCGTGGAACGACAGCAGCGTCAAGGGATGCAAGCGCTTCCTCGACCGCGTTGCAGCTCTCACCGACCTCGTAAAGGGTACCGGCGTGACTGCAAAGCTCGAATCCGCATTCCACAAGACCGTCAAGAAAGTGACTGAAGACATCGAAGACATGAAGTTCAACACCGCCATCGCGGCGATGATGACCCTCATCAACACCATCTACGAAGTCGGCAGCCTCACCGCAGACGAACTGAAGACGCTTCTCAAGCTCCTCTGCCCGTTTGCACCGCATCTCTGTGAAGAAATGTGGGAAACCCTCGGCGAAAAGAACTTCCTCTCCATGACCGCATGGCCGGAATGGGACGAAGCGAAGACCGTTGACGCGGAAATCGAAATCGCCGTACAGGTCAGCGGCAAGCTCCGTGCGACCATCACCATCGCGGCAGACGCTTCCAAGGAAGACGCCATCGCAGCCGCTCTCGCAGACGAACGCATTCAGGCAGCCATCGCCGGCAAGAACGTCGTCAAGGAAATCTACATCCCCGGCAAGATCGTCAACATCGTGGCTAAGTAATTGAATACAGTGAGAAATGAATCGGGGGAAACCTTTTTGAAAAAAGGTTTCCCCCGAACCCCTTTCCAAAAACGTTTCATCCGGATGGATTGGATTAAGTTTGTAGAAAGTGCTTGACATATATAGTGTTGATGTGGTATAATGTCTACAAATACAGAATATGTGAGGTGCGGACAATGAAACGATGGATTGCGGGAATATTCGTGATGGTTCTGCTGTGCTGCGGCGGCTGTGCGGAAAAACCGGTGGAAGAGAAGGTCAAAATGGACGATCTCATGAAGATCAGCACGTGGGTGATGGATCCGGCACTGGAAGGGAAAGGGTACTGGGCGTATGACAGGGATAGTTATGGCACCAAGGGGCACTGGGTTCCGAACAAAGGGGAGCCTGCCGTGAACGACGAAGACGTCTTCCGTGAGGAACGTCTTGCGGTGGGAGAGACACGCATCATGGCACCGATCGGCTACAAAGGGGGGAATCTGAACTTTACCATTGATTTCGAAGGAATCGTCACGGTGGAAAAGACCGAACCGGCGGACCACAGCATCCTGACTTCCTTTGAACCGAATCTGGCCGATCAGTGGATTGAGGAGACGCTCATCACCCGCAACGGTCCATGCAATCTGAACGTCTTTCCGGTAGGAAAAAATCTGGCCAGCGAAGGAAGAGGTCTTTTGATTCAGCATAATACCATCGCGGAGAAGGAATATTTACTGACCATCAAGGGATACGAACTGGACGGTTCGCTGATGGTCACGGCAGAACTGAAGCTGACCACACTGGAAGACGAAGCGTTTCCGTATGAAGAGTATATTCAGGAAACATACAGAAGAACCGGCGGCTACGCAGGGTATGGGGAATTGTATGCGGTCGGAGAAAACCGTACCCGGTTCTGCTCGGTGGAACTGGTGTCCTACGAATACAGCGACCACTACAAAATGATGGAAATCTTCGGATAAACAAAACGTGCGTACAGACGTTACGGTCTGCACGCACGTTTTCTCGTGCCGTTATTTTTCAGTTATCACGCCGGATCACGGCGAATTTTGTGGTTTCGTACCATTCCTCCACGGACGATTCCGTGAGGTCGGAGAAGATCAGCGTCCGCAGTCCGCCGAACAGGACGATGTCCCTCGTATCCATGACGCGGGAATCGGATGAAAAACACCGGGAATCCTGAGGATCTCCCTCGTTCAGTGTGACGGCGTATATTTTCCGTTCTTCCGGAAAACCGGGACGGGAAAACTCGATGCAGTAGATCTGCCGGAGATGTTCCTCCGTCAGTTCATGGGCATCGTTCAGCCCGAAGTACCCGCACACCGTCTCGCGAAGGACCGGATTTGCGAGATCCACGCCGAGGTTGTCGAAATTCCGCACCTGTCCTGCCGACATCATGCCGAGATTCAGCAGCGCACCGAGAAGAAGCACCGGCACCGCCCGTGCAATGTTCCGGCGCCGATCGTGGCGTTCCTTCATATTGCGGTACCGCCGCAGGATCGCGTTTCCGCCCGGCGACAGATACGACAGAATTTCCGCACCCTGCCAGTCTTCGCGGAGGTTCCGCTCCGCCATGTTCAGGATCATTGCGATGTACTCCCCGCGCATCCGGTCGCCCGTCTTGTCGAGCACCGCCTCGTCGCAGAGGTATTCCAGATCCTCGCACACTGCGTTCCGGATGACCTTCGCCGTCGGAAGCAGAATGTGAAACGACGTTGTAAACAGCGTCAGCAGCTTGGTCAGCGTGTCCCAGTGCCGGATATGCGTCAGCTCATGCATGAAGATCAGTTCCAGCCAGAGGTCACTGTAATCGTCCGGACAGTCCCCGCCGATGTAGACGGAAGGGAAGAGGATCCCGCATGTGCACGGCGAAATCCGTACGTCCGGCTTCATGATACGGAGCGGGATGTTCCGCCGGATTCCGACCTTTTTCTTCGCGGAGGCGTAGATCCGATTCAGCCGTTCGTCCCGACAGACGGCGGAATGCCGGGTCAGGTACTGCATCCCGTCAAAATACGCCGCCAGTCCGAACGTGAACGACGCCGTTGCCGCCACGAACCAGAACAGAAGCAGCGTCAGACAGAAGCCGCGTGCCGCCCGCAGGACACCGTGCGGCAGGTACACGTCCGGCACATCCGCCGGACGTTCCGCTTCTCCCGGATCGTGCAGTTCGACCCGCAGTCCGCCCGTGTAATCGGTGTACAGGGCAAATTCGACGGCATTTTTTCCGCTGTCCACGGGAATCAGTGCAATGAGAAACAGCAGGCACCAGAAAACGGGCAGGATCCGCAGACTGTACTTCGACCGGAGCCGGAGTACCAGAACGGAAACGCCCGTAAAAAGAAAAGAAAGGGCGGCCAGCATAAAAAACAGTACGATGATCCTGTTTTCCATAGCGCCGCTCCTCTCCGTGGGTATGCCTTACTTCTTTTCGTTTTCGCTGATAATCTTCTTGATTTCGTCAAGTTCTTCCGCAGTGAGGCTTTCATCGCTGACGAGCGCGGAGATCAGCCCCATTTTGTCGTTCATGTAAACCTTTTCGACGAAATCGCCGGAAGCAAACTTTCTGTAGTCGGCGCTGTCAATGATGGGGGTATAGCAGTTGGAACGGCCGAGCTTTTCGGTTGTGATGAAGCCCTTGGTCTGCAGTCTGGTGATCAGCGTGAGGACCGTCGTGAGCTTGAGTCTGGTAAGAGCGGGGAAGCGCTTCATGATGAGGCCGGCGGAAACGAACTTTTCGCCTTCTTCGTTGAGCGCCCAGATGGCCTGCATAACTTCGAGCTCGCTTTCGGGGAGCTTGATCATCTTCTTGTCTGACATGGTATACGTGTCTCCTTTGTTTGCAAAAACTTTAATAAATTGAATGATAAAACTGATAAGGAATCGTTTATACATAAATTATAACCTTTTTTACTACACAAGTCAATGCTTTCTTGTAAGATAAATGAAATCTGTAAAAACGACAAAAAACGCCCGCCGTCCGACTGGATAAATTGAACAAAACGTGTAGTTGTGAAAACAAAAAGATACTTGACAAAAACTTCGCTTGACATATTTCACGTATAGTGTTAAAATATACAGGAATTCTTCTATTACGCATCCAGGCGGCAGGTACAAACAATGGCAGAAAAACTCATACGAATCCCCCTTGCGGGCAACGCATTCCGCGAAACGCCGGGCAGCGGCGGCAAAGTCACCCCAGGCGGCATCTCCGAGTGGTCCGATCCGGACGTAAAATTCGGCATTTACGTCAGTTTCCGTGCAGGCGTGACGTTTCACGCCGCGCTGAAACTCCGGAACCAGACGGCAAACGCAAAAATCCGCTTCGCCGCTCTGCAGAATGATTACGAAATCGCTCTCGAACCCGGGTATAACGAAGTCCCGCTCGGCACCTATACCACCGAAAAGGACGGTTACGTCCGTTTCGAACTGCAGGGCATTTCAACGGACGGCACCCATTTCGCTTCTCCGACGGAGCTTTTTCTGTACGTCGCGGACGAAACGGACGTTCTCTCCTGCATCACCCCGAAGGATAAGGAAAATTACGGCTACTACTGGACCCGCCGCGGGCCGAGTGTTCACTGCAATTACTCCACGCACGAGATGGAACGCATCGAATGGTTCTACGACGAAGTTACCGTTCCGGCTGGCTTCGACCCCGTTGGCACCTACGCCATGGCGATCGGCTTCCGCGGAGGCTACTTCGGCATCCAGACCAATTCGAAAAACGAACGACGCATCCTGTTCTCCGTATGGAGTCCCCATGTGACCGACGATCCGTCCGAAATTCCGGAAGATCTGCGCATCGTCTGTCTGCGCAAACACGAACGCACGCATGTCGGTGAATTCGGCGGCGAAGGGTCCGGCGGGCAGAGTTACATGAAATACAACTGGAAAACCGGCGAAACCTACCGGTTCCTCATGCACGTACGTCCGCAGGGCGACGGCAAAACCGTTTTCACGGCGTATTTCTTCTTCCCGGAAACCGGAAAATTCGAATGTATCGCCTCTTTCCTGCGTCCGAAAACCGATACCTGGATGATCGGCGTCCATTCCTTCCTCGAAAATTTCAGCGATACCCGCGGCTATATCACCCGCATGGCGTACTACGGCAATCCGTGGGCACGTACCGCGGACGGTCAGTGGTTCTCCCCGAAGCGGATCCTGCTGACCGGCGACAATACCGCGCGTCAGAGCTGGCGTACCGACTACGACGGCGGAATGCTGGACGACGGACGTTTCTACCTGAAAAACGGCGGTTTCTTCGACGAACACGCGCCGCTGGATAAAATTTTCTACCGGACGTTTGCCGATTCCGTCCGTCCCGACCTTGATTTAAATGAACTTGAATAAGCAGAAGGAGTCCCTGCTATGTTATACATTCCCGAAAACTACAAACCGCGCCTCGCCATGTACGATGTCCAGCGCGCGATCGACTACATCAAACGCACCTTCCAGATGAACCTTGCCATCGAACTGAACCTCCGCCGCGTTTCCGCGCCCCTGTTCGTCCGCGAAGACTCCGGTCTGAACGACAACCTCAGCGGGAAGGAACGTCCGGTCGGCTTTGACATCCCCGCGGTCGGCGAAACCGCGCAGGTCGTACAGTCTCTCGCAAAGTGGAAGCGTCTCGCCCTTAAGCGATACGAATTCTACGTCGGCAAGGGCCTCTACACCGATATGAATGCCATCCGCCGCGACGAGGATGATCTCGACAATCTCCATTCCGTCTACGTCGACCAGTGGGACTGGGAAAAGGTCATCGACCGCAGCATGCGCACCACTGAATACCTCCACCAGACCGTCCGCAAGATCGTTGCGGCTATGGTTGCGACCAACAACGCTCTCCGCTACGAATTCTCCGCGCTCGAATGCCACATTTCCCCCGAAGTTTCCTTCATCACCACGCAGGAACTCGAAGACATGTATCCCGACAAGACCCCGAAGGAACGTGAAAACCTCTACGTAAAAGAGCATCCCACCACGTTCCTCGAAAAGATCGGCGGCAAGCTGAAGAGCGGCAAGCCGCACGATGGCCGCGCCCCCGACTACGACGACTGGGAACTCAACGGCGACATTCTCCTCTGGAACGACGTCCTGGGCTGTGCGTTTGAAATTTCCTCGATGGGTATCCGCGTCGACGCGGAATCCCTTGCAAAGCAGCTGAAGCTCGCCGGATGCGAAGACCGCGCGGAACTCCCGTTCCACAAAATGCTCCTGAACGACGAACTTCCGCTCACCATCGGCGGCGGTATCGGTCAGTCCAGACTCTGCATGCTCATGATGCAGACCGCCCATATCGGCGAAGTACAGGCATCCGTATGGGACAAGCATACCATCGAAGCCTGCCGGAACGCGGGAATCACGCTGCTTTAACTGAATAAATCATCCAAAAATCCCGTTTTTTTGCACGGGCAGGGAACTTTTCGGCGGCGGAAAACGTCTTATTACTGAAAAAACTCTGCGGACGTGCATCAAAACGGGATTTCTGTCCAAAAATTACCCGTAATCTTTCGGGACCGGCAAAGAATTCATATTTTAATATTGAAAAATTTCCCGTAATATCGTATAATAATAAGAACGAAAAAACAAATTCCAAAAGAAAGCAAGGAGGAACGCTATGGCATCCGCCCCCAGAGGTCAGGGCGATAACAGCGGAAACTTTTTTGTCCGTCTTGTTCGCGCCAGCATCATACTGACTGCCCTCGACCGGTTCTGCGCATACATTTATCACCTCATCAAGACCGGGTTCTTCGGGTATATCTTCAGCGGCTACCGCGGTGAGCTGAACGCCCCGCTTTTTTCCGGTCTCCGGAGATCCAAGACGTCCCGCCACTTCGCGGAACTGCGGTACGGTCTGTGCCGGCGGATCGAATCCAGTGTGATTCTGAACGGCATCACGTATTTCGGAAAATACCTGCTCGGATGCCGCCTGCGCTGTTACGGCGCATTCTTTGCCTCCTTCGGGTTCTATACCGCCTTTTCCGCCTATCTGTATTCCATGTTTTCGGGCGACCTCGCCTCGGTTGCGGATCATCCGTACATCCTTCCGGCGTTGGTCATGCTCCTTGCCTCCATCCCCCTCGTTATGTCCAAACGGACCCTTTCCCAGTCCCTGCGTGAGACCCTGTTCGGCCGCTTCGTCATGCTGGCCACCGGCTTCACCGCAGAAGACATCGCGGACACGCTCGGCGCGGGCGGACATCAGGGAATCCCCTTCCTCTTCGGCATTATCTGCGGCGCCATGACCTACTTTGTTTCGCCGGTTTATATCCTCCTCGGAATGGCGGCGCTGCTGTGGCTCTATCTGGTCATGATCCGTCCGGAACTCGGCGTACTGACGCTGTTCTTCGCGATGCCGTTGTTCCCGACCATGCTCCTCGGTGCAGTCACCGCCTACACGGTGTTCTGTACTTTTATCAAGTTCCTCCGCGGCAAGCGGATCCTCCGGATCGAACCCATCGACATCACCGTGATGGCGTTTGCCGTTCTTCTGTTTTTCGGCGGGACCGTCTCTCTGTCCGAACAGTCGCTCAAGCCGGCGCTCCTGATGGTCTGCTTCATTTTCGGTTATTTCCTCACCGTCGGACTGATGACCACCCGTGCGTGGCTCGTCCGCTGCTCGACGGCGTGCGTGCTCTCCGCCACCCTCGTTTCACTCTACGGTATTTTCATGTACTTTACCGGCGGCGGCTATTCCTCCTCCGCATGGCTTGACAGCGAAATGTTCTCCGGTATCGGCGGACGTGCCGTAGCGACCCTTGAAAACCCCAACATGCTCGGTGAATACCTCATTCTCATCATTCCGATCGCGGTCGGCATGCTGATCGGACGCGGGGAAGGACTCCGCCGCATCCCGGCATTTTTCTGCATCGGCATCATGGGTGTCTGCCTCATCCTCACGTGGAGCCGCGGCGCATGGCTCGGCCTGATCTTCGCCGCTCTCCTCTTCCTGTTCATGTGGCACCGCCGCTCCGTCTGGGTGATCCTCGCAGGCATCGCATCCATTCCTGTCCTGCCGATGATCCTGCCGGCATCCATCGTCTCGCGCTTCACCAGCATCGGCAACATGACCGACTCGTCCACGTCCTACCGTGTGTACATCTGGCGTGCGACCATCAATATGATCGAGGACAACCTTACCACCGGCATCGGCATCGGAGAAGGTGCATGGGACCGTCTGTATCCCCTGTACGCCTACCTCGGTGTGGAAGCCGCACCTCACTCGCATAACCTCTATCTGCAGATCTGGCTGGAACTCGGTATCATCGGACTTCTCGTCTTTGTCGTCTTCCTGTTCCTGCTGTACCAGTCCGGGTTCACGCTCTTCTCCCGCCTTGCCGGAGACAGCGACCTTTCCACTCCGGACCTTTCCGGCAGTCTCCTCCGCCGGAACCTGAGCGAAGGTCTGGATCTCCGCAGGGAACTTGAACGCAGCAAGACCCAGCTCCGTCTCTCCACTGCCGCTCCCCTCTGCGGGATCTTCGCCGTCCTCGTGCAGGGCATGACCGACTATGCGTGGTACAACTACCGCCTGTACCTCATGTTCTGGCTCGTCTGCGGACTGGCCTCCGCGTATGCGAGAAACGGCAGCAGCCAGATCCGTACTTCCTATACCAATACCTCCGAACATTTCAGCGCGGATTTTCCGCTCGATACCGGAACCAAGAAGAAAAAAGTCAACACGGAACCCGAACGTACGGGAGACACCGAAGAAAGGAAAGAGAAATGAGCAAGAGAAAATTGCGTTTCAATGCCATTGACGCACTGATCATCCTTGTGATCGCCGCTGCAGTTTTCGTCCTGCTGTATGTTTTTGTGTTCAGCGGACGCGGAACACAGAATACAGCGGAAGTCAACTATACCACCATCAACTATGTTGTCGAGATCCAGAATCTCGACGAACACCTCGCAGAAGCCGTCAAAAAAGGGCAGCCGGTGGAAGATGCGGTAGAACGCAAGAAAATCGGTACGGTCAGCGGTGTCCAGCCGGTCAAGTATGAAAAGATCACATTCGACTCCCAGAACGGCGTGGAAATTGCCGCAGCCGTCGGGGGAAAGATCACGCTGAAGATCACCATCGAAGCACAGGCGATCGAGAGTGACCGTGCGTTCACCGTGGACGGATGCGAGATCCGCGTCGGCCAGCAGTACAGCCTGATCCTCCCCGACCTGTACGGGTTCGGTTACTGCACCGAAATAATCGCCAACTGACGGAGGTGCATCATGACTCAGAATCAACTGTTGTACGGAATTGTCGCGCTCATCTGCGCCTCCCTTCTGGCATATGCCATGACGCCGATCGTACGTGTTCTTGCGTTCCGCATCGGTGCCGTGGACGTTCCGCTTGATAACCGGCGTATCCATAAAAAGCCCATGCCGCGTATCGGCGGTCTTGCCATCTACCTCAGTTTCACGCTGACCACCATAATTTTCTGCAAACCGACTCCCGAGCTGACCACCATCTGGATCGGCGGCGGCGCACTTGTGATTCTCGGGATCCTCGACGACATTTACCGCCTCAACGCATGGCTGAAACTGATCGTTCAGCTCGGCGTTGCGATTTTCGCTGTTGTGAACGGCTGTGTCATCGACCATATCAACCTCGGCGGTGTGTATGTTTCTCTCGGTGTGTTCAGCGCTCCGCTCACCGTCCTCTGGATCGCGGGTCTCACCAATGCCATCAACCTGATCGATGGTCTGGATGGTCTTGCGTGCGGCGTGTCGGCGATCTCGTCGATGTCCCTGCTCCTCGTTGTCATGCTGCAGGGTGACTTTGTCAGCGCAACCATCTGTGCGATTCTGCTCGGTTCCTGTCTCGGCTTCCTGCCGTTCAACTTTAATCCTGCACGCATCTTCATGGGCGACACCGGCGCGCTGTTCCTCGGCTTTACACTTGCCGTGATCTCGGTCTTCGGTGTATTCAAGCTGCACGCAGTGCTGGCGTTCCTCGTCCCCTTCGCAATCTTTGCGCTGCCCCTGTTCGATACGCTGTTTGCGATCTGCCGCCGTATTCTCTCCGGCAAAAGTCCCTTTGCACCGGACCGCGGACACATCCATCATAAGCTGATCGATATGGGGTTTACCCAGAAGGAATCCGTCAAGATTCTGTATGCCATCTGCGGCATTTTCGGGCTGGTGGCGGTTTTCTGTACCGAATCCATGTTCCATACCATGCGCGTAACCAAGTCCATTCTGATCGCGGTCATTGCGATGGGACTCTTCATTCTGAACTATATCATCCTCAAGGACCCCGACTGGCGGAAGCATTCCGGTCTGACCGAAGACGAGATGACCGTTTCGGAGTATATCAATGAACTTGATCCGGAAAAGGCAAGAAAAATCGAAGCCCACAACGGCGGTCATGTGGAGAAAAAAGATGAATCCGCAAAAGAACCCGAACCCGCTCCGGAAGAAATGCGGGCGGACGTCGGGGACGAAGAACAGAAATAAGGAAATCAAATGGATCCGAACGATATGCGTACTCCGGCAAAATACCGGGGTGTCAAGATCACATCCGGCGTTGTCCTTGCCGCTGTGACCGTCCTGATCGCGGTCCTGCTCATACTGCTTCTGAAGAAGACCGGCGTGATTCCGCCGTCTTTCCTGCAGTCTGTGTTCGGAAACGGTGAAACTGCGGAACAGACCGAAGAGGTCGGAACAAGTGTACTCCCGGATTTTTCCGCAGACGCTGCTGCTGCCATCGAACATTACTACACCTTTTCGGTGGATCCCCGCGAAACGCTGGCTGCGCTGACGGAACGGAATTCCTATGTCCGTGAGTTCCGCGTGATCAACTCTTACGGCGGGGAAGCGGACAGCCAGAAATATACCCTTACCGTAAGCGGAGACCGCTGCCGCCTCGAGTCCGACTTCAAAACCGTACTGTGCGACGGAACAACCACCTGTACCATCACGGACACTTACCGGACGAAACTGGACGGTACGGTATTCACTCCGGAAAATGAGATCGGCATCACCTCACTGGAGGACGTCAAAGCGATGGCGGAAAAGGGAAGCGTCACGTACCCCGGCCGCGGTACGGACAACAAGACCCTGCTCATCGTATCGGAAAATGCGGAATCCGGCATCCTGTATGAATTTGCCGTCTCCATCGAGACCGGCATTGTGATGGCCGAGCGTTCCTACATCGGCGGTGAGCTGTACCGTGCGGTCATTACCGATTCGGTGGACATTTTCGCGGCAGATTCTCTTCCCGAAGATTATTTTGAAATTCCCATGGAACCATGACGATTGGAGATCATTATGAATAAAATAAAAAAACAGCGCATCGGCGCATTGGATGTATTCATCATCGTGGCTGTTCTGGTCTGTGCGGTCAGCGTTGGCCTCCGCATGTTCATGACGCGGAACTCCGACCTCGACAAGAATGTTCAGCTTGACAACTATATCGTTTCCTTTAAGGTCATGGGCATCCGTGACTCCTCGGCGAAAAACTATCTCCGGCAGGGAACGAACTTCTATCTCGACGAAAACGATGCCTTCTTCGGCACCCTCCGCGAAGGCGTTGCCACCAACGATGCCGAGACGTATTACGACATGCCGGACGGTACCGTCGTCCTCGCGCCGAATACGGCTACGGGCGACCAGTACCGCGTCGATGCGGAATGCAGCCTTGACGTCACAGGAAAAATGGACGCAAACGGCTATTTTCTCCTCGGCGGCAACAAATACATCGGCATTAACAAGGAACTCCTGATCTACAGCAAATACCTTTCGATCACCGTCATCGTAACGGACATTACGAAGGCACAATAAAGCAAGATAAAAAGTGACTGCGGAATTCCGCAGTCACTTTTTATCTGTTATCAGGCAATTAAAGTTCCAGAGCAGCGCCGACGGGGTAGTGGTCGGAAACGGTGATGCCGTTTACTTCGTCGTCCATCTTCATCGTACGTGCAGGTTCCGCGTACGGGAGGTTGGAGAAGACGTAGTCGATCTTGATCTGAACCTTTTCGGGATTGTTGTTGTGGAAGGTGAAGCCGGCGGGTTCGGTCATGTCGGCCAGCTTTTCGCCCGCACCGGTGAACTTCAGGATGGTCTTGATGACAGGGCTGTCGGGCGTTGCGTTCATGTCGCCGGTCAGGATCACGGGCATCGGCCACTTCTTGTAGTCTTCCGCCATGCGGTTGAGGATCACGGTGATTCCCTGCGCCTGTGCGATCGGTCCTACGTGGTCGAGGTGGGTGTTGTAGTGGCGGAACAGCTTTCCGTTTTCCTTGCAGCGAAGGGTAGCGGCAACGCAGATTCTCGGGCAGTCGGACTGGTCGGTCACGAAACGGGTACCGGGGATGCCGGGCGTATCGGACAGCCAGAACATGTTCAGGTCGAGCAGGTCAAACTTGTCCTTCTTGAACATGATGACGTTGCTTTCGCCGAGCAGGTTCGCGTCACGTCCGAGACCGCATACCTGATAATCCGGAAAATTGTCGATCAGCCACTGACGCTGAGCGGGCATGGTTTCCTGGAACCCGATGATGTCCGCCTCGTATGCCGGAAGCTTTTCCTTGATGATCTCACGGCGTACCGCAAAGCATCTCGGATTTCCGGAGGAAGCACCGCCGTCCGCGCGTCCGTCCGTCCAGATGTTGAATGAAAATACACGAAGTTCGCTCATGATTTTCCTCCTTATTGGGAAGTGAAGTTATTGGGGAGGAACTTTTTGAAAAAAGTTCCTCCCCAACCCCCTCTTCCAAAACTTTTGGACGAATAAGAAACAGGGTATGGTGCGGAAATTTAGTTCAAAAAGGTTCTGTCCCGTTTGATGTTGAAAATATTATAGCACGAAATTCCCGCTGAAACAAGAGATTTCGTGCTGTTTTTTCATTATTATCTTATATTATCTTATCCCGCGGACCGCAAATAAATTCAGGTCCCACATAGGAATGCAGGGGACACGCCGCAGGTACAGCCGGTGTTCCGGCAGAAGAGAATGAACTTCGTTCACGAGCGCGTACAGGTCGTCCGTGCGGTGGTACAGCGATACTGCCATGTTCGGACGGCACCGACGGATCGTCTTCTCCGCGCCCTTCAGTGCGCTTTCCTCCGCACCTTCCACGTCGAGCTTGATGAGATCGATGTCCGCACCGTCGCAGATTGTGTCGATCGTGCGCATGGGCACGGTCTTTCCGCTCGCGCGGTGATTCTGTCCGTCTTTTCCGGAACCACGGCTGCCGGACGAAACGTATTCCATCTCGCCGTCGCGGTCAAACAGTGCCGCGTTGACCGGAATCACTTCCGCACGGCTTTCCGCTTCCGCATATGCCGACAGCTTCACGAACGTTTTCGGATCCGCTTCCACTGCGAGAATCTTCTCCGGATGAATTCCTTCGATGAATTCCGCCGCACTGTCGCCTTTGAACGCACCACCGTCGAGCATCGTGCCGATGGTCTTCCCGCCGAACAGCTCCGCAAGACTGCGTACCGCATCGCCGGTGTCGGTCAGATACGCCGTTTTTCCGGTCAGCCGGAAGTTGACGGCGTCATAAAACAGCTTCCGCGAAACATCATCCGCAAACAGCGCCGCCGTCTGTTCAAGAACGTCACGGTGTTCCGCAAAATACGCCATGTCGAACAGTTCACCGCCGTACAGCGGAACGTCGGGGATCCGCAGATCGTGCTTCCGGTCGAGGAAAAAAATAAATTCCTTCACCGAATCCAGTGTCGTGCCGAACGCGAGCAGAATGACGATGTCGTCCCCGTATTCCGCGGCGACATCCGAATACGACCGCACGTGATACCCGTGAAAATACCGGTCGCGCACGAATCCGTCCGACGCGAACACGCCGGTCAGCGTCACATTGTATTTTTCAAGCGCCGCAAGGATTTTGTCGCCGCCGTTGCCCGTCCCGTACAGAAAGACCGGACGTGTTTCCGCGGCAAGCTCGTCCCACAGCGAAACATTCACAAACTCCATCGTCATTTTCCGAACTCATCCGCGTAGGAGAGGAACCGCATCGCGTTGTTCCAGAGAATATCCTCGCGCTGCCTGTCCGTCAGGTCGATCCGGAAGAAGCGTTCCAGCTCTTCCGGCGTGTTCATGACCGGATAGTCCGTTCCGAACATGACCTGTTCATGCCCGAGCTTACCGATGATCTCCTTCGCCTTTTCCGGCGTCATTGCCCAGAGCGCGGACGAGGTATCGTACCATACGTTTTCGCGTCCGGCAAGCAGATCCACGGCGTTGTCCCACGCCTTGTAGCCGCCCAGATGCGCCGCAACGACCACAAGGGAAGGGAACTTTTCAAGCACGTCCACGAGCTTTGCAGCCTCCGAGAAGCGGTACTGCGGGCGATCGTCGCCCATGTGCAGGTACAGCCGCATTCCCTTCGCCTGCATGATCTCATACAGCGGGAGCATGCGCGGGTCGTTGATGTCGACCTCCTGAATGTCAGGATGGATCTTCACACCGCAGAGTCCGAGTCCGATGCAACGTTCGATCTCGCCTTCGAAATCCGGATAATCCTGATACATTCCCGCAAAACCGTAGGTTTTGAACCCGTGCGAACGGGAGAGCTTCACCAGTTCCGCGATGGAGGAGTTGACCTTAGGAACCTGGTGGGCATTGGTCGCGACGGAGAAGAGCAGATACCCGCCGACATTGTTTTCCGCTGCCTGCGATTCGAGGTGCGCGTAGGTGCCTTTGCCGTAAACGGTGAAGTTGTAGAACTTCCCGAGATTGACGCAGGCCTTCTCGGAGATGGCTTCCGGGTAGGTGTGCGTGTGAATATCAAATACTTTGAACATAATGTTTACCCTTGATTTTTCCCTGCGTGTGTGGTAGAATATTGAAAAACAACTCGTTAAGGAGACTCAAAAATGGATTGCCTTTTCTGTAAGATCATCGCGGGAGACATCCCGTCGGCCAAAGTGTATGAAGACGACGATATGTACGCGTTCCGCGACATCAATCCCGAAGCACCGTGCCACGTTCTGGTGGTACCCAAGAAGCACATCGCATCCGCAGACGAAATAGGAGCGGACAACAGCGCGATCGTCGCAAAAATCTACGAAAAAATTCCGGAAATCGCCCGCCTCGGCGGCGTAAAGAACGGCTACCGCGTCGTCACCAACTGCGGTCCCGATGCCGGCCAGACCGTCTTCCACCTGCACTTCCACATCCTCGGCGGCGCAGTTCTCGGAAAAATGGCTTAATTGAAGAAATAGAGTTTGCGGGGAAAAACTTTTTGGAAAAAGTTTTTCCCCAAGTTAATTTATTAACTTGTCACCCCATTTTCAAAAACTTTTATACGAAAAGGAGAAACATAGTTGAGTGCAGATTTGAAGTACCTGAATTTTGTTAAGCTGACAAAATTACGTATACGAACGCTCTGCACAAACTCAGTCTGTCTTTTCAGTTTAAAGTTTTTTGGAAGGGTGTCCGGTTCCGACTTGCAGAGCAAGTCGGGGAAAACTTTTTTCAAAAAAGTTTTCCCCGAAAAACTTTATTTCACAAACTCATTATAAATCGCGCCCATGGATTTTTCGAAGTCGGATTCATCGACACCGATGATGATGTTGAGTTCGGAGGAACCCTGGTCGATCATGCGGATGTTGATGCCGGCTTCGGCAGCGGCCTTGAAGACGCGGACTGCGGTACCTTTTGCCTTGACCATGCCGCGGCCGACGACAGCGACGAGTGCGAGGCCTTCTTCGATGGAGATGGCATCCGGTTCGACCGCGTTGCAGATGCGGTTCACGAGACGTTCACGGCAGCCTGCGATTTCCGAACGGTTGAGGACGACGCTCATCGTGTCGATACCGGAGGGAAGGTGTTCGAAGGAGATGTTTTCGTGTTCGATCGCTTCGAGAACCTTGCGTCCGAAGCCCTTTTCCGCGTTCATCATCGCCTTTTCGATGGTGATGACGCAGAAGCCCTTCTTGCCGGCGATACCGGTGATAATGCTTTCGCTGTCGTAAACGTCCGTGTTGGATACGATCATGGTACCCGGGTCGGACGGATCGTTGGTGTTGCGGATGTTGATCGGAATTCCCGCGAAACGGACGGGGAAGATCGCGTCTTCGTGAAGAACGCCGGCGCCCATGTAGGACAGTTCGCGCAGTTCACGGTAGGTGATGAATTCGATGCCCTTCGGGTTGTCGACGATGCGCGGGTCCGCCATGAGGAAGCCGTTGACGTCGGTCCAGTTTTCGTAGAGGTCCGCTTCGACCGCACGGGACACGATGGAACCGGTGATGTCGGAACCGCCGCGGGAGAAGGTGCGGATAGTGCCGTTCGGCATGGAGCCGTAGAAGCCGGGGATCACGCCGGTTTCGTGCTTCTTCAGTTCTTCCGCGAGAAGGCTGTTCGTGATTTCCGCGTTGAATACGCCGTCGTCGCGGAACCGGATGTACGGAGCAGGGTCGATGAAATCAAAGCCGAGATACTTTGCGAGGATCATACCGTTGAGGTATTCGCCGCGGCTTGCCGCGTAGTCGCGTCCGGCGTGATGCAGAATCGCCCACTTGATGTGCTGATATTCGTCGGTCAGATCGAAGTCGATACCGAGACCGGAGATGATGAGATTGTAGCGTTCACAGACCTTGTCGAAGATTTCGTCAATGTTCCCGCCTGCCGCCGATACGTTGTAGCATTCGTACAGCATATCTGTGACTTTGGTGTCACCGGAAAAACGCTTGCCGGGAGCGGAAGGAACGACAAACTTTCTTGCGGAGTCCGCCTTGATGATGTTGGCGACCTTTACGAACTGCTCCGCGCTGGCGAGGGAGCTGCCGCCGAATTTTACCACCTTTATATTATATGCTTCCTTATTGTTCACGTCAAAAACCTCAATGTTCGAAATAAGTTGGGGGTATGATACATACCATGATACTATGTATCACATTATATTATATGAAATCTGCTGTTTTTTGTCAATGTGTTATTTTTACAGAATAGAACGGATATTAATTCAAAAATACGGCGTATTTTATAATATTGCAGCAATATGTACATTTTGACTGCAAAAAAGCACCGGATTTCACCTTCCAGGTGCGCAATGCCGCAAAAATACGGTTGACATCGCCGTCCGGAAACGGTATAATAATACATACATTCCGCAGCGGAAAACAGAAAGTGACACAAGCAGATGCCTCAGTATACCACCATTTTTCAGCCGGCGGAGATTCTTCTCCCCGCATATTCCGGCGACGCCGCACGCATGTCCCGCTGGGCGGTCATCGCCTGCGACCAGTACACCTCCGAACCGTCCTACTGGAACTCCTGTGTAAATTATATCGGCGGTGCGCCGTCCGCGTACGACTACATCCTGCCCGAGGCCTATCTCGGAACCGAACTTGAAACGACCCACGGCGACGCGATCGCCGCAAATATGAAATCCTTCGACGCATCCTCCATGCGCACGGTGAACGGTCTGATTTACCTCGAACGCATGCTCCCCGACGGAACCGTCCGTCACGGCATCGTCGGAAAGATCGACCTGGAAGCCTACGATTATTCCGCAGGCTCCGCCTCCGCCGTCCGCGCGACCGAAGCGACCATCCTGTCCCGCATCCCGCCGCGATGCAAAGTCCGTGCGTCCGCCGCGATCGAGCTGCCGCATATCCTCGTCCTTGTCGATGACATGAGTTTTATCCGTGACGCAGCCGAACATAAAGCGGACCTCAACACTGCATACGATTTCGACCTCATGGGAAACGGCGGGCACGTCACCGCCTGGGAAGTCACCGGGGAAGCGCTCGATTCCCTCATGAACGGCATCGCCGCCTATGAAACCGCTCACAACGGTCTTGTCTACGCGATGGGGGACGGCAACCACTCTCTCGCCGCCGCAAAGGCGCACTGGGAAAACGTCAAGGCGGAAACGGGTGACATGACCCACCCCGCGCGTTACGCGCTCTGCGAGATCACCGCCCTTTCGGACGAATCGCTCGTCTTCCACCCGATCTACCGCATCCTCAAGAACTGCGATCCCGCAGACGTTCTGCACGCGCTCTCCGCCGCCGCGGCGGAAACGTCCGACGAACACGCCGCGCAGACCGTCACCGTTCTTGACGGGGCAGAAAAGCACGTCCTCACGTTCACGGACCCCGACCATGCCCTCACCGTCGGTACCCTCCAGAACTTCCTCGACCGCTATCTCGCCGGCCATCCCGAAGCAGAATGCGACTACATTCACGGCGAAGATTCCGTCCTTGCTCTCGCACAGACCGAAAACTGTGTCGGATTCTTCATGGACGGCATGGACAAGAGCGAGCTGTTCCCGTACGTCGAAGCGCATGGCACTCTCCCGAGAAAAACCTTCTCCATGGGCGAAGCGGACAGCAAGCGCTACTACCTCGAAGCAAGAAAAATCACCAAAGACTGAAAAAACATCCGGAATCTGATACAGATTCCGGATGTTTTGTATGGAGGAGAAAAAATGAAGAAAAATTAACCGATCTTGATTACGCGGATGATACCGTCCATGTTCTGGATGGTGTCGATCATGTCGGGCGTGATGTTCGCGATGGTGTCGACCAGCGTGACGGCGTAGTCACCCTTGGAGCGGTTCGCGAGGTTTTCGATGTTGATGTTCTGAGCCGCAAGGGAAGAGGAGATGTGGGAGATCATGTTCGGGATGTTGCGGTGGAGGATGACCAGACGGATGCCGTCGTGGTGCGGCATTTCAACGGACGGATAGTTGACGCTGTTCTTGATGTTGCCGGTTTCGAGGTAGTTCACGAGTTCTTCGGCTGCCATGACCGCGCAGTTGTCTTCGCTTTCTTCCGTGGATGCGCCGAGGTGGGGGATCGCGATGACGCCGTCCATGCCTGCGGTACGTGCGTTCGGGAAGTCGGTGACGTAACGGCGGACCTTGCCGGACTTCAGCGCTTCTTCGATATCGTCATCGTTGACGAGAGCGTCACGCGCGAAGTTGAGGATGATCACACCGTCCTTCATCATCGCGATGGTGTCCTTGTTGATCATGTACTTGGTGTTGATCTTCGGGTCCGCGTTGTCGATGAGGGGAGTGTGGATGGAGATGAAATCCGCCTGAGCGAAGATTTCCTCACGGGTGTCCACCTTCTTGACGGAGCGGGAGATCTTCCATGCTGCGTCAACGGACATATACGGGTCGCAGCCGATTACATTCATGCCCATGGAAACGGCAACGTTTGCGAGAGGACCGCCGATCGCGCCGAGACCGATGATGCCGAGGGTCTTGCCCGCAACTTCGGTACCTGCGAACTTGGACTTTTCCTTTTCAACGAGCTTTGCAACGCCCGCGTCGTCCTTTACGGACTTTACCCAGTTAATGCCGCCGACCACGTCACGGCAGGCGAGAAGCATACCGCAGACAACGAGTTCCTTAACGCCGTTTGCATTGGCACCGGGGGTGTTGAATACGACAATACCCTGTTCCGCGCACTTGTCGAGCGGGATGTTGTTGACGCCCGCACCGGCTCTGGCAATCGCCTTGAGATTATCGCCGAATTCCATATCGTGCATCACAGCGGAACGCACCATGATCGCGTCCGGATTTTCGGTTTCGGCTGCAACATTGTAAAGGTCCTTGTCAAAAATATCGGTACCGCACGTTGCGATTTTATTTAAAAGCTGAATGTTTTTCATTTTATTAACTCCAGATCAATCAGATTTTTGTTATTCCCCTTTCCCGAAAAGGTTTTGGAAATGGGGCAACAAGCTGCATAAGCAACTTGGGGAAACCTTTTTCTCAAAATGGTTTCCCCGCGAAAACTTTATTTCTTACTTAGGATTCTTTTCAGCGAAGTCCTTCATGAATGCCACGAGAGCTTCGACACCTTCGTAGGGCATTGCATTGTAGATGGACGCTCTCATGCCGCCGACGGAACGGTGACCCTTGAGGTTCATGAGACCTGCCTTTTCGGCTTCCTTGGGGAATTTCTTGTCGAGTTCTTCCACGCCGGTAACGAAGGTCACGTTCATCATGGAACGGGAATCCTTTTCCACGGGCGCGATGTAGTAATCCTGGGAATCGAGGTAATCGTACAGAAGAGCTGCCTTCTTTTCGTTCAGCTTCTTCATTTCTTCGAGACCGCCGAGACCGAGGATCCATTCGTAAACGAGACCTGCCACGTAGATCGCGTAGCACGGGGGAGTGTTGTACATGGAATCGTTGTCCGCCATGAGCTGCCAGTCGAGCATGGACGGAGTTTCCGGACGTGCGTTTCCGAGAAGGTCTTCGCGGACGATCGCAACGGTCAGACCGGCGGGAGCCATGTTCTTCTGTGCACCGGCGTAGATCACGCCGAATTTGGTAACGTCAACGGGTTCGGAGATGATGCAGGAGGACATGTCGGCTACGAGCGGGATATCGCCGGTATCGGGAATATAGTTGAACTTTGTACCGTAAATGGTGTTGTTGTAGCAGATGTGAACATAATCGGCGTCCGGACGGAAGGATTCGCGGGTGGTCGCGGGGATCTTCGCGAAGTTGTCGTCCTTCGAGGATGCAACGGCCTTGGCGTCGCCGTACTTCTGCGCTTCCTTGTACGCCTTGGTGGAGAACTGACCGGAGAGAATGTAGTCGGCCTTGCCGGTCTTCATCAGGTTCAGCGGAACCGCCGCAAACTGGGTAGAGGCACCGCCCTGGAGGAAGAGTACTTTGTAATTGTCCGGAATGTTCATTACGGCACGGAGATCCGCTTCGGCCTTCTTGATGATCGCATCGTACGCGGGAGATCGGTGGCTCATTTCCATAACGGACATGCCTGCGTCACCGTAACATACGAGTTCGGCTGCGGCTTTTTCCAGTACGGGGAGCGGAAGCATCGACGGACCTGCGGAGAAATTGTAAACTCTGTTCATGGCTAACCTCTTTGTGTGAAATTGGAATGGATATGCGTTGTATTTGCAGGATTTTTCGGACTCTGTTTCATAATTGTTCGAAAAAAGCTATAACACGCTATAATTAATGCCTTACTTAAAAGGGATTTTCACATATTATACATCACTCCGCGTATATTGTCAATCCCTGAAACTAAATCAATTGGTGTTAAAATTGACAAAAAAATACTGCTGAATATGGTTAAATTGGCGAAGCGTCCCAAAAATCACATGAAAAATATGTGAAATCACAATGCAAGTCACGCGTCCGGAACTTGCAAAATGAAAACAAAATGAAAATGGTTCAAAAAATACCGCAAAAAAAAACGAAAAATTTTCGGAAAACACGGAACAAAACCGCACGTCCGGACGTCTATAGACTATAGAAAAAAACGAACGCTGAAAAAAACGACCGGGAGGTATTTATGAAAAAGGGAAGAATCGTCCGAAGCCTGCTTGCACTGGTCATGATATTCCAGATCACGTCCTGCGGTGCCGCCATGGAATCCGCCGACGCCATGGTGATGAACAAAACGGCTCCGGCAGAAGCGGTCCGCACGACCGCAGCGACGGCATATTACGACGGTAAACTCGCAGACGACGCCGAGTTCGGAACGGCAGCAGGATCCGTCACCTACAGCTATACGGCAGACAGCGCATCCGGATCTTCCGCGCCGTCGGGGACAGCCGGTGTCAACGATCTGGCCGAACGCAAGATTATCAAGAATGCGACCGTCCGTTACGAAACCAAAACTTACGATGAATTTTTCACCGGACTGACGGAGTGCATTCGGAAATACGGTGCCTACGTCGAATCCGAGGAAAGCTACGGCGGCAGCCTGTACGATTATTATTCCACCCGCCGTGCGTACCTGACCGTTCGTGTCCCTCTCGCAACATATGATGCCTTCATGAGCGAAGCATGCAGCATCGGGACGGTCACCTATAAATCCGAGAATTCCACCGATGTCACGATGGCATACGTCGATACCGAAAGCCGGATCACCTCGCTCGAGACCGAATACGACGCCCTCCTGGCTATTCTCGGGAAGGCAAGCAAGCTCGAGGACGTCATCTCCCTCCAGTCCCGTATCTCCGAAGTTACCTACGAACTGGAAACTTACAAAGCCCAGCTCCGTAAATACGACGACCTGATCTCCTACTGCACGGTCAGCATCGACGTGACCGAAGTCGAAAAGGTCACGCAGAACATCAGCGAAATGACCTTCGGCGAAAAGATCCGCACCGGTCTTACCGAAACGTTTGAGAACATCGGCTCCGATGCCTCTGATTTTGCGGTCTGGTTCGTGACCTCGCTCCCGTATTTCCTGATCTGGGGTGTCTTCCTCGCAGCCGTGATTGCGGTCCTGTATCTTCTGATCGTGCGCTGCAGAAAGAGACGGATTTTACGGACTCCCGAACCGCCGGATGATTCCGCACAGCAGGAACAGGCAGAATTATTTGATAGAGAATATGAAAATAACAAACCGGATCAGACGAATCTTTAAAACCATAGTTGTTCTCACGCTGACCGCCGTCGCGGCGGTCGGAGGAATCAACCTTTATATGTGCTATGCCGTCCGTGACCGTATTGTCCCGCCGGAGACAGCGTATTATACCGCCGCGGACTGCATCCTCATTCTCGGTGCGGGCGTCCGTGACGACGGTTCGCCCAGCCATATGCTCGAGGACCGCCTTCTCACCGGCATCGACCTCTTCGAAAACGGCATCACACAGCCCCTTCTCATGAGCGGCGACCACGGGCAGAAGGAGTACGACGAAGTCAACTGCATGAAGAACTACGCCGCGGAGAAGGGCATCGCGGCCGAAGATATTTTCATGGATCACGCCGGATTTTCGACGTACGAATCTCTGTACCGTGCAAAGGAAGTGTTCGGGGCGGAGAAGATCATCATCGTTACACAGGAATACCACCTGTACCGCGCCCTGTATGTCGCACAGGCGCTTGGACTGGATGCCGTCGGGGTCTCCGCCGACCTGCGTACCTACTACGGACAGAGCCTGCGCGAGACAAGGGAACTGGCGGCGAGAGTGAAGGATTTCGGTTATACAATCTTCAAGCCTCTTCCGACCTACCTCGGCGATCCGATCGACCTGACCGGCGACGGCAATGTGACAAACGGATAAAAAGCAGCCATCGGGACCGTACGGTTCCGATGGCTGCTGTACTCTTTAAACAAAATATTTATTTGGTATAAATCCAGTAATCTCCGTATTCCGTTCCGTCGTGACCGATCACCTTTTCTGCAGAGGGAACAAACCCCGTCGAGGCAAGTGCGCGGCGTCGTTCCGCCGCTGCCGGAACAGCCTTCGTCGCAATCATGGAACAGCCGAACCATACAAACGTTTCCGGAACGATCCGCTCCAGAATACCTTCGATCGCGTCTGATGTTTCGTAATCGCTCCGCAGGTCAAGCCGGAGAAGTCCGCAGTCCGTGAAGAAATCCGCCGCTTTCCGCCGGAACAGTTCGATGGTCCCGATGACCTTACCGGTCCCCCTGTCCTCGATTGACCAGCGCACGAATCCGCGCCGACCGTATTCCCATAACCAGTAATCAATCGCCTGCCTCATCCGTTCTTCGGTGGTGTAGTAAAAATCGTCTCCATTGCAGTTGTCGCTGTTGAAGAAGGGAACCGCCGCCGGATCGGAATAAACCTTCAGCAGGTCTGTACAATCGTCCATGGAAAGGGGACGGATGAGAAAGCGGTCATTCTCAAACGAGGGACATGCGGTATATACATCGTGCATAATATGTTCTCCCATAAGATATATTGTCGATTGAATTATACACGATATTTCGTTGAAAGTCAATTGTGTGCGAAAAATAATTCGTTAAAAATACAGAAAAGCTCTCCGGAAAAGGAAACCTTCTTCGGAGAGCCGCTGTTTATTCCCGGTTCTGCCGCATGACTTCGTACCCGAGGATCGACGCCGCAGACGCTGCCGACAGTGATCCGCCGAACTCCCGCCCGTAGTCAATCCGCACGATCATGTCCGCCGCATCGAGCAGGGCGCGCGAGATCCCGCGCTTTTCTCCGCCGACAACCAGCAGCAGAGGCTTTTTCAGATCCGCGTCAAACGACGATACCGAATCCCGGATCCCCGCACAGGCAACCCTGTACCCGCGTGACTTGAAAATTTCCGCCGGATTGCCCGATTCGCTTACCAATAACGGCAGCATCTCCGATGCGCCCGCCGATGAACGGCAGACAACCCCGGCCGCACTCATCCAGTTCCGCGGTGACAGGATCACCCCGTCCACACCGCACGAATACAGCGACCGCAGGGCATACCCGAAATTGTACGGGTCCTCGATTCCTTCGATCATCACCCAGAATCCGCCGTCCGTTGTGTCCGTTTCCTCCAGAGAGGGAATCGTCCGCGCGGTGCATTCGAAAATAATGCCCCCGTGCGAGCTGCCGACCGTTACGGATTCGATGTATTCTTCACGTTCGTAAACGATCTCAAACCCGAATTCCTTCGCCTTGTATCCGAGCCACGCAAGTTCTTTCGCACGGCTCTTCCGCTTGGCCTGATCCACGATTACCCGCAGAATCCTCCGGTCGGAGATCCCGTTTTCCATCGCATGGATCACCGCCCGCAGAGACGTCATTCCTTCGAAAAGATTCGCTTCCGCAAATCTCGATTCTTCTTTTTTCATAATTTCCTTTTCCCAGATTGAAAGTTTTTGAAAAGGGGTGTGGGGAAAAACTTTTTTCAAAAAGTTTTTCCCCACAAAACCTCATTTCATTATTCTCTTGCGGCGTTCATCTTGAGGTAGGCGTTGATGAAGCCGTCGATTTCGCCGTCCATGACCGCCTGAATGTTGCCGTCTTCGAAGCCGGTACGGGTGTCCTTGGCGAGGGTGTAGGGCATGAAGACATAGGAACGGATCTGTGCGCCCCATTCGATGTTGGTCTTGTTGCCCTTAATGTCTTCGATCTTGTCGAGCTTTTCGCGCTGCTTGATTTCCATGAGCTTGGACTTCAGCATCTTGAGCGCGGTTTCCTTGTTCTGGAGCTGGCTGCGTTCGGTCTGGCATCCGACAACGATTCCGGTCGGGATGTGGACGATACGGATCGCGGAGTCGGTCTTGTTGATGTGCTGCCCGCCGGCACCGCTGGAACGGTGTGCCGTGATTTCGAGTTCTTCTTCCTTCAGCTCGATGGTGTTGTCGTCTTCGAATTCGGGCATGACTTCGACGGACGCGAACGAGGTGTGACGGCGTCCGGAGGAGTCGAACGGGGAAACGCGGACGAGACGGTGTACACCGTTTTCACTCTTCAGATAACCGTAGGCGTTCACGCCTTCGATCATGATGGTTGCGGACTTCAGACCCGCTTCTTCGCCGTCCAGCCAGTCAATCAGCTTGACGTTGTAGCCGTGGCGTTCGCCCCATCTGGTGTACATGCGGTAGAGCATCTGCGCCCAGTCCTGCGCTTCGGTGCCGCCGGCACCCGGATGGAAGCTGATGATCGCGTTGTTTGCGTCGTATTCGCCGGAGAGAAGAATTTCGATGCGCATGCGTTCTTCTTCTTCTTCGATCGCCTTGATTTCGGATTCAACTTCCGGAACCATGGTTTCATCGTTTGCTTCAATCGCGAGTTCCGCGAGCGCGATGGTGTCTTCGAGTCTGCCTTCGATCGCGTGATATTCCGCGATCTTGTCCTTCATCTGCTTGATCTGACGGAGAACCTTGCTGGAGTTTTCCTGATCGTTCCAGAAGTTTTCCGCGGTCGTGGTTTCTTCAAGCGCCGCGACCTTTTCGGTCAGTTCGTCAATACGGAGCGCGCTGCCGAGTTCGGTAATGTTTGCTCTGAAATTTTCCAGTCTGTATTTTGCTTCTTCAAGTGCGAGTATCAAGTGTATATCCTCCAATATTTTTATTTAACGATGGGAAACGGAATGTATCGTATCATATGCCCGTCAGATTTCAATGTATTCAAGTTTCAGCTCCCGTACCGTCCGGTTCGGCGTGCGCTTGAGCGGATCGTACCGGAACCGGCGGCAGCAGTGACCTGCTGGAACAACGCCGCGCTTGGCACACAGCATGGTATCCGGATCGGACAGGGTCTTTGCCCGTTCGCAGTATTTGCAGAATTTTTCTTCGCAGATGTCCGCCTTTTTCACCGTTCCGCACCTCCGTTCGTTCTTCCGTTCAACAGACATACTTATTCATATACTATTATATAAAAAAACACGCAAAAAATCAAGATAAAAATGCAAACTAAATCACGTGCTTTGATATCTTGTGAATTTTTGACAGAACAAACATCACGGAAAGCACCGCAGTCACCGCATTCCACGAAAAAGTTTCCGTGAAGACCGCCGCCGTACCGACGGATTCCAGCGGAGAAATCAGATAAAACAGCACCGAAGCCGTCCCGCAGACAAGCCCCTGCAGCCCTTTGGTCAGCCACAGCACCTTCACCGGAATCCCGTACCGCCCGATGAAATTATAATTCTGCATCATCACGGACACCCCCGCCGATCCGACCGCAGCCCCCGTCATGAAGATCCCGCGCACTCCTCCGGCCGCCGCACCGTCCGCGCATCCGGAAGAAAACTCAAACAGAATTCCGAACAACGGGGCAAACGCCGGGATCAGCCGTGACATCACGACTGCCATGACCCGGAAAAAGACGATGTACGCACATACGGAAAGACATGCCGACGCGCTTTCCGACACCGCACGGCAGACTTCTTCCGGAAACGTTCGCGCCGGAGCATCGGAGCAGGGGAAGGACGATCCGGTTTCCTCTGCTGACGCACGTGCCGTAAAGAACGCGATGACCAGTGCGGATACCGTCTGAACCGCGAACAGGAACACACCGTATGCCTTCGAATTCCAGAGGGCGGCGACGGTGCCGAGCAGAAACGCCGGACCGGCGTTCGACGACAGCGCCGCGAGACGTCCCGCGTCCTCCTTTGAGATCCCGCCGGATTCGTATAACGTGCACGTTCCCGCCGCACCGACCGGGAATCCGCACAGCAGTCCCGTGAACACAACGGCGGACGCCCTCTCCGGCAGCCGGAACAGACGTCCGAGCTGCAGAAAACGGCTGAGAGGAGCAAGAAGGTCAAATGTCACCATCACCTTCGACAGCACCATATACGGGAACAGCGGCGGCAGAACCCGATGGACGAACAGGGCAAGCGTACTCCGGATTGCCTCACTGGTGTACGGTTCGTACAGGAGAAGCAGTACCGTCAGCAGACAGACGGCGAGCGTGGCGGCAGCGAATGTGATTTTATTGCGTATCATGGAACCTCCCCCTGCGGAATGACGCACCGACCTGCGGCATAGAATAACATCAGTCAATTTCTATGCGGCGGAGGTCAGTACCTTGCAGCGAAAAAACGAGCGTCAGAAAAAACTCTACGAAATTCTTGCGGCATTCTGCGAATTCCCGCAGGATGTCATCACAGATCTGCCCGTCTTCACCATCCGCGGAACCCATGAGATCGAAATCTCCGGATGCACCGGCATCCTGACCTACGACAGCGAACGGATCCTCCTGTCCGTCGGAAAAGGGAACGAACGCTTCTGTGTCCGCGGGGATGCGCTTATGCTGTCCGATTTCCGCGACCGGATCCTGTATGTGCGCGGCAACATCCGCTCCGCGTCGTTCGGAACGGAAACGGAGGAGGACTGCGATGCTTAACCGGATTTCCGATTTTCTACGGGGCTGGAGACGGCTGTCCGTTCCTCCGGAGGAACGAAGCCGTACCTTTGACCTGATGTACAAAAACGATATCTCTTTCACGGATGAACACCGTCTCCCGGACGGCACGGTCACCGTCCGGCTGAGAGGGAAAAACAGCACGGTTTTCTGTCATTGCGCGGACGCGGAAGCCATTGCGTACAAACTCGGAAGACCGCACGGTCTGCCTGTGGTGTGTTCGTTTCTCCTGCACCGTCCAGCGCTTGTGCTCGGCGCACTCCTGTTTGCGGCGTGGATGTTTTATTCCACCCGTATCATCTGGGATGTCCGGATCGAAGGGGCGGACAAAACGGATCCGGCGGAGATCGCCGCACTGCTCGACGAACTCGGCTGCGGCATCGGGGACTATTATCCCGCCATCGACTTCAACGCTCTTCACTCACGGTATGCCGCCGCCCAGCAGGACATCGCGTGGCTGTCCGTCTATATGAACGGTACGGTGGCGGAAGTACAGGTGCGCGAACTTTATGCGGACGAACGGATCCGTACAGCGGAACATACGTACGCCAATGTCCTCGCCGACGCGGACGGAATCGTGGAGGAAGTCAACGTAAGAGAGGGGCAGGCGTGCGTGAAGCCGGGGGATCTCGTGCGCAGAGGACAGGTTCTGATCTCCGGCGTCATCGAACAGAAGGACGGCAGCATCCGGTACGAATATGCCGCCGGAGAGGTCATCTGCCGCACCGCGCACCCGATCCGCACGGAAATCCGGACGAAACGGGAGACAAAAGCGTACACAGGACGCGAAACGTCAAAAAAAAGCATAAAATTTTTCAAAAAAACGATAAATCTTTTCGTAAACAGTGGAACTTTGTACACGAATTATGATAAAATAGATACAATAGAACAGTTATGCCCACTCGGACTGTGCGAACTCCCGGTCTGGTATGAAACAACCACATACCGCGAATACGAAACCGTAAGCCAGGACATCCCCGCCGATGATGCTGCGGAGGAGGCGATGACCGGACTCACGGAACAGATCAGAGCGGCGACGCAGAACGCGGAACTTCTGTCAAAGCGGATCGACACCGCTTTCACGGACGGCACGTATCGGATCGACTGCCTGCTGTACCTGCGCCGCGACATTGGCCGGACCGGAGAATTCCCGGTATCGGACGCCTGTGTTCCCGATACCGGCGAACTGCCGGAGAATAATTCCAGATGAATTACAGAATCATAACGGAGTAAACAGAATCTATGTTCCAGAAGAAAATCACGACATCCTCATCCGATGTAACTTCCCGCATCTTCGGAAGCTACGACAAAAACATCTCGCGGCTTGAGAGCGAATTCTCCGTCCGCATTTATAATATTCAGAACGAAGCCTCCGACGGCGATACCATCGTGACCGAAGGTGAGTCCGCGGAAAACGTCACCATGACGGCGGACGTTCTCTCCTACCTGAAGCGCATCGTTTCCTTCGGCGAGGAACCGACCGACCAGAGCGTCGACTATGTCATCGGCTTGGTAAAGGAAGGACGCCTTGCGGAACTCGCGGAATTCGATGACAGCAGTTTTTTCGTCACCGCGAAGGGAAAACCGATCAAGTCAAAGACCGTCGGACAGAAGAAATACATTGACGCCATCCAGAAGAACACCGTCATCCTCGGCGTAGGTCCTGCCGGTACCGGCAAGACCTACCTCGCGGTCGCATCTGCCGTCAAGGCTCTGCGTGCGCACGAAGTCAGCCGCATTATCCTGACCAGACCCGCCGTTGAAGCAGGCGAACGTCTCGGTTTCCTTCCGGGCGACCTCCAGAGCAAGATCGACCCCTATCTCCGCCCCCTCTACGACGCGCTGTACGAAATGCTCGGTCCCGAATCCTGCGCCCGTATGCTGGAGAAAATGACCATCGAGATTGCGCCTCTCGCCTACATGCGCGGACGTACCCTTGACGACGCATTCATCATCCTCGACGAAGCTCAGAACACCACGCCGGAGCAGATGAAAATGTTCCTGACCCGTCTCGGCAACGGTTCGAAAGCGGTCGTTACCGGCGACCCGACCCAGACCGACCTGCCGTACGGACAGAAGAGCGGTCTTGCGGTTGCCATGCACATCCTGAAGGGAATCGAAGGCATCGCCGTCCACGAATTCACCGACCGCGACGTCGTCCGTCACCGTCTGGTACAGAAGATCATCCTCGCTTACGATAAATATGACAGAGAAAGAAAAGTAAAGGAAGCGGAACGGCACGAAAAGGAGCGCTACCGTCCCGCAAACAGAGAGAGAAGATATGAAAAAGATTAAGATAAAGATCACCCGCCGTCCGCGCATCAGAGTTTACTGGGCGAACGAACAGGACAAATACGATGCCGGACGAAAGATGAAATCCCTCATCGAAAAGGCAATCCGCGGTACGCTCGAATGCGAACATTTCGACCGCGACGTGATCGTGTCCGTCACCTTTACGGACAACGAAGGCATCCGCGTGAAGAACAGCGAATTCCGTGACATCGACCGCGCGACGGACGTCCTGTCCTTCCCGATGTACGATATGGCAAACGGCGATATGCCGGAGGAAGGCATGGCATGCGAACTCGGTGACATCGTCCTGTCGCTCGAACGTGCGGCGGAACAGGCGGAGGAATTCGGTCACAGCTACGAGAGGGAATGTGCGTTCCTCACCGTACATTCCATGCTGCACCTGCTCGGCTACGACCATGTGAATTCCGAAGAGGAAGACGAAGAAATGCGCGCACATCAGCGCGTCATCATGACTCACATCGGACTTGAACGATAAAGACAAAGAAACGGAGTATAAATATCATGACAAGAACCGCTTTTATCGCCATTGTAGGCAGACCGAACGTCGGCAAAAGCACCCTGATGAACCATCTTCTCGGTGAAAAGGTAGCGATCGTCTCCTCGAAACCGCAGACTACCCGCAACCGCATTGCCGGTATTCTCACCAAAGGCGAAGACCAGTTTGTCTTCATCGACACCCCCGGTGTCCACAAGGCAAAGAACAAGCTCGGCGAATATATGATGAAATCCGTCCGCTCCACGGTCGGCTCCGCCGACGCGGTGATTCTGATTGCGGAAGCCGGACATCCCGCAGGCGACATTGAAAAGAACCTCATCGGTCAGATCAAGAAATCCGAACTCCCGGCGATCCTCGTCCTCAACAAGATCGACCTCATCAACCGCGAAAAGCTCGCGGAAACCATCGCCGGCTATGCCGCGCTCCACGACTTCGACGCCGTTGTCCCGACCTGCGCGGAAACCGGAAAGAACGTCGAAGATGTTCTCGAAGAAGCATCGCAGTTCCTCTACGAAAGCGACTGGATGTTCGACGAAGACAGCCTGACCGACCAGCCGGAACGTCAGATCGCGGCGGAGATCATCCGCGAAAAGATCCTGCGTACCCTGTCCGATGAAATCCCGCACGGCACCGCCGTTGTCATCGAGGAATTCACGGAAGACGAACGCATGATCCGCATCCGCGCAGAAATTTACTGCGAAAAGCAGTCCCATAAGGGCATCATCGTCGGCAAGAACGGCGAGACCCTCAAGAAGATCGGCTCCTACGCGCGCGAAGATATGGAAGCGTTCTTCGATACCAAGGTCTATCTCAATCTCTGGGTCAAAGTCAAGGAAAAGTGGCGCGACGATACGTTCAGCCTGAACAACTTCGGATTCAAGCCCGAAGACCTCACCTGATATGGCACAGACGGAAGACCTCGAAGTCGACGGTCTGGTGATCCGCGAGGTCACGACCGGCGAATCGGACAAAGTCATCACGCTGCTGACCGCGAAGCACGGACGCATCACCATCACCGGCAAGGGAGTCAGCAGCATGAAGAACCGCCACGCGGCGTCCGCGCAGCTGTTTTCCTACAGCACGTTCCAGCTCCATAAGAGAGGGAACTTCTGGTACATCCGCGACACGTTCTTCATCGAATGCTTCATGAACATCCGCTACGATGTGGAGAAGCTTGCCCTTGCGAATTACGTCTGTGATGTGGCGAGCGATTTCGCACTGGAAAACGTCGAGGATCCGGAGCTTCTCTCCCTGACGCTCAATACCCTCTATGCCATCGCAAATCTCGATAAGATTCCGCTCGAACAGATCAAGGGCGCGTTTGAATTCCGTGCGGCGGTGCAGGGCGGCTTCATGCCCGACCTGTACGGCTGTGCCGTCTGCGGCTGCGAAGACGAAGCGGAGTACAGCCTCGACGTCATGAACGGGCGCATCCTATGCAAAAAATGCCGTACGCTGGTGGAGAATGATCCGTCGTTTATCGAAGACCCGTCCGCGAAGATCTTTATCCGGATCACTCAGCCGGTTCTGCAGGCACTCCGGTACATCGAAGCTGCCGGAACGAAAAAGTTCCTGTCGTTCACACTCGATAAGGTGGAACTGTCCCTGTTTGCCGTAATCTGCGAGCGGTACCTGCTCAATCACCTCGAACACGGCTTCACGTCCCTGGAATATTACAAAAACATCAAAATATAAAAGACCTGCTGCACGGCAGGTCTTCGGAAGTGTTTTGTTACGGAGTCCAGTATTGATAGTCGATGCTTCTGATACGTTCGAAACAGGATTTGAACCGCCCGTCCTCCCGGTAAGGATCGAACCACGCCCACTGACGGTCGCTTCCGTCAAGCGCATCGTATATGTTTGCGTAATCGCTGTCCTGATGTGCCGGTGAGCGTTCCTCGTTCGGACAGAACCAGTTCATGCGGCAGGCGGAAATCAGGTCGAGCAGGGGACTACTGCAGGTCAGTTCCTTATCCGGCGGAAGATTCAGGATGATTTCGTACAGTTCCACGGATTTTTCAAGTGCATCGAACGCATGGTCTGCTTCACCGAGCCGGAAATACCCCTTGGCAAGATACAGATACGTCCACGCGCGTTTCTGAATCCACAGATCAACTTCCTCTGCGGGATCGCGGAACAGGTCGAACAGCCGGAGCGTAAAGTGACAGCCGTCCACGATAGAACGTGCGGTGTCTTCCTCGTTTTCGAACGTCCGGTGCGCACCGAGAGGGAACCGCCGGTTCAGGCTTTCGAACAGATTCGCCTGACGCTGATAATCCAGGCGTTCGATATCATCGGTATTCATATACCGGAATTCCAGCAGTTCCGCACGGCTCCACTCCGGCAGGTATTTCTGCCAGTCGGCAAGACGGTCTTCATCTTCGTAACCGTACATCCACCGGAGTGCGACCGTGCGTCCGAACGCATGTGTGTTCTGATTCAGCAGGATGGTACACAGTTCACGTGCGAGAGGAAGCCCCTCATCCCGCGGTTTTGCATCGCTGGTGAGTTCCCGCAGCGCGTCGACAGCAAATCCGTAATCGTCCGGGAATTCCCGGAACGCACGGAGCGCAAGATCGCATTTTTTTGAAGGATCGGTTTCGCTCCATATAGAGATGTGGTATTCACTGCGTTTTTTAGCCAGTTCCTCCTTACGGAGGCTTTCGTCCTTCTCGACGAGCAGTTCGTCCGTCGTTACGCCGAAGTACGCGGCGATTTTCGGGATCAGTTCAATGTCCGGATAGGTCTGACTGTTTTCCCAGCGGCTGACCGACTGGAACGAGACGCAGAGCGCGGCGGCAAGTTCGTCCTGCGTGATCCCGCGTTCTTTGCGGAGTGTGCGGATTTTTTCGGCAATCGGAAGCATAATATTCTCCTTTTTAATTTTAAATGAAAAATTTCAATCCGGAAAGGGTACCTCTTTCTGCTGTCAGAATAACACATATCCGTCCGGAAGTCAATCAGCCGCTCAGAGAGCGGAATTTCTCACTCTGCGTGAATTTACATCTTAATATAGTATATCAGGAATTATCGTAAAACAGAGGTTCAACATGAACAGCAAAGCATTATATACCCTCGAATTCAATAAAATTCTCGAGCAGCTTGCCGAACTTGCGGAAACCGAAGGCGCTGCCGAGATGGCGCTGCGCCTGACGCCGTCCTCGGACATCGAAAAAGTCCGGAAGATGCAGCAGAGAACCACCGACGCGAAAACGCTGGTCGGCATGAAGGGAACGCCTTCCTTCGGACGCGTCAAGGACATCCGTCCGACGATCGAACGTGCGGAGAAGGACGCGATCCTCTCCCTGCGCGAACTTCTCGACTGTGCCGCCGTCCTCCGCACCGCGCGCAGCCTGGTGGACTATGTCAAGGGCGAACGCACCCCTGAAACCACCCTCGCCGAAATTTTCGACCGTCTTCAGCCCAACCGTCACCTTGAAGAAAAGATCAGCCGTTCCATCATCGCGGACGACTTTGTGGCGGATGAAGCAAGCCCGGAACTCGGTGAGATCCGCCGCAAGATCCGCCAGACCAACAGCAAAATCAAGGACATGCTCCAGAAGTACGTTTCCGGACAGTCCAAATATCTGCAGGAAAACATCGTCACCACCCGCGGCGGACGTTTCGTTATCCCCGTCAAGGCGGAATACCGCAGTGAGGTCAAGGGTCTGATCCACGACACCTCCCAGTCCGGCGCGACTCTCTTCATCGAACCGATGAACGTCGTCGAAGCGAACAACGAACTCCGCGAACTTGAAAGCAAGGAAACCCACGAGATCGAACGCATCCTCCGCGACCTCTCCGCAGGCGTTGCCGTTTCCGGAAACGCGATCATCCTCAACTACCTCAACATCACGGAACTCGCGTTCATTTTTGCGTGTGCGTCGCTGTCCTACAAGATGGACGCCTCCCCCGCTCAGATTTCCGAGAAAAAGAAAATCGAGCTGTACCGCGCCCGCCATCCTCTCCTTGACCCGAAAACGGTCGTTCCGATCACGGTTTCCCTCGGACGTGATTATCAGATGCTCGTTATCACCGGCCCGAACACCGGCGGTAAAACCGTTACCCTGAAGACCCTCGGTCTGCTGACGCTCATGACGCAGGCGGGGCTTCATATCCCCGCGGAAGATACCTCCTCCGTCGGCGTGTTCGACGAAGTGTTCTCCGACATCGGCGACGAACAGAGCATCGAGCAGTCCCTCTCCACGTTCTCGTCCCACATGAAGGGCATCGTTTCCATCATTGATAATATGACCGAGGATTCCCTCGTCCTCTTCGATGAACTCGGTTCCGGTACCGACCCGGTCGAAGGTGCCGCAATTGCGATGGCGATCCTCGAAGAGACCCGCATCACCGGAACTCTCTGCGCGGCGACCACCCACTACGCCGAACTCAAAGCCTACGCTCTCGAGACCGAAAAGGTCACCAACGCATCCTGCGAATTCGACGTCGCGACTCTCCGTCCGACCTACCGTCTGATCGTCGGTACTCCAGGTAAGTCCAACGCGTTCGCCATTGCGGAAAAGCTCGGATTGTCCCCGGTCATCGTCAAGCGTGCCGGACAGTTCGTCGACACCGGCTCCCGCAATTTTGAAGCAGTCCTCGAAAAGCTCGAACGTACGAGAAGTGAACTGGAAGCCGAAAAAGCCGCCGCCGAAAAGGCGTCCCGCGAATTCGAAGAATACCGCAAAAAGGCAGAAGCGGAACTCGCAAAGAAGCTCGCCGGAGCGGAAAAGGAAGCCGAGAACATGCGCAAGAAAGCGGAAGAACTCCTTTCCGGTGCACGTGCAACAAGCGATTACGTCTTCTCCCAGCTTGAAGAAGTCAAGAAGCAGCGCGAATCCGAACGCCTCGGCGAAAAGCTCGCGGAAGCGAAGAAGTCCGTCCGTCAGAAAGTACGCGATTACGAAAATACCAGCAATCCCGTGACGAGTGCTCCCGTGGACGAAGACTATGTCCTCCCGCGCGATCTGGTCAAGGGCGACCGCGTTGTCCACCGTACCCTCGGCACGCAGGGAACCCTTCTTGACAATCCCGACAAGAGCGGAAACGTCAATGTGAGCATGGGTGCGATCAAGATGCGTATCTCCGTCAAGGATCTGAAGCTCATCGAAGGCGCGGAAAGCGAAGCAAAGGCGGCAGCTCGCCGTCAGTCCAACATCCGTACCGCCGTCACGAGAAACTTCAAGCCCGAATGCGACGTCCGCGGCATGATCGGCGACGAAGCATGGTTTGTGGTCGACCGCTATCTCGACGACGCCATCGTTGCCGGAATCAAGAGCGTGACCATCATCCACGGCAAGGGAACCGGTGCGCTCCGCAATGCTCTCTGGAACAGATTCAAGAGCGACAGCCGCGTGAAATCCTACCGCCCCGGTCAGTACGGCGAAGGCGATTACGGTGTTACAGTGGTAGAAATGTAAGGCGTTTCCCGGAATACGGAGAAAAAAAGCGCGCTTTTTGATAAATTTTGCTTGCGAAATTTTTAAAAGTAAATAAAATTCATTCGTATTCCATTGAAAAAAGCACAGGGAAATGTTATAATAATACAGAAAATTTTTATATCCGTGAAACCATTGGAGGCAACTATGGTAAAATACAGATTCAGCGCATTTGCCGATGAATATTCTTCGGTGTTCGATGAACAGATCGAAGGGCTGATCGCAAACAAAGTGAGAATGATCGAACTTCGCGGTGTCGACGGAATCAACGTATCCGATCTCACCCCGATTCAGGCGGCGGACGTTCACAAGAAGCTTGAATCGGCAGGCATCGCCGTATCCGCAGTCGGTTCTCCGCTCGGTAAGATCAAGATCACCGATTCCATGGAAGAACACATCGAAAAGGTCAAGAATACCTGTGAAATCGCCGGTATTCTCCAGACTCCCAGAATCCGTATGTTCTCCTTCTACATTCCGGACGGAAAGTACGACGAATACCGCAATGAAGTGATCGAACGTCTCGGCATCATGCTTGATATCGCAGACGAATACGGTGTCAAGATGTGCCACGAAAACGAACGAGGCATCTACGGTGATAACGCGGACCGCTGCCTCGAACTCCTGAAGGAATTCGACGGTCGTCTCGGCTGCGTGTTCGATCCCGCCAACTTCATCATCTGCGGCGTCGAACCCTTCCCGTACGCATATGAACTTCTGAAGACCCATATCACCTACATGCACATCAAGGATGCACTCCGCAACGGTACGATCGTTCCGGCAGGCCAGGGCATCGGCGGCATTCCGGAAATCCTTGCGGTCATCAATAGAGTACACACCGGCGATTTCATCCTCACCGTTGAACCGCATCTCCGCGTATTCGCAGGCCTTGACAAGCTCGGCAATGACACCAAGGTCGCAAACACGTACGCAACTTCGGCAGAGGCATTCGCCGCAGCAATCACAAACCTTCGTTACTGCATCCCGAGAACCGCAGAACAGGGTTAATTGTTGTGTTTTTTTACGGGGGAGAAACTTTTTGAAAAAATGTTCCCCTGAGACTTGCCTTGCAAGTCTCGATCGAACCCCTTCTCAAAAACTTTTCAACGAATGGACAGACAAAGCCGGGTGCAGATTCAGAATACCAAACCGGCTGCACTGCCAACAGAATTTTGTGACTTCAATTCTGCACATATCTTGTCCATCTGTTCAGTATAAAGTTTTTTGAAATGGGGTTACAAGTTGCCGAGACAACTTGGGGAAAACTTTTTTTCAAAAAAGTTTTCCCCGAGAACTCCACCTATTCAAGAAAGGACTTGATACTTATGGCTCACAAGAAAATGCTCGCCATCGACCTCGGTGCCTCCAGCGGACGCGGCATCATCGGTAAGTTCGACGGCGAAAAGATCACTCTGGAAGAAATCCACCGCTTCTCCAACGACCCCGTTATGCTCCCCACCGGTTTCTACTGGGATACCCTCCGTATCCTGTTTGAAATCAAGACGGCCATCCTGAACGCATCGCACGCAGGCGGCGTGGATACGATCGGTATCGACACCTGGGGCGTTGACTACGGCTACCTCGACAAGAACGGCGCGCTTCTCTCCAACCCCTACAACTACCGCGATGTCCGTACCGAAGGCATCCAGGACTACGTCTTTGAAAAGTATGCTCCTCTCAGCGAAATCTACGGCGTAACCGGCATCCAGTCCCTCAACCTCAACTCCATCTACCAGATCGCGGCAGACCTCCGCGACCATCCGTGGGTTGTCGAAAATGCGGAAACCATGCTGTTCATGCCCGACCTTCTCGGCTACATGCTGACCGGCGAAAAGAAGACCGAATATACCATCGCCTCCACCGGCGCGGTTCTCGACGCGGAAAAGAGAGACTATGCGAAGGATCTCCTTGCAAAGTTCGGCTTCCCGGAAAAGCTCCTCTGCGAAGTGGTTGAACCCGGCACCGAACTCGGCGCGCTTCTCCCCGCAATCGAAGAAGAAACCGGCAATACCGGCGCAAAGGTGATCAAGGTCGCTTCCCACGATACCGCAAGTGCAGTTCTTGCAGTACCGGCAGAAGACGAAGACTTCCTCTACATCTCCAGCGGTACATGGTCGCTGATGGGCATCGAATCCAAGACTCCCGTCATCAACGAACTCTCCGCAAAGTACAACTTCACCAACGAAGGCGGCGTATTCGGTACCATCCGCATCCTCAAGAACATCATGGGTCTCTGGATCGAACAGGAATCCAGACGTCAGTGGACCCGTGAAGGCACCAAGTACAGCTTCGACGAACTGTCCGAAATGGCACTCGCGTCCAAGCCGTTCCAGTGCTTCATCGACCCGGACGATCAGCTTTTCGCAACCGCAGGCAACATGCCCAGACGTATCCGCGAATACTGCGAAAAGACCGGTCAGTACGTTCCCCAGACCGTGGGCGAAATCGTACGCTGCATCTTCGAATCTCTCTCCCTCCGCTACCGCTGGACGGCAGAAAAGCTTGAAGAACTCACCGGCAGAAAATACCCCGTCATCAACATCGTAGGCGGCGGTACCAAGGAAGAAATGCTGTCCCAGTTCACCGCGGACGCATCTCACCGCAAGGTATGCGCAGGTCCCGTGGAAGCAACCGCGCTCGGCAACATCGCAATGCAGTGCATCGCATCCGGCGAGATCAAGGATATGTGGGAAGCACGCCGCATTATCCGCAATTCCACCGACATCAAGGAATACGAACCCGATATGGAAAGCGCAGCCGCATGGGACGAAGCATACGCGCGTTTCCTCAAGATCATCGGCGAATAAGACGTTTCAAAACCATCTGATATACATAAAAGGAGAACAGAATTATGAGCACTCAGAAGGCACTCGAATGTGCAAGAGAAATTTACGCAAAGTACGGCGTAGACGTAGATGCTGCAATGAAGTCCGTTGCGGAAACTCCCGTATCCATCCACTGCTGGCAGGGTGACGACGTTGCCGGTTTCGAGAATCCGGACGGCGACCTCACCGGCGGTATCCAGTCCACCGGTAACTACCCGGGCAAGGCACGTACCCTCGACGAACTCCGTGCAGACTTTGAATTTGCCGCAAAGTTCATCCCCGGCAAGAAGAAGCTCGCTCTTCACGCGATCTATCTCGATGCAGCAGGCAAGAAGGTAGAAAGAAACGAAATCGGTCCGGAACACTTCACTTCCTGGGTACAGTGGGCGAAGGAAAAGGGCTTCGGTCTCGACTATAACCCCACCTTCTTCTCCCATCCGCTGTCCGCAGACGGTCTCACCCTGTCCCACAGCGACCCCGCGATCCGTAAGTACTGGATCGAACACGGTATCAACTCCCGTCACGTTGCCGAATACTTCGGCCGTGAACTCGGTCAGACCGCGATGAACAACTTCTGGGTTCCGGACGGATTCAAGGATACTCCCGTAAACCGTGCGCTCACCAGATCCTACCTCGCTGACTCCTACGATCAGATCTTCGCAGAAAAGCTCAACGAAGAATATACCCAGGAAGCGGTTGAAAGCAAGGTATTCGGTATCGGCGCCGAAAGCTGCACCATCGGTTCTCACGAATTCTACATGGGCTGCGCAATGAAGCACGATAAGCTCCTCACCCTCGATACCGGTCACTATCATCCGACCGAACTCGTTTCCGACAAGATCTCCGGCGTTCTCACCTACCTCAAGGCCGTTATGCTCCATGTGTCCCGCCCCGTTCGCTGGGACAGTGACCACGTAGTCATCTTCGACGACGAACTCCGTGCAATCGCTACCGAAATCAAGCGCGGCGGCTTCGAAAAGAGAGTCAACATCGGTCTCGACTTCTTCGATGGCTCCATCAACCGTATCGCATGCTGGGCAATCGGCTCCAGAAACATGCAGAAGGCTCTTCTCTGGGCAGCTCTCGAACCGGTTGCAATGCTCCAGAAGTTCGAAGCGGAAGGCGACTACACCTCCCGTCTCGCATATCTTGAAGAAATCAAGACCCTCCCGTTCGGCGCAGTCTGGAACGCATACTGCGAAGCTCAGAACGTATCCGTTGGTGACAGCTGGATCGCTGAAATGAAGAAGTACGAAAGAGAAGTATTATCTGCTCGATAAGAGGAATATGATTAATAATTATCGCAATTATTTTTCTAAATGTGCGGCGGCAGGGCTGTGTCTGTCCATGCTTTCCCTCACTTCCTGCGGCGTCATCGAAATGCGTGACGCCGCGGAGGAAGTGACCAGAGGGGAAGCCGATACGACCATGATGCTCGCTCCTGCCGAACGTGCAAACAATGTCGAAATCCGAACAGAAGAACAGCACCAGTTTGAAATCATAAAAAAAGAAGAAGCACCGAAAACCGTGGTCTCTCTTGCCGCAACCGGAGATGTCCGGATCGACGAAGCAATCATCGCCGATGCCGCCAACCGTGCGGCAGAGGGAAGTACATACAGTTTTCTCAAGATCTATTCCGGCGTCTACCGTACAATCCATGATGCGGACATTGCCGTAGGGAACTACTCTGCGGCAGCCGCTCCGTACACTCCGGACGGCAGCACGGACAGAAATCAGACGACCCCGATCGAATCCCTCGCCGCTCTTGCGGAACTCGGATTTGAGGTTCTGGATACCACCGGAGCCGACCGTTCCGCGGACTATCCGCAGGATATGTCAGAATACGGAATCGCCGACATCCATTCCGAAAAACGGACGGAAGACGGTGTGTATTTCGTTGAGAGGGAAGGAATCACGATCGCTTTTCTTGCCGCCGACGGAAGCGTCAAGAATAAGATGGTCAGCAATATTGAGTATGCGGATTCCGCTGCCGATGTTGTTGTCGTTTCTGCGGACTGGAAGTCCGGTACTTCGGACAAGCAGAAAAAGAATCTTGCCGGAACGATGGCGAAAGCCGGAGCGGATATCATCCTCGGTTCCGGCGAAACGCTCGGCGGTGCGGAATGGCTCGATACCGGAGACGGCAGCCCCGCACTGGCGGTATATTCCCTCGGAAATTTTGTTGCAACTGCCGAAACGGCGGAAAATCTTTGCGGCGGGATCCTGTCTCTTGACATTACTCTCTGCGAAGGCGAGATAACCCTCGAAAACGTATGCATTGACCCGATTATTATGCATTATAATGAAGGCAACCGGAATTATCAGATCTTCGGACTGAACAGCTATACAGACGATATTTCCGCGATGCATGCAGTCGGAGGGCTGGATGTTGCTGTCCTTACCGATAAGGTGAGCAATCTCCTGAACGGCGGCTTCTTGCCGGCCGATTTCCTAAACTGACAGGAAGACAGCGGAATGATAACAATAAGAAAACGTCTTTCGCGTCTTGTGATGATGGCTCTGGTACCGCTTCTGCTGTGCCAGGCCACATCATGCGGCGTAGACGAAAAGAAAGAAGAAAACAACCCGGAAGATCAGCCGGCGGCTGCGGTTACGATTGTTCCCGCGAAGCCCGGCGTCGGTGTCGGACGAGTGATGCCGGCTGCCGAAGAACCGAATGGTATTATCATCTACATCGACCCCGGTCATGGCTTTATGGACGGCGGTACGGGAGATGGAATTCTTGCAGACGGACTTCTGGAAAAAGATGTGAATATGGCCATTGCTCTGAAGCTCAGCGAAGATCTGGCCATGCTTGGTTATACGGCGAAGCTTACGCATGATGGAGAAAATCTTCCTCCGGCGGCCGTGAACGATCACATTTTCAATGCGTACGAACGTGCGGATTATGCAAACAGTCTCACCATGGATTATTTTATTTCGATCCATGTGAACTCCGCCCAGAATCCCGATGCGGAAGGCTCCCGGATCTACTACTATGACAGTTCCAACAAAGTGAAAAAAGTCGGAGGAACGGTTGCGGAGCTGATGGGCAAAGCGATTGAAAAGACTCTGCCGGACGATCCCGATCCGGTGATCGTTGACCAGTCACTTGATCCGTACAATGCCTTTATTCTGTGCAATCAGGTAAATGCCCCGTCCGCGCTGGTGGAGGTAGGCTTCTGTACCAATAAAAACGATGCGCAGAAGATGGTCAGCGAAAACTGGCAGGAAAAATTCGCCCAGTCTCTGGCGAACGGGATCGACGAATACTTTACGGAGTATGCGGAATAGAAAGGAAGCGACCATATAACATGCTTTCGAATTTGTCCTACAGCATAAACGCGGTTCTGCCGATTTTCCTTCTTGTGGTAGTCGGAGCCGTTCTGAATAAATGGGACAAGGTGAACGCGTCGTTCACCGAGATCGCGGACTGGCTGGTGTTCAAAGTCGGTCTGCCGATCATGCTGTTTCTGGAAGTGGCGAAAAGCAGGATTTCCGACGGTCTGGATTTCCGGCTGATCGTATTTCTTGTCATCTCCGTTACCTGCTGTTTCCTGCTTGTGTCGGTTCTGGCCGCACTGCTGATGCGTGACCGGACCAAGCGGGGGGCATTCGTGCAGGGAATGTGCCGGTCGAACTTTGCGATCCTCGGCGTACCGCTGGCGGAAAACATGTTCGGAACGGCGGGGACACAGGCGATCGCGATTGTCATGCCGTTTGTCATCCTGATGTTCAATACCTATTCGGTCATTCTTCTGTCGGTCTTTTCGAACAGTGCTGCGCATAAGCTGGATAAGAAGGCGGTGCGCGGTATTCTGAAAAACATTGTGACCAATCCGCTGATCATCGGGGTACTGCTCGGACTGCCGTTTATGCTGTTCGAGATCCCGCTCGGAACGGCGTTGAACAAGACCCTGCAGTATCTTTCCAACCTGACCACTCCGCTGGCACTCATCAGCCTCGGTGCGAACTTCCGGATGGAAAGCCTGCGCGGACGTCTCGGATATGCGGTTACGGCGGCGGCAGGGAAGACCATACTGCTTCCTGTACTGACCGTTACGGCTGCCGCACTGATCGGACTCCGCGGTCCTTCGCTCGGTGTTGTCCTGATCTGCTTCGGCGCACCCACAGCGGTATCCAGCTACATCATGTCGAAAAAAATGGACAATGACCATGAACTTTCGGCGCAGATTCTGCTTCTGACCACGATGATGTGCATCGTGACCATCTTTATCGGAATCTTTATCCTGAAAACTCTGGGATTAATTTAACAAATGTGGTTTCTCGGGGAAAACCTTTTTAAGGAAAAGGTTTTCCCCGAACCCCTTTCCAAAACCTTTTTGGACTGGAACAAAAATGTGGAGGAATCTTTCATGAAAAAGTACGTGAGCTTGTTTCTGATGCTGACCTGTATTTTGGGATTGATTGGCTGTGAACAGATAGAAGATATACGGCAGGGTGACAATAAAATGCAATACTTTTTCTCTGCAAAAGTGCTTGAAGTTCATGAAGAATATCTGTTGCTTGAAGTGTTTGACGTAGGAAACAGTAATCTTTCCGATGGAGCGAAAATTGAGGTTTCAACAGAGGTTGTAGCTGCAACCGGATGTTCGGCGTTTGTAGCAGGGGAATATGCCAGAGTGCTTATGGCATGGAATACAGGAGATAATTCGTCCGGTCGTTTAGAGGCGCTGGCAATTTACAAAATTGATGAAACGGGAATGAATATTACCGAGTATACCGAAGAAACAGAAACCGTGCATATGCAGGGTTTGATGGTGGATGGTGTGTTTTATGAAATATTCTATGAACCGATGCCCGGAGAAGTTGATGAAAGTGCAATCATTGGATATGTTCAATCATATACAAATACTTTTCCCGATGAAAACGGAGAAACGAATATCAGCCGTGAATTAATTGATGCTCCTTATGCCAAGGTACAGGGGGGGATTGCCGTATTATATCAAAGTGAATGGCATTTATGTACACCGGAAACTATGGATTAAAGGGATTTATAAATATCGGAATAAAACAGAAAAAACGTGGAGTGCGGATTCCACGTTTTTTTGTTTTATTTTGTTCTGCAGGCAATCTTACCCGCACATTTCCGGATGGTATCCACAGGGATCACAGTAAACGCGAACAGTGCACACAGCAGAAGCTCATGACCGTCCAGCGGGACGCAGCGGAACACCTCTCCGCCGAAGTAGATGATCAGCAGCTGAACCGCGGCGACGACCGGCATAATCAGCAGAAACGCCGCGTTCCGTCGGATGTTTGCGAACAGGTTGATCCGTCCGGTGCGGGTACACATCGCAATTCCGATTCCCATGAAAATAAACAGGGCAAAGAACAGCGTGAGGTGATATTCCGCCGATCCGCCGAACATATGCCGCACGGACGGCGAGACGAGGAAAAACATGGAGAGCAGCACGGCATAGCTTCCGTTCAGTACGATCTGCCGCACCATCGCACGGTTCAGAATGGGTTCGTCCCGCTTCACCGGAGGACGCAGCATGTATTCGGCAAGCGCAGGTTCACCGGAGAAGGCAAGGGAACCGAGAGTGTCCATGATGATGTTGACCCACAGCATCTGGATCACCGTCACCGGACGTTCGATCCCGAGCATCGGTCCGATCACGGAAACTCCGACGGCGGACAGATTCATCGTCAGCTGGAACGTGATAAATTTCCGGATGCTCTCGAAGATCGTCCGTCCGAACAGAACCGCTTTGGTGATGGAAACAAAATTGTCGTCCGTGATTACGATGTCCCCGGCTTCACGGGCAACGTCGGTGCCGCTTCCCATCGCGAATCCGACATCCGCTGCCTTGATCGCCGGCGCGTCGTTGATCCCGTCGCCGGTCATGCCGGTCACATGTCCCGCCGCTTTCGCAATCCGCACGAGACGGCTTTTGTCCGTCGGTGTTACCCGGGCAATAACACAGATGCACGGCAGAAGTTCGGTCAGTTCCGCGTCGCTCAGCTCTTTCAGAGATTGACCGTCGATCACCACGGATGCACGGTCGCTGATATAGCGTGCAATTCCGTGGTTTTTGTCGAAGATCCGGTAATTTTCTGGAAGAATCCCACATTCGCGCGCGATTCCGGCGGCGGTGCGATCGTTGTCACCGGTGAGCATGACGACTTTGATCCCGGCACTGCGGCATTCCAGCACTGCGGGAAGCGCTTCCTTCCGCACTTCGTCGCGGAGTACAAACAGGGCGGTAAACGTCAGCGGTACCGTTCCGGTAAGACCGCTGTTCTTTATGCTGCCGAACAGTTCTTCCTTTCCTTCCGCCTGAAGCAGGATGCGGCAGGATTGTTCGGAGTACGACTGAATTTTCTGCACAATCCGCCGCCGTTCTTCTTCGTCAAAGGGACGGGTTTTCCCGTCCGGCGTAAGATAGGACGTGCAGAAGGGTAGAATATACTCGGCGGCTCCGCGAATATAAGCCTTCCCGTTGTATTTTGCGGCGGCATACTTCCGGGCAGAATCAAACGGGATCCGGTCGGAATCCGGCAAAGCCGCCCGGCGGCTGTTCAGCCCGATGTACGAATGAATGGCGCGTTCCGTCGGATTGAAGACGGTCGAGCAGGCGAGCGCCCCTTCACGGATCCGATCCGCAATACCGGAAGGGATGGAAGCATACGAGTTGTATTCGCCGGTTCCTGCGATGATTTTCGAAACGGTCAGTTTGCCCGTTGTTAGTGTTCCTGTTTTGTCTGTGAAGAGAATATCCACGCTTCCCGCCGTCTCGATTCCAACCAGACGCCGTACCAATACCCCGGATTTCAGCATTTTCTTCATGTTGGAGGACAGTACGACCGTGATCATCATCGGCAGTCCCTCAGGAACCGCAACGACCACAACGGAGATCGCCATTGTCAGTGCCTGTACCAGTTCACCGGCGGCGAAACGGATGTCCCGCAGACGTTCCAGTGCAATCGCCGGATTCTGTCCTGCATCGAACCAGAACGCGTCGGCAAGATGAACAGCCGCGACAATTCCGGCGGAGATGTACCCGATTTTTGAAATCGTCCGTGCCAGTCCGGACAGTCTCATTTTCAGCGGACTGACTTCGGCGTCATCCGCCAGTTCGGTCGCGATGGAGCCGTACATGGTGCTGTCCCCGACCGCCGTCACCAGCATCACCCCGTCCCCGGATACCACATGGCTTCCGCGGAATACGGCATAACCCGTTCCGGCTTTCATCGGTTCCGTAAGGCCGCCGTTCCTGCGGAGTTCCGCCAGAATGCCGTCATCCGCCCATTTGCTCACTTCATGGCTTTCGCCGGTCAGCGGCGATTCATCACAGGTGACCGATCCGCGCAGAAGAATGCCGTCCGCCGGAACCATGTCCCCGGGGAACAGCTGCACAATGTCGTATTTCACGATTTTCGACATCATGCACTCCGCTACCGTCCCGTCCCGCAGAACGTGACAGGAGGTGTCTCCGAGGGTGGAGTACAGTTTCTCGAATGCAGAACCGGAGGAATGTTCCGATAAAGTTGTGACAAATGCGGAAATAAACACGGTCAGCGCGATTCCGGCGGATTCCGCCCAGTTCATGTCGGAAAACATAAACGCTGTGTTGACGATGAGCGCGCAGATGAGGATTTTGATGATCGGATCGTTCAGATTCCGCAGAAACTGTCGGAAAAATCCCGCCTGTTTCTTTACGGTAAGCGTGTTTTCACCGAATTCCTCCCGTGATTTTCGGACCTCTTCCGCCGTCAGTCCGCAGGAGGCAGAGGGGATTTTCAGCCGCTCCGCCTGTTTTTCCGCGCGTAAATTTCTTCCGGACGTATATTTTAACGTATCGTTCATTGTCTTCGTACACCTTCCGAATCATAAATATGCTCCATTATATTCGCGCGGACGCAAAAAAAGCACCCGACTTGCAGTAGAAGCCGGGTGCCGTTTTACAGGGATTCAGGCGTTTTTCAGCATTTCGCAGACCAGCTTCCAGACGCGTGCCATCGAAGAAACCGAGAGGCTTTCGTCGGGGGAATGCAGGTCGCGGATGTTCGGGGCGATGGAGATCATATCCATGTCCGGAACCTTGTTCTTCAGCAGACCGCATTCCAGACCGGCATGGATGCCGAGAATCTGCGCTCTTCTGCCGAAGAGATTGTAATACGTATCAAGGAACAGCTGCTGAAGGGATGAGCCAACCGTGAAATCCCATCCGGGGTACCGGTTGATGTGTTCAAACGTACCGCCCGCGAGCAGTGCCGCGCATTCGACGCGGTGTTCCAGATCGTCGATCTTCGACTCAACGGAGGAGCGGGACAGAACCACGATCTCATACGTGTTTTCCGCTTCCGCCGGACGGATCACGCCGAGGTTGGAGGAGGTTTCCACCAGGCCGGGGATCAGACGGTCCATTTCGTGAACGCCGTTCGGGAGGATCCGCAGCAGTTCGACGAGTTTCGCGGAGGATTCCGCCGTCAGGAACGCATCGGCAGCAGCAGGGGACAGCGTGACGCAGAACTTTTCGTCATCCGCCGCAAGCTTCGCGCGGATTTTGGCTTCCTCCGCACGTACCGCCGTTTCAAACGCTGCATAGTCGGATACCGCCGCATCCGCGGAACATTCGCGCGGGATCGCGTTGTCGCGGCTGCCGCCGGTTATATTGGTCAGACGGATGTCACAGACCTTCTGCGCCGCATAGAGCAGACGTGCAAACGCCGAAATCGCACCGGTGCGTCCGAGATGGATGTCCTCACCGGAGTGACCGCCGAACAGTCCGCCGACGGACAGCGTGCAGACGGTGTAATTTTCCGGAACCGGTACGGTTTCGTACGGGAAGTACACATGCGAACGGACGCCGCCCGCACAGGAGACGATCGCTTCTCCCTCCGTCGCCGAGTCGAGGTTGATCATCCGGCGGGATTTGACACAGGACGGATCAAACGCACGCATTCCGGTCAGACCGGTTTCTTCGTCGGTGGTGAACAGGCATTCGAGTTCCGGGCGGGGAAGTTCCGGCGAATCAAGAATTGCCAGCATGACCGCAACGGCAACGCCGTCGTCCGCACCGAGGGTCGTTCCGTCCGCATGGAGACGGTCACCGTCGAGAAGAAGGCGGATCGGATCGGTCAGAAAATCGTGCTTCGTCGAACGGTTCGCTTCACATACCATGTCAAGATGTCCCTGCATCATGATCGGCGTACGGTCTTCATAACCGGGAGCCGCCTTCGCACGGACGAACACATTGTTCGCTTCGTCCATCACGGCTTTGTGACCAAGCGCGGTGACGGTATCGAAAACATACTTCGCGACGGCTTCTTCGTTTCCGGAACCGCGCGGAATGTCGGATATATTTTTGAAGTAGGCAAATACTTTTTTGGGTTCAAGCTGATTGTAATCCATAAATACCTCCGTTTTTTCTCTATTATACCATACAGAATCCCGAAAATCAATGCCGGTGCGGCGATGAAATTTTTACAATATATTATATAAAATTACCTGATTCTGTGGTATAATAAATGCAAAGATATTATGGAAAATGAGGTTACTATGGGAAAACTGTCTTCACTGATCCGTGCTGCCGGCGGAAAAAAACGATTCAACTCCGCCGTTCTTCTGGCAGCCGGAAACGGATCGCGGATGAACGATGACCGTGCCAAACAGTTTATCGAAATCCGCGGACTTCCTGTCATGGTGCGGAGCGCGATGGCGTTTGAACAGTCGCCGGAGATCCACGAGATCGTCGTTGTGACGCGTGCCGCCGACATCGAGGGCTGTACAAAAATTCTCCGCGACCACGGGATCACCAAGCTGACCAGAGTAGTTGCAGGCGGATCGACCCGCCAGGAATCTGCAAAGCTGGGGTTCGATGCGGTCAATCCCGCGTGTGATTTTGTCGCTATCCACGACGCTGCGCGCTGCCTGATTACCCCGGACAACATCGAAGCTGTGATGGAAGCGGCGTATGTCAGCGGTGCCGCAGCATGTGCGGGACGGGTCGTCGACACGATTAAAAAGACCAACGGCGCGAACACCATCACCGAAACGATCGACCGGGAAAACACCTGGCTCGTACAGACCCCGCAGGTCTTCATGGCGGACATGTACCGTGCCGCCGCTTACATGGCAGTCAAGGATCACGTCATGGCAACGGACGACTGCATGCTTTGCGAACGTCTTGGCTTCGCGGTGAAACTCGTCGATACCGGACGGTTCAACATCAAGGTGACCTATCCGGATGACATCCTGATGGCGGAAATGATCCTTGATATCCGCGAAAAAACAGCGAAAGGGAAGGTGGAAGCATGAGGATCGGACATGGATATGACGCACATCGGTTCTGTACCGATAAACCACTGGTTCTCGGCGGTGTGACGGTCGAATCGGACGAAGGTCTTCTCGCACATTCCGACGGCGATGTCCTTCTTCATGCTCTGATGGATGCACTTCTCGGCGCCGCAGGCGAACGCGACATCGGTTATCAGTTCCCGCCGAGCGACAATGCTTACAAAAACATCGACAGCCGCATCCTCCTGCGCGAGGTAGCTGCGATTCTCGAACGTAAGAACCTGACCGTCGAGTACGCCGATATGACCATCGTCGCACAGAAACCGAAGCTGTCCCCCTACATCGAAGATATCCGCACGTCCGTTGCGGATGTGCTGGACATCCCGCGCGAACGGGTCAACGTAAAGGCAACAACCGAAGAAAAAATGGGCTTCACCGGCCGCGGAGAAGGAATCTCCGCACACGCCGTCTGTCTTCTCGCCGAATAAAAATGCGCCGGAGTCCGGACATCCGACGCATTTCAGGCAAACGACCGGAAACCGTCCCGATTTCCAACATCCTATATTCTGAACTTCCGTGGGAAGCCTCCGATCGGAATACTGGGTCAGACGGGTATCCCGTCAGAAACAGTGTATGCATCCGGAACGATTCCGGTCACCGGAGGTTCCGCAGATCATCTATTTTAAAGAACAGAGCAGGTATCAATTATGGAAATGAAAATCGCCCCCTCTCTCCTCGCCGCAGACTTCCTCCACTTGGAAGATGAACTCCGCCGTGCCGAAGCATCCGGTGCCGTTATGCTGCACTGCGACGTCATGGACGGTGTGTATGTGCCCAACATCAGCTTCGGCTTCGACATTATCAAACAGATTCATGCCGTTACCGATCTCCCGCTCGACGTACATATGATGACTGTGCGCGCGTGTGATTACATTGATACGCTGAAAAAGGCGGGTGCTTCCTCGATCACGCTCCATTCCGACACACTGGAACCGAACGAAATGATCGAAACCCTCAAATACATCAAATCTCTCGGCATGAACGCCGCCGTTTCTCTGAAGCCGAAGTATCCGGCGTCGGACGTGTTCCCGTTTGTGCCCTACATTGATATGGTTCTTGTCATGACGGTCGAACCCGGTTTCGGCGGTCAGAAATTTATGGCGGACATGATGCCGAAGGTCCGCGAGATCCGCGATTATCTCGACGCCAATAAGCCGGAATGTGAAATTCAGGTGGACGGCGGCGTAGCACCCGCGACCATTGCGGAATGTACCAGAGCCGGAGCGAACGTGTTTGTCGTCGGAACTGCCGCATTCAAGGCGGACGATATGACGGAAGCCGTCACAAAACTCATTCAGACCGCCGAAGAAGCTGCGGCGGAATAATCTACGTACCCAAAACAGCAAGGAGGAGCGTAATATGATGGATGAAATCCAGGAAGAACTGGTTACCAAAATTCAGGAACTGCTGACCAATAAGGATTATATGGCGCTCCGAAGTACGATGATGGAACTGCAGGCGGCCGACATTGCCGTCCTTCTCGGGGAATTTCCGGAAGACGATATTCCGATCCTGTTCCGTCTGCTTCCGAAGGAGACGGCGGCGGAATGCTTCGCCTATTTCGAAACGGAGGTACAGGAGACCCTGATCAACGAATTCAGCGACCGCGAACTCTGGAACGTCATCGAAGGTCTGTTCGTGGACGATATGGTTGACATCATCGAGGAAATGCCCGCGAACGTGGTCAAGCGTATCATCAAGAATACGCCGTACGAAAAGCGGGAAGAGGTCAACATGATCCTGCGCTATCCGAAAAACAGTGCGGGTACCATCATGACCACCGAGTTTGTAGAACTCAAAGCGTGGATGACCAGGGAACAGGTTTACCGGAACATCCGGGAATCCGGCGTCGAAAAGGAAACGGTGTACGACTGCTACGTCACCGACGCCAGCCGTCATCTGATCGGCGTTATTTCCGTCAAGGACCTCATTATGAGTGACGACGAGGACGCAGTGGTCGACGATCTCATGGAAACCGAAGTGATCGCGGCAAACGTTCTGGAAGACCGGGAATCCGTTGTCGCGACCATGAAAAAATACGGCTTCGTTGCACTTCCGGTCACCGACGGCGAAAACCGCCTCGTCGGGATCGTTACCAGTGACGACGCACTGACTGTTATTGAAGACGAAAGCACCGAGGACATCGAGATCATGGCGGCGATCACGCCGTCCGAAAAGACCTACTTCAAAACGACAGTCTTCGAAACTTGGAAAATGCGCATCCCGTGGCTGCTGTTCCTTATGATCTCGTCGGTGTTCACCAGCAAGATCCTCCAGTATTTTGAAGGACAGCTCACCGCCAACGGCGCGCTGATCGCCTTCATGCCGATGCTGATGGGTACCGCCGGGAATGCGGGCGGACAGGTATCCGTCACCATTATCCGAAGCCTCTCCATCGGCGAAGTCCGGATGAGCGATATTCTGAAGATCGTCTGGAAGGAATTCCGCGTCTCCATCCTCTGCGGCATCACCCTTGCGGTCGTCAATTTCCTGAAAATGCTGGCGGTCGACAACGTGACCATCGGCGTGGCGCTGACGGTATCGCTCACGATCAGCCTGACCGTCGTCGTCGCGAAATTCATCGGCGGCATTCTTCCCGTGATCGCAAAGCGCATCGGATTTGACCCCGCTGTCATGGCGAGCCCGTTCATCACCACGATCTGCGACGCGGTATCGCTTCTTCTGTATTTCCGAGTTGCTTCCATTATTCTTGGAATCTGACCGGAGGAACGGCGGAAAATTGTCCGTTGTTGTCAAATTTCATATAAAATTTACGGGAATCCGGACGGATTTCTATGGATATAGCTACCGAAAATTTTTATTAAAATGTTCAAAATTACGTAAATATATGTTATAATAATAATAAAGTTATACTGCCGTCTTTTTCGATGGGCGGAAACAAAAAAATAATTAAAAATAAAGGGGTATTTTATGAGTGACAGCTTATACGGAGAACTCTCCGTCATCGGTATGCGAGGATGCGAAAAATTCGTTGACCAGGTGGACTACTATCTCCGTGAATGGCGCAGCCACGACGAAGACATCACTTTTATCAATATGGCGGACTGCCCGAGATTCGGCTCCGGTGAAGCCAAGGGCCTTATCCATACTTCCATGAGAGGCCACGACGTTTATATCATCTCCGACTGTTTCAACCACGGCGTCACCTACCGTATGTACGGTCAGAACGTTCCCATGAGTCCCGACGATCATTTCCAGGATCTGAAGAGAACCATCGCTGCGATCGGTGGTAAGGCAAGCCGTATCACCGTGATCATGCCCATGCTGTACGAAGGCAGACAGCACAAGCGTACCACCCGTGAATCCCTTGACTGCGCACTTGCTCTTCAGGAACTCGTGAATATGGGTGTCTCCAATATCCTTACGTTCGACGCACATGACCCGCGCGTCAGCAATGCGATCCCGCTGACCGGCTTTGACAATGTACGTCCTACATACCAGATGATCAAGGCTCTGGTAAGGAATGTTCCCGATATCTCCCTCTCTCATGATGATATCATGATCATTTCTCCCGACGAAGGTGCGATCTCCCGTACGATGTACTACGCATCCGTTATGGGCATCGAACTCGGTATGTTCTATAAGAGACGCAACTATTCCGTTATCATCGACGGCAAGAACCCGATCGAAGCGCATGAATATCTCGGTAAGGATGTCCGCGGCAAGGACGTGATCGTTGTCGACGACATGATCTCCTCCGGTGACTCCATCATCGACGTTGCACGTCAGCTCAAGGAAAAGGGCGCGAAGCGCATCTTCTTCTTTGTGACCTTCGGTCTGTTCACCAACGGTTTCGGCGTGATGGACAAGGCATACGAAGAAGGCCTCTTCACCAAGTGCTTTACTACCAACCTGATCTACCAGCCGGAAGGCCTTCTTGACAGAGAATGGTACGGCGAAGTCAATATGTGCAAGTACGTTGCGCTCATGATCGACACCCTCAATCAGGACCGCTCCATCAGCACTCTCCTGAACCCCGTGAAGAAGATCCACAGCGTTCTGGACGCTCATAAAAACTCCACTCAGAAATAATTTATAACCAATCACTCGGAGCAAAAGCAAATATGCAGAATTTCAAATATATCACCGCAAAAAAAATCAGTGAAGCCATCGGTGCGCTCGTTCCGGACGCCGGATTCACCGTGGAAGACATCGTGACTATGCTCGAATATCCCCCGGATACGTCGATGGGTGACGTTGCGTTCCCGTGCTTCCGTCTCTCGAAGCTCATGCGTATGGCTCCTCCGAAAATTGCGTCGGCACTGGCGGAAAAAACCGCAGACTTTGAAGCCGGCACGTCCCAGGCAGTCGGCGGCTATCTGAACTTCAAGATTTCCGACGGTTACCTCGCCGGACATGTTCTCACCGAAATCGAAGAAAAGGGTGAGAAATTCGGTTCCAGCAACATCGGGGAAGGCAAGACCGTCGTTCTTGACTACTGTTCTCCGAATCTGATGAAGCCCTTCCATATCGGTCATCTCGGTACGACCGTCATCGGTCATTCCCTCAAGCTGCTTCACCAGTTCGTGGGCTATAACTGTGTCGGGATCAACTACCTCGGCGACTGGGGTACCCAGTTCGGCAAGCAGATCGCCGCATACAAGAAGTGGGGCGACCGCGAAACCATCGAAAAGGGCGGCGTTGACGAACTCGTAAAGCTGTACGTCCGCTACAACAACGAATGCGAAGACAACGACGCACTCAAGGACGAAGCAAGAGCCGAATTCCATAAGCTCGAAGAGGGCGACGAAGAAAACCTCGCTCTCTGGAAATGGTTCGTGGAAGTTTCTTTTGAGGAATGTAAGAAGACCTGCGACCTTCTCGGCGTTACCTTCGACTCCTTCAAGGGCGAATCCTTCTATACTGACAAAATGCCCGCACAGGTCGAAAAGCTCCGCGAAACCGGTCTTCTGAAGATGGATGAAGGTGCTTCCATTGTCGATCTGTCGGACTACAATATGCCGCCGTGCCTCATCCTCAAGAAGGACGGATCCACTCTGTATCCCACCCGTGACATTGCCGCTGCCGTATATCGCAAGAATACCTACGATTTCGACAAGTGCATCTACGTCACCTCTTCCGCACAGAGCCTCCACTTTGCACAGTGGTTCAAGGTTGTGGAACTGATGGGCTACGACTGGAGCGACAAGCTGGTTCACGTACCTTACGGTACCGTATCCATCGACGGCGCAAAGCTCGCAACCCGTACCGGTAACGTGGTTCTTCTCCGTGACCTGTTCCGCCTGTCCATCGAAAAGGTCAGCGAAATCATGAATGAAAAGAGCCCCGATCTCGAAAACCGCGAAGCGGTAGCGGAAGCAGTCGGGATTGGCGCAATCGTATTCAATTATCTGTATAACAGCCGTATCAAGGACATCAACTTCACGCTCGAACAGGCGCTCAGCTTTGACGGAAGCACAGGTCCCTACGCGCAGTATACCTACGCGAGAACCTGCAGCATCCTCGAAAAGGCAGCGGGCGTGGTCAGTGAAGGTGAAGGAAAGCTGACGAGCGAAAGTGAAGCAGCTCTCCTCAAGACGCTGTCCCGTTTCCCGGAAATCGTTGCTAACGCAATCGAAGAATACGAACCTTCCAACATCACCCGCTACGTCATCGACGTATGTACCGCGTTCAACCGTTTCTATCGCGACTGCCCGATCCTCACGGCAGAGGAAGAAGAACAGCGCCAGTTCCGTGTCCGCCTCACCAAGGCAGCCAAGACGGTCCTCGGCACCGCACTTCACCTCATCTGCATGAAGACGCCGGAGAAGATTTAAACTATAAAAAATTCGGGGAAAACTTTTTTGGAAAAAAGTTTTCCCCAAGCCCCTTTCAAAAAACTTTATACGGGTATAGATACAAAGAACAGTGCAGATTTCTCGTTAGATCTGCACAAAACTTTGTCCTTATATTTGTATAAAAGTTTTTGAAGGTGGGGTTTGGGGAGGGGACTTTTTCCAAAAAGTCCCCTCCCCAATGAACCATATTTTATTAGAATAAAGAGGTCTGAAAATGTCTGGACACAGCAAATGGAATAATATCAAGAATAAGAAGGCAAAGACTGACGCGGCGAAGGGTAAGATCTTCACCAGAATCGGTAAGGAAATCGCAATCTGCGTACGCGACGGCGGCGGCGATCCCAGCACCAACGGCAAGCTCCGTGACCTGATCGCAAAGGCAAAGTCGAACAATGTTCCGAACGATAACATCGAACGTGCCATCAAGAAGGCGCTCGGTGCAGACTCTGTTCAGTACGAAGAAATCCGTTACGAAGGTTATGGCCCGGCAGGCGTTGCTGTTATCGTTGAAACCGCAACCGACAGCAAGAACCGTACCGCGTCCAACGTACGTCACTACTTCGACAAGTACGGCGGAAACCTCGGCGCAACCGGCTGCGTATCCTATATGTTTGAAGATAAAGGCGTAATCATCCTTCTCCGTGAAGACAACGAAAACGCGGACGAAGATGAACTTATGGAAGCAGCTCTCGAAGCAGGCGCGGAAGACTTCTCCTCCGACGAAGACAGCTTCGAAATCACCACCGAACCGGGCGATGTCTACGCGATCCGCGAAGAACTCGAAAAGCTCGGCTACAAGGTTGAATCCGCAGAAGAAGACAAGATTCCGCAGAACTACATCACTCTCGACGATGAAGATGCGATCAAGAATATGAATCTTCTTCTTGAACATCTGGACGACGACGACGACGTTCAGAACGTTTACCACAACTGGGAAAACTGCGAAGAATAATTCAGGAAAACAGAAAAACTGCAGTTCCGCTGAAACGGAGCTGCAGTTTTATCATTTTCATCGTTTCAAAATATTGCAACACATAATATTTTCACGATCGAGCAAATTATATAACACGTGCCTGTGTTATGACGCGAGCGAAAATCGGGAGAATATAAAATGAAAAATAGATACAGAAAAACAGCAGCCCTGCTGGTCTCGCTGTGTGTGGTCTTTACGGCAGCACCGCCTGCCGCGGCGGAAGGAAAGATACCGGAGAGCGTGTGTGTCGGCGGTATGCCGTTCGGGGTCAAATTTTACTCACAGGGGATCCTGATTGTAGGATTTACAGAAATTGAAACGGAAAACGGCATCGAAACACCGGCTCAGGATGCTGGGCTGCAGATCAACGATATTATTACACATGTTAACGGAAACAACGTGGAGACGGCGGGAGATTTTATCGGAATAGTGGAAAATGCGGCTGACACAATTGATGTGACCTACCTGCGCGGCGGCGATGAAAATACGGTTTCGTTTGTACCTTCCGTTGCGAAAGAAGACGGAAAACGAAAAACCGGTATGTGGATCCGCGATACAACGGCCGGAATCGGTACCGTGACGTACATTCTGCCCGACACCGGAGAGTTTGCCGGTCTCGGACACGGAATCTGTGATATGGAGAGCGGGGAACTGTTGGAGATGAAGCGCGGAACGGTGGTGGATGTCATGATATCGGGCGTAAACAAAGGAATATCCGGAACCCCGGGGGAACTGAAGGGATATTTTACTTCAGATAAATCCGGCGCTCTGCTCGGGAATACACCGTGCGGGGTGTACGGAGTTCTGTCGAATGTGCCGTGGGATAAAATCCCGGAAACGGCAGAGGTTGCAGAACAGAGAGAGATCCGTTCCGGCGAGGCGTATATCTGGTGTACCCTCGACGGCAACAGTCCGCAGAAATACTCGATCAATATTACCGATATCCGTCATGCGGTATCGGAAACCGACAACCGCTGTTTTTCGATCGAAGTAACGGATCAGGAGTTGCTGGAGAAAACCGGCGGGATTGTTCAGGGGATGTCGGGGTCACCGATCATCCAGGACGGTAAGCTCGTCGGTGCGGTTACCCATGTGCTTATCAATGACCCGACGAAGGGGTATGGGATTTTTATCGAAAATATGCTGGATGCGGCAGGGTAAACGTAAGCCGAGGTTTGTGAACCTCGGCTTTTGTATGTTATTTGACTGTCTACCATGCACGGTGTCCCACAATGTATCCGCATCCGAATGCGAAAGATTCCATGCTCCATCGTTTCAGAACGTTGAATATGACAGCGGTTTCAATTCCTTTGGTGATATTGAAATGATATTTTATTTGATTGTTTTCAGAAGAGACATCAATGAGGTGAATTGCATTCAGTTTTTCTATTGCATTTAATGTTTCGTCTTCCGTTAAATTGCAGGAAGTACAAATTTCCTCAAGTAAAAAATCATCACCATGCATATCAAAAGAACTATGCTGATGTTCCAGACCACCGATTGCTTTTTGACAGGCTTGGGAATACATGAAGGTAAGGACAATGCGTACATTGGGATCGCACAATTTTTTTATTGATGAAATTGTTTCCGCGCGATTGAATAATTCGGTTCCCTTTTGAATTTCAAAATCGGAAGCAACGAGGGACAGAGACTCAGAAATGAACGATGCACCGCCGGAAATATACGGAACAACACCGATTGTGTACGGGGCTTTCATGGATGTTATATTTTCAGCAGTGTTTTCCAGCTTGACAAAATCGTTTAAATTTGGTGAATCAGAAAATAGGCGCTTGTATAAGTGCGTTTTTAT